>SKON01000205.1 GCA_007120035.1 Myxococcales bacterium
CAGCCCGGGACCATCGAGGGCAAGGTGGAGTACGTGCAGGACTCCTACTGCCTGCGGTGCATGCCCCAGGTCCACGGGGCCAGCCGCGACGTCCTCGATCACGTCATCGACGTGCTCGTCACCGAGGCCAACGCCGTCACGGACAACCCCCTGGTCTTTCTGCCCACCGACGATCAGGAGGGGGGCATCCTCTCGGGGGGCAACTTCCACGGCCAGCCCGTGGCCATGGCCCTGGACTACCTGAAGGTGGCCATCGCCGAGCTCGGCAGCATCTCGGAGCGCCGCTGCGCCAAGCTCACGGACAAATACTTCTCCGAGGGGCTGCCGGCCTTCCTGGTGAACGAGCCCGGCCTGAACTCGGGGATGATGATCCCCCAGTACGTCGCCGCCGCCCTGGTCTCGGAGAACAAGACCCAGGCCCACCCGGCCAGCGTGGACTCCATCCCCACGAGCGCCAACATGGAGGACCACGTGTCCATGGGGATGCACGCCGGCCTCCACGCCCACCGGATCTTGGGCAACGTGGAGAGCATCCTGGGCATCGAGTACCTGATCGCCGGCCAGGGCCTGGATCTGCGCCAGGGCCACCGCATGGGCCGCGGGACCTCCCGGGCGTTGAAGGCCCTCCGCAAGGAGGTCCCCTTCCTGGAGCGAGACCGGGTGTTGCAGCCCGATATCCTGAAGGCCGCGGAGCTGATCCGCCGGGGGGTGCCGGGGTGACTCCCCCCCCCCGCGGCCCCGGCCCAGGAATGATCTCCCAGGCCCCAGGCGTTCTCCCACCGAGACCGATTGATCCTGGTGTTCTGCGAGGCGACCGAACGATCCATGTCTTCCCATCCGGAGCGAGGAGCGAAGCGGTGGACTGGCCTCTGTGATGGCGCCCCGGTGGTATCCCTCTGCGAGCTGCGAGCGTTCAGCGAGCGGGTGGCCCAGGCGTTAGAGAAGAGGCGGTGCGGAGAATCCCCCGGGGCCGGTGTGCAGGCCGTCCGGGAGCTCTTGCGGCGCCAGTGTGCCGAACCCCGACGGGGGGTGTCCATCCACGCCCATCTGGCCGCGCTGGTGGACGATCCGGCGGGCTGGGCGGCCTTCTTGGATGAGATCCGCGGGCTCTGGCGGCGCTGCGTGGATCCCGAAGGCTCGCCGGAGACCGCCGGGATCCTGGCCGACTTCTTCGTGACCCCCGACGGGGACCTCCTGGCCCGGGGGCCCCTGGAGAGGTGGCCTGTAGCGATCCTTCTCCTGGACCGAGAGCTCTTGGATGCTCTTGACCTGCCGGCGGAGGCCCCCATTGAGGTGGCCCTCGGCCGTGCCCGGGACAAGGCCCTGGAGCTTCCGGTGCAGCGAGCCTTTCACACCTTCCGGCTGGAGCAGAACCTGATGGCCGTCTACGGCATGGGCCCGGCCACGATCACCGATCCTCGCCTCTGCTCCCTGGACCCCACCCCGGTCCTGCCCAACCTGCGGGCCCTCTTCGACACCCGATTCTTGTCCCAGAGCCTGGGAGATCTGGACCTCGACGACGACCATCGAGACGCCCTGGATCGAGGGCTCTCGACGCTGGGGACCGACGCCATGGGCTACACCTTGGACGAGCTCCCCGGCGATGAGTGGGACCTGGGCCGCCTCGACGGGATCTCCCGAGAGACCTGCGAGGAGGTCCGACGAGCCCTGCTGAGGGTGGGCTTTTCCTGGCGATTTCGACACAGCGGTGCAGATCCCCGGTTGATTCCTCACGGGGAAGAGTGATTCAGTAGCTGACCTGGCTGGATTGGTGAGGACCTGAATGCATCTGCTGGCAGCGATAGTGACCACGCTCGTGAAGAGCGCCCTGATCCTGGTGGGTCTGATGGGGCTGCTCTTCCTGGGGTATCTCGTGGTGGCCGAGGCGGGGCCCACGGTTCGGGAGGTCATGGAGGCCCCGGGACGCCTGGACGAGCTCCAGACGGCGACCCTTGAGAACGTGGAGGCCATCGCCGTGCGGCACGGGGAGGCCACGGCCCATCGGGCCCGGCACACGGCCCTGACCATGCGGCTCGACGCCGAGCAGGCCCGGTTTGAGGAGGAGCTCGAGGCCGATCTGCGAGCCATCGAGACCGCCGCCAACGAACAGATGGAGCGGGTCCGATCCACGGTGGAGGAGAACCGCCGGGCCGTCGAGGAGTCGATCCGCCGGGCCGAGGCCGAAGCCTGCTCCACCTGGAATCCCCTGGAGTGGTGGGCCTGCCGGGCCGTGCGTCAGCGAATGCGGGACTTTCAGCAGAGCTCCCAGCGGCAGCGGGAGCTCCTCCACGACACCAGCCGCCACCTCCAGGAGCGGGCTCGCCAGGACAGCGAGGCCCACCGACAGCGGGCCCAGGAGCGGCTGGAGCTCGAGACCGCCCAATGGCGAGAGGAGCTCCATGGATCCGTCGCTCGCCTCGACGAGATCGAGCGAGAACGACAGGCCTTGGAAGATCAGATCGCCCAGCTTCAGGCCGAGGAGGCGATCCTCCGGGAGGCCAACTGGCTGTGGATGGCCTTCCAACGGCAGTGGCCACAGCTCTTGCTGGTGGCGCTCCTGATCTTCTCCGCCCCCTTCCTGCGGCGAACCCTCTGGTACTTCGTGGGGATGCCCCTGGTCAGCCGGGCCGAGCCGATCCAGCTCACCGATCGCCACGCCAACGGAGAGGTCACATGGAGCGAAGGCGCCCGGACACTCACCGTGGGAGTCCCACAGGGGGGGCGGCTCCTGGCCCGTCCGGGCTACATCCAATCCGACCGCCAGGGGGCCAAGAGCGAGATCTTCTTCGATCGCACCGCCCCGAACTTGAGCTACCTCAGCGGCCTGGTGCTCTTGACCCGCCTGGACAGCGGCGATGGCGAGGAGCTCCGGGAGGTGAACCTGGGGACCCCCGACGATCCCGACGCCTATCTGATGCGCATCGATCTGAAGGGCCACCCCGGAGTGGTGCTCAGAGCCAGCCACGTGGTGGCCCTGACGGGGGACATCAAGATCCGATCGGCCTGGCGGCTGTCCAGTCTTCACGCCTGGGCGACCTCTCAGGTGCGGTTCTTGATCTTCAGCGGCACGGGCTCGTTGATCCTCGAGGGCTACGGCGACGTCAGCGGCCGGGCCGTCGACGGCCTCGAGGAAAAGCGGATGCACCTGGTGCTCGGGTTCGACACTCGCCTTACCTACCAGACCCGCCGCACGGCGACCTTCTTGCCCTATCTCGTCGATCCCGGACGAGAGCCCCTGGTGGTGGATACCTTCGAAGGAGAGGGCGCGGTGTTCTTCGAGAAGAACCCCACGGCCCGGACCCGCCGGCGGACCGCCGGGGAGGCGATCGCCGGGTTCTTCCTGGACGCCATTCGGCGCCTCTTGGGGCTCTAAGACCCCACAATTATCGACAGGTTGGACAAGGTTTGCTCCGATCTCCCGATAAGGAGGGTAGGTCCCCCGGCCAGGGGTCGGGGAGAAAGGAGTGGACCGACAGCGATTTGCGCTTATAATTTAAAGGTGAGAGGTGCTTCGGCACAGACCGATCCGGCGAGAAATTAATTTCTCGTGAATATGGAACGGTTCCTGCACGTTCAACTCTCAGAAGGCGGCCGGTACACTCCGGGCTCATCACCGCGACGATGTCTGGAAGTATTCGGTGCCTGATGTCGCTGTCCTCAAACGGAGGATCTGACCATGCTGCCCGATTTCATCATCTACGACGAGCTGAAGCGCCAGCGAGAACAACGCGAGCGCCAGCGTCACCAGCGTCCCCAGTTGGACCTGGAACTCCCCCTGCCCTACTGGCCGGAGCGGGAGTTCGACGGCCCCAAGGACGAACGAGACCAGCCCGAGCGCGGCGTGGAGATCATCAAGATCTGAGGTCCTGACCTCCCCGACCGTTTTTTTCGAGGGCGCCTCCTTGTGGGGCGCCCCTCGTTTTTTCTTGAGGGCTACCGGTTGACATTTCAGGGGCGGAGCGTAAGGTCACCCCGGTCTTAACGAGCGTTAAGTAAGGTCGTGAACGTAAGGTCGGTATGGCTGTTTCGCCGGGAATCAACGAGGCGGGGAACCTCGTAGAGAGCTTCGTAGAAGCCGGGATGAATGAGATCGCCGCCCAGATCCTGGTGGCCGCCATCGGCCTCTTCGCCCAGAAAGGCTACGCCGCCACCAGCGTCCGGGAGATCGTCAAAGAGGCCCAGGTTACCAACCCCATGCTCTACTACTACTTCGAGAGCAAGGAAGGGGTCTACCGGCGGCTGATCGCCGTGCTCTTCGACTCCCTCTACGAGACCACCGAGGCGGTCCTCTCCGAAGGCGGACCCCTGCGGAGTCGGCTCCGAGCCCTGGGGCAGATGTACTTTCAGGCCTGCCGGGAGAGCCCCGAAACCCTGCGGTTCGTCTACGCCGCCATCTTCGGCCCCTCCCAGGGCCGCCCGGAGTGCGACCTCTTGACCTACCTGCAGCGGTCCCACGAGCCCGTGGAGGCCGTCTTCCAACGCGCTCTCGACCATGGAGAGCTCCGTCCCCGCCCTGGCCACGACGCCAGGCTGCTGACGGAGCGGTTCATGGGACTCGTGTCCAACCACCTGATGGGTGCCCTGGCGGCTCAGGAGCTGGTCGCCCCACCGGAGATCGACCTCTGGGGCGATGAGGTGTTGGACCGAATGTTGGACTTCTTCTTCTTTGGTGCCGGGGATCTCTCCCAGGAGTCGTAATGCGTTTGCCCCACTCCCCGCTGGTCTTCTCCACGCTCCTCTTCAGCGTCCTCTTCTTGAGCCTCCTCGTCGTCGGCTGCCAACCTGACGACCAGCCCGTCGCTGAGGAACGGGCCGGAGCCCCCGTGGACACCTTGACGGTGACGTCCACCAGCTTCGTGGATCGCTTCGAGGTCCTGGGCACGGCCCAACCCCTGGAGGCGGTGCAGCTCTCCTCGGACGTGCCGGGCCGGATCTTGCGGGCCCACCTCGAAGAGGGCGAAAAGGTTCGCCGAGGCCAGCGGGTCTTTCAGATCGACGTCGAGGTCGACGCCGCCGGCCTGGCCGTGCTCCAGACCCAGGTGGAGGCCGCCGAGCGGGAGCTCCAGCGGATCGAAGAGCTCCGACGGGAGGGCCTCGCCACGGCCCAGCAGCTCGACGGAGCCCGCACGGAGCTGGCCAACGCTCGCCAGAGCCTGCGCCAGCGGGAGCTCAGCGTCTCCCGAAACCACGTTACCAGCCCTATCGCCGGGTACCTCTCGGTGCGGTTCGCCGACCCCGGGGAGTTCGCCAACGCCGGCACCCCCCTGGCGGAGGTGATCGACTTTGATACCGTCGTCGTCCACGCCCAGGTCCCGGAGTCAGAGATCCGGTACGTCCGCGGCGCCGAAGAGATCGACGTCTACTTCCCCTCCCTCGACGAGACCCGTCAGGGCCGGGTCCACCGGGTCGCCCTTCGAGCCACCGACGTGAGCCGGACCTACCGGGTGGAGATCCGAGTCGACAACGAAGACCACCACATCCGCCCCGGCATGCGGGCTCGCCTCCACTTCGAACGCCAGCAATACGACGACGTCGTGATGGTCCCTCGGGACTCTATCCTGGAGGGCTTCCGGGGCCGGGAGGCCATGGTCGTGGAAGACGGCGTCGCCCGGGTCCGCACGGTCACCCTGGGCCCGGGCTCGATCCGCGAGGTGGTGGTCTTCAACGGCCTGTCTACCGGCGACGAGGTGATCCTCCGCGGCCATCGGGGCTTGATCGACGGCGCCCGGGTAGAGGTGATCGACAACGAGCGCCAGCCCGAGGCGGATCTCATCGGGGCCCCCCCCGCTGAAGAGGAAGAAGCCGAGGCCGGGAAGCCTCTGGAGGCCCGAGAGGTCGCCGGCGGCGAGGAGGAGCCCTCATGATCGTTACCAAGTTTGCGGTACGCCACGCCGTCTCCGTCTACGTCCTCCTGCTCTCCATCATCATCGGCGGCCTGATCGCCTACGTGAACCTCCCCCGGGAGGCCGCCCCGGACATCGCCATCCCGGTGGTGATGGTCTCCACACCCTACTTCGGGGTGTCCCCGGCGGACATGGAGACCCTGGTCACGATCCCCCTGGAGCGCCAGTTTAAGAACCTCCGGGATCTCGACGCCATGACCTCCACTTCCGCGGAGAGCGTCTCTCTGGTGGTCCTCGAGTTCGATCCCGAGATCGATATCGAGGACGCCCTCCAGCGGATCCGCAGCGAGATCGACAAGGTCCGCCCCGATCTCCCGGCGGACGCCGAAGATCCGGAGATCATCGAGATCAACGCCAGCGACTGGCCCATCCTGGTGGCCAATATCGCCGGCGATCTCGATCCCGTTCGCCTCAAGCAGCTCGCCGAGGACATCCAGGACGATCTGGAGAGCATCCCCGGCGTCTTGCAGGCCAACCTCGCCGGTGGCGTCGAGCGGGAGATCCAGATCGACCTCGACCCCGAGAAACTCCGGACCCACGACGTCTCCCCCAACCAGGTGATCAACGCCGTCCGCACCGAGAACATCAACCTACCCGGTGGATCCCTGGACATCGGGTCCATGACCTACATCGTCCGGGTCGCCGGCGAGTTCCGGGAGATCGAGCCCATCAAGGACATCATCGTCTCCGCCGAGGAGGGCGAGCCCGTGTACCTGCGGGACGTCGCAGACGTCCGGGACGGCTTTAAAGATCCCACCACCTACAGCCGCCTGACCCTGTGGCAGGACCAGGCCGACGGCTCTCGAGAGCTCGTCACCAAGCCCAACGTCTCCCTGGCCATCGTCAAGCGCGGCGGCGAGAACATCGTCTCTATCGCCGAGGAGGCCAAGGCGATCATCGACATCCATCAGGAACGGGCCGGCGACGGCATCGAGATCACCATCGTCAACGACATGTCGGCCATGATCGCCTCCACCGTCCAGGAGCTGGAGAACAACATCATCAGCGGGATGCTCCTGGTCCTCCTGGTGCTCTTCCTCTTCATGGGAGGGATCCGCAACGCCCTCTTCGTGGCCGTCAGCGTCCCCTTGAGCATGTTGATCACCTTCCTGGTCCTCTCCTTCATGGGGGTCACCCTGAACATGGTGGTCCTCTTCGCCCTGCTCCTGGCTCTGGGGATGCTCGTCGACAACGCCATCGTGATCGTCGAGAACATCTACCGCCACGCCTCAGAGGGCAAGACCCGGGTGCAGGCCGCCCTCGACGGGACCACCGAGGTGGGGTGGGCGATCATCGCCTCCACGTTCACCACGGTGGCGGCCTTCTTCCCTCTCCTCTTCTGGCCGGGGATCATGGGCGAGTTCATGGGCTTTCTGCCCCTGACGGTGATCATCACCCTCTTGAGCTCCCTCTTCGTGGCGCTCGTGATCAACCCCACCCTCTGCGCCACCCTCCTGAACGTGAAAGACGGCCCGAAGCTCGACCCCGACTCCGTGCCGGACCTCCGGGTCTACCGAATCTACCGACGGACTCTGGAGTGGTCTCTACGACATCGGATCTTCGTGGGGATCCTGGCGGCGGTCCTCTTCTTCGGAACCTTCTACGCCTTCGGCCAGACCTCCCGGGGAGTGGAGTTCTTCCCCTCCACCACGCCGGAGCAGTTCAGCATCGAGGTGACCCTGCCGGACGGCACCAACCTGGACACCACAGACGCCATGTTGATGCGGATGCAGCCCCCGCTGGGGGCCGAGCCCGATCTGGTCACGGCCTGGATCACCGACACGGGCACCCAGGGGGGCGGCCAGGTCGGCGGCGGTGGGGAAGCCACTCACTACGGCCAGATCACCGTGGAGCTCAAGAAGCTCGAGGAGCAGCAGAGCGATCCCTTCGCGTTCATCGAGGGCCTGCGGGCGATTTACAACCGTCTGCCCGGCGCCGAGGTCGTCGTGGAGCTCCAGAACATGGGGCCTCCTACGGGGACGCCAATCTCCGTCGAGATCGCCGGCGAGGACCTGACCACCCTGGCCCGCCTCTCCCAGCAGATCATGGAGGAGATCCGGCCCATCCCGGGGATCATCGACCTCCGGGACAACCTGGAGCTGACCCGGCCCGAGATCCACGTCGACATCGACCGTCAGCGAGCCGCCTTCCTGGGCCTGAGCACCGAGGCCGTCGCCCAGGCGGTCCGGACCGCTGTCCACGGCGGAGAGGCCGGCAAGTTCCGGGAAGGCGACGACGAGTACGACATCATGGTCCGGATGCGCCCCGATCGCCGGGAGGCCATCAGCGATATCTACCACCTCACGGTGGTGAATAACGACGGCGTCCACATCCCCTTGAGCGAGGTGGCCACCGTAGAGGTCCGCGGCGGCAGCGGCTCCATTCGCCGCAAGGATCAGGAGCGGGTAGTGACCATCTCCGGCAATAACGCCGACGGCTTCCTCCCCGCCAACCTCCTGGCTCAGGTCCAAGAGCGGGTGGAGGCCATCCCCATCCCGGCGGGCTACGAGATCCGGTACACCGGGGAGCAGCAGGACACCGAGGAGGCCGGCGATTTCCTCTTCAAGGCCCTCCTGGCCGCGGTCTTCTTGATCTCCCTGATCCTGGTCACCGAGTTCGACTCCATCGTCCAACCCTTCATCATCCTCTTCACCGTCTTATTGAGCCTCATCGGTGTCTTATGGAGCCTGATGGTCACCGGAATGCCCTTCGGAGTGATCATGACCGGCATCGGGATCATCAGCCTCTCCGGGGTCGTGGTGAACAACTCGATCGTGATGATCGACTACATCAACCAGCTCCGGGATCGGGGCTACGATCGGCGAGAAGCCCTGGTACAGGGGGGGCTTGTGCGATTCCGCCCCGTCATGCTCACAGCGGTGACCACAATCCTGGGGTTGATGCCCATCGTCCTCGGGGTGAGCATTGACTTCGTCAACCGCCAGATCGTCGTCGGTGGACAGTCTGTGGAGATGTGGGGCCCCATGGGGACCGTCGTGGTCGGCGGCCTTCTGGTGGCTACGTTGATGACCTTGATCATGGTACCCGTTATGTATTCCGTGTTTGATGATATCTCCGACTTCGGCCGGCGGATCATGCGGCGGCTGATCGGGGCCGGGCTGGTGATCACCCTCGTGCTGATGGTGGTCCCCGCCATAGCCCAGGCCGACGAGGGCGAGGAGCCCCTCTTCACCGGCGACGATCCTACGGCGGTGGCCCGGGTGGACCTCGACGAGGTGGAGATCCCCACCTCCGTGGAACTCCCGGTCACCCGAGAGCTCTCCCTCGCCGATGCCCGGGCTCGGGTTCAGGAGGAGAGCTATGATGTGGCCATCGCCCAGACCCAGGTGCGAGTCGCCGAGGGGATGATCCGCCAGGCCTGGGCGTCCGTGCTCCCCACCTTCTCGGCCAGCGGCAACTACATCATCAACCAGGAGGAGGTGATCCTCGACATCGCCGGCGACAACCTGCCCCCTGGCATCGAGTTTCCCGAAACCGTGGTCCAGCCCCGCACGGACTACCAGTGGTCTCTCAGCGCCCGGGTAGGCGTGAACTTCCGGGCCTGGCCGATGCTCAACGGCGCCCACGCACAGCGAGATCTGGCCCAGGCCCAGGTGGACATAACCCGGGAGTCCCTCGATGAGGCTGTGATTCAGAGCTACTTCCAGCTCTTGCTCCTGCGCAGGACCATCGATCTTTCGGCCCAGCAGGTCCTCTCCGCCCAGACCATGAGGGACTTCACGGCCGCACAGGTCCGAGCCGGGACCTCCACAGAGTTCGAGCTGACCCGGGCCGAGCTGGAGCTCCAACAGCGGCTGGTGGATCTCGACCGCACCCGGGTGCAGTTCGCCCAGGCCCGAAAGGCCATGGCCGAGCTTCTCCAAACCGACGACAAGTTCGACGTCCTCCCCACCACTCGCCCTGAGCTTCCCACAGGCCAGGATCTGATGGCCCGGGCCGAGTCCAACCGGGCCGGCTTTCAGGCCGACCGCCACCAGGAGGACTTCGCCCTCTGGACCGTCCGAGAGGTCTACTACCGGTACCTGCCCTCCCTCTCGGCGACCTTCACCTTCGGCGGCGGCAAGGGCACGGCCCTGCAACCCGGCGACCCCCAGTGGCGACTGATCTTCGGCGCCGAGTGGGTGATCTGGGACGGCGGCGCCCGAGAGGCCGAGGTCGATCAGGCCCGGGCCCAGCTCTTGGCCGCCGAGCTCCAGTCGAGCCAACGCCGCCACCGGATCGAGAGCGAGATCGACCAGGTATCCTCCGAGATCGAGGGCGCCCGCACCCAGCTCGAGGCGTCTCGCACCGTCGTGGAGCTCGCCACCCGCAGCCTGGAGCAGGCCGAGACCTCCTTCCGGCTTGGCGTGGCCTCCCAACTCGACGTGATCGCCGCCCGGGATCAGGTCCAGCTCGCCCAGCTCTCGATGATTCAGGAGGAGCTCCAGCTAGATCTGACCATCTATCGGTTGTTGGTGGCCGTCGACGGACTCGAGGCGGAGTAGGGCTGAGTAAGGGCTCGGAAAAACTTGCCACCCCAGACCATCGCGGTAGCATCGATGATGGAGACTCACCATACCGACGACCAAGGAAGGTCAACATGTTGCAAGAGCGCGAACAGCGGCGGCGCCGCTCCGAGGATCCCGAGATCGCTGTGGGGTATCAACTCGACCAGGTGGTCAAGGACTTCGGCCTGGAGTGTTGCCTGATCGCCGACGAGAACGGCGTCGTCACGGCGGCCACCCCCCGCCGGACCACGCCCCTGATGAAGAGCCTGGGAGCCCTGCTGCCCGCCATGGCCATGCTCCCCGCTTCCCGAGACGTCCACATGCAACGCCTTCGGGATCACCGCCCCGACCTGGCCGACGACGAGGTCTCCTGCTGCGTGTTCCGCGCCGGCGGACGCCGCCTCTACATCGCCGCCCTCGGACCGGAGGCCGTGATGAACGAGGTCGCCATCCTCCGCGCCATCGTCGGCGCCCGCAGGATCCACAGCTAATAGATAACTACCAGGTCGAGCTCGTCGCCAGTTCCTCGGCCTCTACGTAGGCCTCTTGGGCCGCCCCCGAATCCTCTTCGGGGGCCACCCTCGCCATCCCTGCGTCGAGGTCACGAGCCAAGGCGACGAACTCCCGGCCCCAACTCCTCGGCGACCCCCTTCCAAAGTGAAGGACTCTGACCTCGACGCTCTCGTCTTTCGTTACGAAAGTACCATTTCACGAGAACGTTCAGGACGGCCAAGGCGAAGACGCAAGCCGCCACAACATAGAAGAAGGGGTCCATCCGAGAATCCAAGAACTTGGCAGAACGACACAGAGCTGCGGCGAGACGACCTCGCCGATTCTGCCCTCTGACCTCCGACCTCTGATTTCCGTAAGAAGGGTGGGCGACGGGAATTGAACCCGCGACCTCAGGTACCACAAACCTGCGCTCTAACCGACTGAGCTACGCCCACCATGTGGCGAGGGAAGCTACTTCTGGTGGCGACCCTTGTCAAGCTCTACGACGGTGCGAAGAGTCTTCCGAGCTTGATCGGCCAGCCCGGGAGTGTCTTCCGTGGGATTCATGGGCAGGATCACCTCGGCCCGGGCTCCCTGACCACCGGGGTTTGTGGTGAGCGTGAGCGAAGCCTGATCCCGAAAGAACCGGGACAGCCGCTCGCTGACATTGGTCAGGCCTACGGAGCCGTCCAGGGGCATGGGATCTTTCGGGGGACCCGGGCCGTCATCGGCGACGGCGATCACCAACTCCCCTCCCCGGCGGAGCACCTCCACGTGGACCACGACCGCCCCCTCCCGGGAGCCGTGACGGATGGCGTTCTCCACCAGGGGTTGCAAGATCAGAGGTGGCACGAGGACCTCTTGCACCTCCTCGTCGTCGGGGAGATCCACGGTGAACCGCAGGCCCTCCCCAAACCGGGCCCGCTCGAGCTCCACGTACCGCTCGATCTGCTCCAGCTCGTCCCGAAGGGTCGTGTCTTTTCCCTCTCGATCCAGGGTGTATCGCAAGAAGTCGGCCAGATCGATAGTGAGCTCCCGGGCCCGATCGGGGCTGGTGCGGATCAAATAGGACAGCGTGTTCAACAGGTTAAAGAGAAAGTGGGGCTGCAGTTGGTACTGCAACGCCTCCAGACGGGCCGCCCGGGCGTCCGCCCGGGAGACCATCGCCTCCTGGCGAGCGGCCTCCAGCTCTCGGACCAGGCTCAAGAGCCCCATGAAGAGGAGGATCCCCACGGAGTTCGCCGTGACCTTGGCGATATGCAGCTGCACTGGCGTACTCTGGGCGATGGTGAGCTCCAGATTCACCGGAGCCATCACGGCGGCGATGGCCACATGCTGGATCCCCTGGATCACGAAGGCCCCCACGGTGACAGACGCCATCTTCGTGCCCCACCGCCTCGACCACAGGCCCGCCAGCCCGCCGTTGAGAACGCTGGCCAAGAACACGTAGGGGCTCATCTCATTGCCGATCTCCAACGCGTAGAGACCTCCGGCGGCGGCGCCCACCACCACCCCCACCCCGACGCCGCCCAGATACCCGGCGACGATGATGCCCACCATCCGAATGTTGAACTGCGTCCCCTCTACCTCGAACCCCAGAAAGGTCCCCCAGACCGCCAGGGCCCCCAAAAGGATCACAAGAAACGCCCGCCGACGCAGAGAGGCCCGGGCCCCGGTCTCCCCAAGCCACACCTCGGCGGGGCGTAAGAGCAAGAGGAAGAGAGCCGTGGCCACCAGCACGGAGACCTTCTCCAGAAGGTTTAAGACCAGGACGATGGCTTCCATCATGAAATACTCGCAACGACTCGCACTACTGCGCAAGAAAAGGAGGCCAAGAAAAGGCGGAGGCGGCGTCCGAAGACGCCGCCATCCATGAGGTCGACGAACTGCAGGGTGCCGTTATTGAAGTTTGATGTAGAAACCCGGTGTTTTACCAGGTGGGCGCAGTAAGTGGCGCTTCTTGAAAGTCCTCACTGGTCCGTTCCAGAAGGCAGGTTCGCGTTGCGCTAGTGACCGCTCCCTTTTATATGCGTACGGGGTTTCTTTGTTATCGAAACTCGCACGAACACGGCAGAAGCCGACCCTGGTTCAATTGTAAGCACCGGTGGGGGGTTTGTCCATGAGATCCCTTTTCGCTACCCTCTCCGGCGACACAGCTCTACACCGGGGAAACTCCGATGAGATCCAGCACCACTCGACTCGCCATCACAGGGTTCGCCCTCTTCGCCGTGACCACGAGCCTGCCGGGCTGCAACTGCCTGACCCAATTCGCCCCCGATGAGTACGGCAAGGAGTACGTCGAGGTCGACGAGCTGGAGCTCGAGCCCTTCTGTTACGCCGTGGCCATCGAAGAGCCCTCGGCAGTACCCCTGGATCGGGTCGACGTCTCGCTCCTGGTGTTGAAGTACACCAACGACGGGATGCTCGGCGCCTGGGACGGCCCCTTCGGCGTGGAGGTCACCTACGACGGCTACGACGACGAGCTCTTCTTGCCCGTCCTCTTCGACACCGAAGAGCGGGTCCACTACTTCGTGGCCCCCGCCCACCCGGCCGGCATCGATGGCGGCACCGCCCGGTTGTCCTTCCACGACACCGAGATCGCCTGCGACGACGAACTCGAGCTGACCCTGGAGCCACTGCCGCCGGGCCCCGAAGGCACCTTCGAGGAGATCATCGCCGCCTCCACCGAGCTGACTCGAGCCCTCGTGGAGCTCTGGGGCTTTGATCCCGACGAGATCGTCCACACCCCCCACGACGAGCTGCCGGCCATGATGGTCCCCCTGGCCCTTCGGCTCTGGGTAATGGATCACCCCGACAACCCCGACTCCGTGATGGCCATCCTGGAAGATGGCGAGATCATGGAGATCACCGCCGAGGAGAAGGCCATCGCCGACGCCCTGCTCGCCCGGTCCGGGATCCTCGAGGGCCTTCAGGAAGCCCTGCAAGCCGTCGTCGACGAAGGCCACGAGTACGCCATCGATCCCGTGTTCTCTCTTCAACAGCCGCTCCGAGACGACGACATCGCCACCATCGAGCAGCCCCTGTGCTCCTTCCTCTCCAACCGGGTAGACGTAGAGATCAACGACGCTGACGAGCTCCGCTCCTACATGTGGAAAGCCCACAACGCCGAAGCTCTCCGGGGAACCGTGGAGCTCGGTCAGACCGCCTTCAGCCTGATCGGGCTCGTCCCGGGAGTGGGCATCGCCGGATCCCTGATCGGCCTCTTCTTCACCTTCGACCTCCTCCTGCGCAGCGCCCACGCCAACACCTTGCCCCGGGTCCTGGTGGATCCCTCCGTGGACGATTACAGCAGCCTGATCTGGGAGGACGACGAGTCCATCCACTCCTTCTCCGGTTACCAGGTCACCGCCGAGTCCCTGGGTTGGGACGCCACCGCCGACATCGTCGACGCCCTGGCCGACGTGGTGACGGCGATCCTCTCCCAGCTCGTGCAGTTCCGCAGCGAAGTCCCCGGGGCCTTCGGGGAGCTCGCCGGAGACCGCACCGTGGGGTTGATCGAAGCCGCCGTGGAGAAGCTGAACATGGGCAACGCCCTGGCCAACGAGTTCGTGGCCAACATCCTCGGCCTCGTGACCAGCGCCGCCCAGTCCGGTGGCGTCGACTTCCTCTACGAAGGCCAGGGCATCTGCTACGTGAAACCCGGGCCCTGGGGCCCCTTCACACTGGGAAATCGACACCGGGAGGTACGCTATCAGAGCGCCGTGGGCAATCGCGGCCGCGCCGAAGATCACGAGCGAGGATTCTGCAACGAGGGGTTCGTGCCCGGTCTCAGCGACAACGACTACGAGCAGATGTTCATTGGCACCGGTCGGATCCTGGTGAACGCCATCGGGTTCCCCCCGGACACCAACGAACTCTCCTCCCGGTGGCACGGCCCGGTCCGGGTCGATCCCCTCGATGTCCACGTCCACTGGAGTGATCGGAGCGCCCACCCCGGCGACGTGATCACCGTCACCGGAGAGGTGAACCTCGCCCACGATACTCGCGCCCAGTGGCTCGTCCTCTCCGAGGGGGCCCAGATCCTCTCCACGGACTCGACGCCCGACGGGTTCCACTCCGCAGAAGTCCAGACCCCTACAGATCCCGACCAATTCCCGGTCTTCCTGGTACTCCAGAGTCGATCCACCGACGGGCTCCGGACTCCCGAATGCGACCCGCCCCCTCGACAGGCGCTGCAGATCATCCGCAACGACGAGTACCTCGACATCGATCCCAAGGTGAAGTGCATCGGCGAGGGCGGGGAGCTGCAGTACGAGGCCATCATCTCGGCTCGCACCGACAACCCCACCATCACCTGGTCCTCCACGGGGGGCTCCATCGACGACAACGGGCTCTTCCGGGGCACCGAGGTCGGTGAGTTCACCGTCCGGGCTCGCCTGGACGGCACGGACCTCGAGGAGAGCGCCCTGGTCCGCGTCGGCGGCTGCGAGTGCTACTTCAACGTTCGCCTCTCCGGCGAGGTGAACGCCTCCTTCGGTCGGTATGGTGGGCTCACGGCGAACTACGTGCAGAACAATATCGACATCAGCTTCCGGACCCTCCCGGACGCCCTCGATCGAGGCAACGGCGGGTTCTTCACCCCCCTGGCGATTCAGGAAGGGGGCGCCGGCATCCTACCCGCCGGCGGTAGCCTCGCCTATGACGGCCTCTCCCTGTCCATCTACGACGAGATCGACAACTTCATGGTCGACATGGGGCGAGGGACCCTCACGATCCATCGATGGACCGACGACGACTACATCCAGGGGACCTTCGAAGGAGAGGCCCGGCGAAGCTTCCAGTTGATGGAGGTCTTCGAGGCCGCCGCCGCTGGCGGCGGCCTCGATGGCTGGGAGGAGGTCGCCTTCGGGCCCCGCACCACCATCCGGGTCGACTTCATGACCCCCATCTACAACCCCTTCCGCAACCCCATGGGCATCGCCTTCCACGACTGCCCGGGCTAAGCCGCGCCCCCCGGTTCGGGTCGAGCTCGCTTCACCGAGCCGTGGCCAGCGACCGCACCCGGGCGTGCTCTCGCCGCGTCTGGAAGACCACCTCGTCGGCGTCACGCTCGGTGGCCCGGCGCTCGTCGTCCGATGGCGTGGCCCCCTCAAGGCGCTCTCGCAACGACTTCAGCTTCAGGGGTTTCAAATGCCCCAGGTCATTGAACTCCAGCTCCCTATCGAGGCCCAGATCGATCAGAAACCCCTCGCCTTCCCGGCGGAAGAAGGTCCGGGTAAAGCTGTCGTCGACCAGATCGAAGGCACGGTTGAGCCGCTTAAAGTAGAGCTCCAGATCCACCTCGTCCCGACCTTTTCGCAACGCCTCGTCGATGGCCAGGGCCACTACCCGACGGCCGTCTCGCTGGACCCCCTCTCGGGCCGACTGAACCGCCAGATAACGGACCGTGGTCGCCAGGCAGAGCGTCGCCAGGGCGAAGAGGTAGGTCCCCAGGATAAACAGAGGCCCCAGACTCCACAGGACCATCCCCAGGGTCTGGGGCATGACCAGGGACGCCCCCTCGAGGGTCATCGGATCGACGAAGAGGAAGAGCCACAGGGCCGTCAAGAAGACGGCCACCGTGCCTCCCACGAGCCAGTCCGCCGCTCTCAGGTGGATCATCTTCAGGCCCACCAGGTTGACCGGCAGGCCGTCGGCCTCGGGGTGATCCACGCTCTTTCTCAGGCCTCGCAGCCGATCCTCCGGCAGGTCCAGATACTCGCAGGTCTCGCCAACGGGGGGATTGGCCTCCAGGGCCCGCTCCCGATCAAAGGTGAAGACCAACTCCCCGTTCTCGGCCACCTGGATCTCACCACCGAACCGCTGAGCGATCCGGGCGCCCACCTCGGTAGCCTCCGAGAGGTCCAACCCCTCCCAGAGGGCGATCTCCAGGGCTCGAAAATACTCCCGTTCAAGACCCACCCGGACCAGGATCCGCCCTGTGAGTTGCAGATCCTGAGGCCGTCGATGGACCAGGGACCGCCGCACCGCCCGAACCATTCGGGAGACCAGATCGTTGGTGGGTAAGAACCGCTCATACCAACCGGCGTCGTCCACAAGCCGGACCCAATGGGCCGGTCCGTAGGTCTCGGCCTCGGGATTGCGCATCCGCACCGCTCGATACAGACCACGGCTCCACACAAAGAGGGTGAAGAGGCAAAAGGCGACCAGCAACAGGTAGAAGAGAATAAAGAGGACGTGAATTGCCCCGGCTGCGGCTCCGCCTCCACCGCCTCCGCCGCCACCACCACCGCCGCCACCGCCGCCTCCGCCGCGGTCGCTCTTTTTTCGTTGCTCCTCCAGGTACTCCTCCCGCATCTTCCTGCGTTTGCTGAAGGGCACCGCCGTCGTGGCCATGTACATCGGCGCCGCCGTCACCCGGCCTCGCCAGTCGGTCCGCTCTTGCTTCACCTTCGTCTTCAGCTTCTTTCGGAGCCCCTTGAATTGGGCCATGGTCAGCTTCAGCCGTCCCTGACGGGGCCGCAGCAGGTACCGGATCGCAAGACTCCCCGCCCAGGCCGCCCCCACCACCCCGCCGATCACAGCCAGGCCGAGGAGCCCCAACAAGACGGCGTCCTCCGACACAGCGGTCCCCAGCAGCAGATCCAGCGTGATCACCGACACCAGGAGGACCATCAACACTGGCCACACTGCCCCAATGTTCACCAGGGCTGCCAGCGTGGTCAGGAGCGTCAGAAACGAGGCTCCCTCGGCTCGACGCTTCTGAAGTTGTTGGAGATCCACGGCCGAGAAGGTGTGTAGGAGATCCCCGCTCCTCGTGACCTCGAGGTCCACGGGCGCTTCCTCCCGCATCCGCTCCAGGGCCGCCTCGACCACCGAGAGGGGCTGGTCCAGTTCGCCGGCCAACCGGAGGGCCGAGGCGCTCTCCATGCCCGATAAGGCGTATCGTTGCAGGATCGATCGCTCCGCCTCCTGGACGGAGCGCTCCCATCGGTGGCTGGCCGAGCCCTCCCAGGTAGGGCGGGTGACCAGGCCGGGCATCACCTCCCGGGTTTGCCCCGGAGGGCACCGGCGGATGGCGGCGATCCGCTGGGCCACGCGGTGGGCGAAGACAACCCCGAAGATCAGCGCCCCAAGACCGATTACAGCGACGGCGATGCCCGTGGTCATCTCAAACCCCTTTAGATCCTGTTAGATCTTGCCCCGAGCGGCCTGGATGTGGCGACTCAACACCTTCAGCTCCGCCAGACGCTCGTCGACGCTGGCGATCAGCTCCTGACGGTCGGCGTCGTCCACGGTCTCCCGCTGCACCTGCTCCAGGGCTTCCTCGATCTGCCCGTAGAGGCGGTCGCCGGCGTGCTCGATGAACTCCTTGAGGCGGTCGCCGTAGTTGTGGATCATCCGCAGCAGCTCTTCCTCGATCAGCTCGCTGGCCTGGCGGATGGAGGCCACGCCCTCTTCCCGGGCCCGCTCCTTGAGCTTATCGTCGACCCGACCCTTCAAAAAGAAGGCCAGCACCGGGGTCGCCAACGTCAAGAGGCCTCCCACCAGGGCGTTGGCGAAGAGGAGGATCGACACCCCCAGGGTCCCCAGGGCGAAGACGCTGACATCGTAGCCGATGGTGTCCACGTCGAGGTCGAGATCCCCGGAGAGCCCCAGCTCCTCCCGGAGAGTCCCGACGACCTCTTGGAGGCTTGCGTTGGTGATCTCGATGATCTCCTCGGCCAGATCCTCCAGGCTGAAGGCGATGTCACGACCTTCCCGCTCGATCCACTCCTTGAAGGTGTCCCGGATCCAGTCAGCCAGGTACCGCTTGACGTCCTTGGCGTCGGCCCGCTCGATCTGGACGGGCAGAGCCTCCACGAAGTTCTCGGTGAACACACGCAGGTTGTGCCGGGCCGTGGCAGCGATGCCCCCGACCCCCTCGTCGACGCGGTCCAGGTTCTGGGTGATCAGCCGCCGGGACTCCCGGAGCTTCTCGTGGACCGCCTGGATCCGCCGCTTCAGATCGGCCTGCTCCAGGCGGTAGCCCTGACGCTTGATCGCCAGGTTCTGCTCGATCAGTGCCGCGATCCGCAGGGCCCCGCCAAGAGCGCTGTCCAACACGAGGCTCTCCTTCTGCTCCCGCATGAACTGGCGGACGTACTCTCGAAAAGCCAGAAACTCGTCGGGGGGCTCTTCGCCTTTCAGCTGAGCCGTCAGGGCGTCCCGGGCCGAAAACGCGAAGAGTTCCACGGGCCCGATCAACGTCTCCAGCCGCTGCCGCGCGTAGGCTTCCACCTCCCGGGCGTCTTCCTCCCCAAGGGCGTCGACCTTACCCAGAACAAAGAGAATTCGGTCCCGGTTGGCCTTCAGGAGCCGATCCCGAATGAAGTGGATCTCGCTCTTCTTCAACACCTGGGTGGCGTCCAACACGTAGAGGATCACGTCGGCCCGCGGCAGATATCCGTAGGTGATCTCCACCTTCTGACGAGAGATATCGTTCACCCCGGGAGTGTCTACCAGAACCAGACCCTGCTCCAGGAAGTCGTTGGGATACGCCAGCTCCACGAACTCCGGGTCATCGCCGTCATCGGCGCTGTCTTTGATCGCCGCCCCCAGGTCCTCGATGTCCAGGGGCTTAAAATCCCCCTGGCGAGGGAGCTTCATCCGAGCCGACTTCTCCTCCCCATGCACCAGGTGGGTGATCTGAGCCGTTGTGGGGGTGATCCCCATGGGCAGCACCTCTTCGCCCAACAGGGCGTTGATCACCGTGGACTTGCCGTGGTTGAACTCCCCCAGGACCACCAGCGTCAGGGTCCCGCTCTCCAGCGCCGGTAGACGCTCCTCCTCGACCTCTCGACGCAGGGAGTGGAGGCCACTGCGCTCGGCCATCTCGGCGAGCTCGACGTAGAAATCGGCGACGTGGCTGCGTTCCAGCTTCGATTCACTCATCAGGGGATCCCTTGGAAAGCGGGAGAGCGGTAACCGAATGCCCGGGTCCCTCGCCCGGGGATCCGCCCTCATTGGGGGCGGCCGGGAAAGGCAGCGACGGGTCGGGATCCTCGGGCTCATGAGCCTGGTCCACGCCCGTCGGGCCGTCACCTGGTCTCTTCATCGAGGACCGGAGTCAGGTCGCCGGCGAACCGGCGATTGAACTCTTCCTCGGGAAATAGACCGGCGATTCCCGACACGCAGCACAGGTAAGATCCGAGACACCCCTTCTGACCCGACCTCCTCCACCAGGGATCGCCGCCGACGGGGATCTCCAACAGACGAGGGGCCCTTGTGGGCATTCACAGAACTTGTATGACCTTCTCGACTTCTCTGTCAACTTCGTCCAGGGGGCGGCCCCCGGGTTCCCCAATCAACTCGCGGTAGTAGCTGCTCTCGGCGAAGAGCTTCAGAGCCTGCACTCGTTTGGGCAGGTAGGGGTGGGAGGCGAAGTACTCCTGGAACCGGCCCCATCCCTCTTTGATGTCACCGAGCTGCTCGAGGTACTCGTCGAGGTCGATCTCGTCGAAGAGCTTCTTGCTCCCCAGGGCCAGCTTCATGATCGCCCGCAGCGAGGCTTCCTCGCTTCGGCAGCAGATCATGCCCGCCCGGTCGCAGGTGATCTCCCCCCGGCGGCTCCAACTATTCAGGGCCACCCGGGCAGGGACCACGGCCCACTTCACGAAAGTGATCACCCCCTGGGCCAAGAAATTCGCCGCCGTGTGATAGACCACGTGGTTGTTCTGGATGTGGCCGCACTCATGGCCGATCACGAACTTCAACTCTTCGTCATCGAACCGATCCACCAGGGCGGAGTTGATCACGATGAACGCCTCGTCGTCGGTCCCGTAGGTCCCGGCGTTCAGGCTGGAGAGGTTCTGGGAGATGTAGACCGTGGGCATGGCGATATCCAGGGTCCGGGCACACTCCACCACCAGCTCATGGAGGTGCGGGAACTGCCGCCGGCTGACCTTGACGCTCTTGCCCAAGAGCTCGTTTTTCTGGATCGCTTTCCAGAACCGGACCGTGGCCTCCACGACCACCCGCACCGGCCGCGCCCGATCGAGGCGCCGCAGCACACGGAGATCGCCGGCGAAGGCGTACTCCCCGAATCCCGTCTTCTCTTCGCGGCCGCTCTCCGGGGCCTTCTGGCGGTTGATATAATGGAGGAAGTCGAAGTCCTGTACCGTCATGGAGGCTCCTGATGGAAATTTAGCCTTCGCCCATGAGCTCCAGCATGGCGCTCAGGGTTTCCCGGGGCCGGGCGTCCCGGATGGCTGATTGTAAGCGCACTCGATCCACCGTCGACAGGCCGCCCAGATCGGTGCGCTCGATGGCGTCCACCAGGCGATCCAGGGTCCGGGCGTGATCGGCCAGGGTCTTCAACACCGCCGCGTCAGCGCCGCCTCCCTCACCGCCGTTGGCCTCGAGCTCGGCGACCCGAGCCTGCAACGCCTCAATCTGATCAGCGCCGGCGTCCCGGGCCCGCTTCTTCTCCAGCTTCAGCCGTTGCTTCAGCCCTTCGATCTCGCTCTTCATGTCGGCGTTCTCACTGGACACCACCTCCAGCTCTTCCTGAAGGGCCGCCGCATTCGTCGCGGCCTCAGCCAGGGGCTCGAGCTCGTCGAGGCGAGCCTCGTACTCCGAGACCAGGGTCTGCAGGGACTTGGCGGCGTCCGTCTCGTGGGTGAGATCTTCCTGGAGGCTCTGGATCTTCTGATTGAGCTCTCCGATGAGCTTCTCTTGATTCTCGGCGGCCCGACGCAGGCTCTCGACCTCGTCGGAGGGCCCGCCCCCCCCAGCATCCCGAAGCTCGGCCTGGACCCTCTCGAGTTCTTGCTCCAGGACCTCGATGTCCCGGTCTTTGGCCTGGATCTCCCGATCCATTGCCTGGCGGAGATCGTCGATCTTGGCGGTGGCCTCTTCCAGGCGACGCTCGGCCTCCATCGCCCGCTCCCGCTCCATCTCCACGTCCAGGGAGGTCTCCTGGGTCATGCGGAGCTCGTCGACCAGGCGGTCCTTTTCCCGGCGCGACGCCTCGAGCTCCATGGACAGGCGCTCCAAGTCGGGGCCTTCCCCGGGAGCAACCGCCCCCCCGCTCTCCAGACGAGCCCGCAGCTCGTCGAGCTCTTGGGCCTGGCGAGCGGCGAGCTCTTCGATGGCTTTCTTTTCGTCCTTGATGCGCTGGAGGTCTTCCGATGGCGCCCCCTCGGAGTAATCCTGAGGCGGTCCGAAGACATCCTGCTGGGAGGCGAAGGAGTCGTCGCCGAACCCGACGCCCACCGGGCCCGGGGTCGGGGTGGCTCCGAAGGAGGGGTCATACCCTTCCGGGACCGAGCCTGCTCCGATGGGGTGGCCGAAGCTGGCCGACCGGGGCCGCTGATTGAACCCGACGCCGCTGACGCCGGGCTGCACCGGATCGCCGAAGTCGTGGGTAGCCCTCTGGGGACCGTAGCCGTCCTGCTGGTGCTGTCCGTAGTCCACCTGGGCGTGGAAATCCTGGGGCCCCACGCTGGTGGAGGCGTCGTCCTCGTAGAACCGGAGAATGAAGTCCCCGCACCACACCTCGTCGGTGTGGCTCAAGGGCTCGGGCTTGACCACGGGCTTCCGCTCGTCGTTGACGATCAGATAGGTGCCGTTGGAGCTGTTCAGGTCCACGACCTGATAGTTCCCATTGTTGTAATGGAACTCGGCGTGACGTCGGGACACGGACTTGCGATTCGAACGAATCGTGCAGTCCGTGGCTCGACCGATGGTCACCAGTGGGGAGTCGGGTCCCAGGGGCACCGACATCTCTTGCCCCGATGGGTCCGTGTACACAAGGATCGCCACGGGTTATACTCCTCCGCCTGTAGAATGAGAAATCGCGGCAGCCGTACTTCAGGGCCATGATACGCCCGGTCGGGGGGGCTGCGCAACCCCGGGTCTTGACCGCTCCCAGGGCGGCACAATTCCGGCACAAAACCGCACCCACTTCGCCACATCACGGTCATCACCGCGCCACCCCGGGGGTGCACCATCCTCTCATGAATAGCGACGCTCACATCATAGAGGAGAGGACGATGAAAAAGGTGCAAGGATTGGTGCGAGGATTCCCCCTGGAGCTCGCCCTCGGGGCGGTGACGGCGATTCACTTCTCCTCGATCTACGCCACGATGGGCGACGAGGGGCGGTTCATCACCTACCTGGCGGTCACGATCGTGGTGTGGCTGGCGGTCTTCGCCTCGTCGATGTTGAGCCGCCTGGGATTGATCTCCGGCGTGGTTCGAGTCCTGCTGAGCACGGGCGCCGTGGCGGCGGGGATCGTGGTGGCCCAGGGGTTCTTCGACCCCGATCTGATTACCCACCGGTGGACCTGGGGGCTCTTCGTCGTGGCCGGGGTGGCGGCGGTGTCCCTGGTACCCATGCTCCCGACGGGCAGCCCCGGGGAGCGAGAGGCCCGGTTCCTGCGGATCAACCTCCGGCTCCTCACCCGCCTCGTCGTCGCGGGGCTCTTCGCGACTGCGACGATGTTGGGCCTCACCATGGCGGTGTGGGCCATCGTCGAACTCTTCGGCGCCACGGGCCTTCTCGACGCCCTCCCTCACCTCGGCGCCTGGATCGTCGCTGTGTTGATGCCCTTGGTCTTCCTCGTGGGCCTTGGTGAGTCCCTGGATGAGGACGCCCCGCTGCCGGAGCCGATCCTCCTGTGGGGGGCCCGGGTAGGTACCTGGCTCTTCCTCCCCCTGGGAGTCCTCTTCCTGGTGATCGCCTGTGTCTGGGGCATCCACATCGCCCTGGGGTACGAGGCCACCTCAAACGCCATCTCGCCGGTGATCCTGGCGACGGGAGCGCTCCTCTTCGGGGGCCTCTTCGTGGTGGCCCCCCATCGCGGTCGGGAGGACTTCGCGCTCCTGGCGAAGGTCTACCAGCTCCTGCCGGTGGCCCTCCTCCTGGTGCTTCCCCTGGCGGCCTGGGCCGTATTGGAGCGGGTCGATCAGTACGGATGGACGGAGTTTCGGTACCTCCGGTTGGTGGCCATCACCGGGCTCGGGTTGATCTCTACTTACGGCGCCGTGACGGGCCTGCGGCGGCGAGCGATGCGGCTCTCCTCGATCCCGGCGGTGGTGTTCATCGCGGCGATCCTGTCCGCCATGGGGCCCTGGAGCGCCTCCGAGGTGGCCAAGGCGAGCCAGCTGGAGCGGTTGCGCGCCCTGGAAGTGGCCGAGAGCTTTGAGAAAGAGTGGGTGGGGTACTACCTCCTGGTGCACCACGGCGAAGAGGTCCTGCGAGAGTATTCCGGCGGCCTCCAGGGAGAGGAGTTTGACGCGTTTCTCCGAGAGTTCGCCGGGTACCGGCGACACGACAAGACCGCCTACTACAACCTGGAGGCCCCCTCGGAGCTGGCCATCCCCTATCCCGGCGTGCTCTTGAGCGTCCACGTCTACGAAGTAGACTTCGGGTTCCGGCTGGGGAGGAGAGGGCACGAGATCCGAGGACATATCAAGGATAACACCTTCCACGTCACGGGCACCCCGGAGCCCCTCCGGGCTCCTCTCGACACCCTGGTGGCCACTCCAGAATCGCGGGAGTGGTCCTTCCCGGTGAGGGATCATCGATTCGACGAAGAAGTGGGGCGCCTCTTCGTCTCTCACGCCGGGGTGATTCGGAGAGAAGGAGAGGAGCCGGAGTTACGGAGCGTCACAGGGCACCTCCTGTTGAAGAACGACGTGGTGCGGGAGTTTCGGGAAGACTGAGGGGCGCCCCCCGTGTTATCTTCTGCGGAACCTTCGAGACCCTACAGGTGTGGGATGACCGAGAAAGACCGCAAAGAGATGACCCGGGAGGAGCTGGAAGCCTACTTCTTCGAGCACACCGCCGACGAGGACATCGATCCCGAGTTGTTGGAGATGCACCGCGAGGAGAAGCGGGGCTCCGTGCTGCGGCCGATCCTGATGATCCTGATCATCGTGCTCGTGGGGTCCGTGATCAGCGATTGGACCGATGAGGTGACCTACTTCTTCCACCCCTCGGAGCCCATCGAGCTCGGGGACATCGCCGACTTCCCCGTGAACCGGGCCGAGGATCCCGAGTGGGAGCCGCCGGTGAAGCACAACACCTACGTCTCCGTCGAGGGGATGCCCATGCGGATCAGCCGGGGCGGGGAGTACGAGTTCTTCCGCCTGATCGGCGGGGAGTTCTACGTACAGCGGGAGATCACCGACGAGAACTATGATCCCGACCGCCGCCTGCCCACCCGGGCCGAGGTGCTCGGGATGACCGGCGCCGGCGACCGATTCCGATACGAGGGCACGGGCCGCCTGGTGTCCATGGCCGCCGCCCCCGGACGGTATCGGTCCTTGAAGGACCACCACTACGAACGGTACGGCACCCGGTTCTGCGAGGACTACACCGAACGCCAGCTCGATGAGATCCAGCGGCAGCGCACAGAGGTGCTCGTCGGCAACTGGGCGGCCCGGTACGAGAACGCCACCGCCGAGGAGCGCGAAGAGCAGGGGCTGACCCCGGCCCCCACAGAGGAGGAGATCGCCGGCGTCCTGGGCCGCAACCCCCTCTGCGTCAACGCCTACCTGATCCAGGACGGGCAGTCCCCCCGGACCTTCTGGCGGTACGTGGTGTTCTGCGGCGTTTTGGCCCTGCTGATGCTCTTCAGCGCCGGCCGCCTGGTGCTGTGGTTCCGCGACTGGTTCCGCTGAGCTTACTCAGCACACTGCCGGGCCTGTCGGGCCAAGGCGTTCCGATGACGCCCGTCGTCGCCGTGCTCCCGGCGGATGGTCGCCAGATCCTGGCATAACCCCTGGCGGGATAAGAACCCGCCCAGCGCCCGGGGGTCGTCGTGGAGCCGGAAGATCCGATCGAAGTGGCGGCGGGCGGACTCCAGATCCCCCTGGGCCTCGTCGCGCAGCCCCAGGCCTCGCCAGCAGACCGCCCGGTAGCCCTGCTCGAAGGGGGGCTGGCACCCCGTGGCGAGCGCCTCCTCGAGGAGCCAGGTGTCCCGCTCGGCGTGGTCCGCCGGGTCGTCGGGCAAGAGGGGGAGGACCTGGCGAGCCAGGGCGGGGTTGCCCCGACCCTGCAGAAACGCCCGGTGGGCTATAGTCACAGCCTCGTGAGGGCGGCGGTCCCGGCGCAAGAGGTCGAGGAGCTCCGACAACCCCGCGGGGCTGATGCCGTCGGGATCCTCCAGATCCAGGGAGATCAACGCCCGGGCATACATCTCGGCGAGCTCCGTCTGGCCCCACCGGTGGTAGAGATCGATGAGGAGGAGGTGGGCCTCCGGGTGGTCTCGGCGAACCTCCACCAGGGCCAGAGCGAACTCCACAGCCGTCAGAGGGTGGACCTCACGAAAGAGGTACCGGCCGTACTGCCACCAGTTGCGCGGCGACGCCTGGGCCATGGCTCGGGCCTGCAACGCCGGCTCGGGGAGATCGAGGTGGAGACGATCCCGGGCCCGATTAAAGAGGGCCACCCGACGCCGATCTTCGCCCAGGAGCGAGGCGTAGGTGTCGGCGGCCTGCTCTCGGTGGCCGGCCCTGGCGAGGGCCCGGGCCAGGAGATACTCCTGCTGGGGATGGGGTCGCACGGTGAAGGCCAACCTGGCGAGCTCCAGGGATCGATCGGCGTCGCCGTCGGCGGCGGCTCGCAGGCTCAAGGCCGAGATCAACGCCCCGTCCGTGGGATAGAGGTGGACCGCCCGAGCGGCCCGGGCCGGATCTGCGACGTCGAGATCCTCCTCGGCCCCCGGAGAGAGCGCCACCGCCCGCAGAGCCACCACGCCGATCAGAGCCGCCGTCAGGCCCAGGGCAACGAGCCGGGCCGCCGCGGGGGATCGAAAGAGGTGCAGCCCGTCGCGGCGCTGGTCCAGGCAGGCTTCGGCGGCCACCAGGGTCACCAGCGAGATCCCCAGGGTGAAGAAGGGGAAGTGAAACAGGGAGATCACCCCCAGAAACCCGAAGAGCACCGCGGCGAACGCCGGGCCTCGCCGGCCCCGCTGCCGCCACAGGTGGGGGGCCGTCCGAAAGAGCAGGAGCCCGAAGACGAAGAGGGCCAGGAGCGCCACGGGGCTCCCCATGGTGAGGACCCACTCGGCGGGCTCATTCTCCACGGTGGGGACCGCGGAGTGCCCGAACCGGTGCCAGTCCAGAGTTCGGGTCATGGCCCGATCCACAGAGCCGGCGCCGCTTCCCAGGGGAAAGTCGGCGGTCGCCCACAGGGCCGCCCGGGTCATCTCTACCCGGGCCTCGGCGCTGCTGGCCGAGAAGAAGTCCTCCTCCTCCTCGCCACCGAGGGTCCAGTGGTCGGGCAAAAAGACGGAGGCCACCGTGGCGGCCACCAACACCCCCAGCCCCACCCTCATGAAAAGAGCTCGCCGGGACGACGTCTGTCCGATCGTGCGGGTGATCGCAAGGACCCCTGTGGCGGCGACCCCCAGAGCCAGAGCCAGGAGCGCCCCGTCGGAGCCGTGAGCGGCGCATAAGAAGAGGCCCAGCGTGGCCGCCCCCACGCCGAGAGCCGAGAGCCCCGGGGCCTTGCGGAGGTGGTCCAGAGCGAAGAAGAGCCCCACCAGGGTCATCAGGGCGTAGTAGGTGGCGGCGTGGTTGCGGTTGACGAAGGGCGCCACCGCCCGGGCGGTGATCTCCGCCTCGTAGAACCCGAGGATCTTCGGCGTCCCCGACAGGTGCTGCACCGTCCCGGCCAGGGCCACCACCCCGCCGGTGATCAAGATCCACCCCAGCCACGGGGTGCGTCCCCGCCGGGTGCTCATCACCTGGGCGGCCAGGGAGCAGGCCGCCGCCAGGGCCAGCCACTTCATGGCGTGCCCGGCGGTGGCCGCCGGGTCGACGGAGAAGAAATGCCACCCCGGAAGATCCACGGCGGGGTCCATCAGGGCGAAGGTGGCCTGCTTCTCGGCGAAGGCCGCCGGCTGGACCAGGCCGTAGAGCCAGGTGGGAAGGGGCACGAGCTGGAGCAGGCAGAACAAGGCCATGGCTCCGCAGAAGAGCGCCGGAATAGAGAGGGGAACCGGGGCCGTTGTCGTCGAGGCTCGGGGGATAAGGGCCCACCACAGACCGACCAGCGCCACCGCCGCGATCGCCGCGGCCGTGACGGCGTGGACCCCGCCGATGGCCAGAGGACTTGCCACCACGAGGATGGCGAGCAAGATCGAAGGAACGCCGATGCCTGACGAACCGGGCTTTGCCCCGTTGACTGTACCGGGAGGACTCTCTAGGATTTTGCGCTCCCCTGTGCTTGGCGACACACTCGAATCGGGGGGATCATTGTGGTGAGAAGGCATTATGGTTGAACCCTTTGGCGCTCATGAACATCGTGGCGGGCCTCGATCCTTCGACGAAGGCGGGGAATCGCTGGGGGATCTCTTGTCGCGCTACTGGGTGCTCCTGAAGCGTTTTTACTGGATCTTGATCCTAACTTCCATCGTCGCCGTGGCCGTGGCCTATGTGTGGACAGAGAGACAAACTCGGATCTATCAGGCCACGAGCAAGCTGATCTTTCACGAAGCCCAGCCGAATATCTTCGGGGCTCAGTTTGAGCGGGTGGAGTTCGTCGATCCCGGCGGCCGGTGGCAGTTCGAGCAGTTCTGGAACACCCAGCGGGAGGTGTTGAGCTCCAAGTGGTTCGCCGAGCGGGTGATCGACCGGCAGGGGCTCTTGGAGGATCCCCGATTCTTAACGGAGAACCCCGAGTCGCCTCGGACCGACGAGCAGCGGCGGGCCGCGGCGATCAGGACCCTGCAGGGGGTGACGTCCTACTCGCTGCAGCGGGACAGCCGGGTGGGCCTGGTGCAGGTGCGGTTTCGGGATCCCGAGGTGGCCGCCCTGATCGCCGACGGGGTCGCCGAAGCCTACGTGGACTATATCCGGGAGTCCCAATCCGGCGGGGTCCGACAGCTCGCCAACTGGTTCGACGACTACGTCTCCACCCAGCGAGAGCAGCTCGACGCCTCCCACGCCAAGCTCCAGGAGTATCAGCGGGATCACAACATCCTGTCTCTCTCCTACGAAGATCGCCGGACCATGACCACCCAGGCGTTGGAGTCCACGAGCAACCGCCTGCGAGAGGTAGAAGCCGAGCTCTATGCCCAGGAGGCCCTCCTGACCCAGATCGTGGAGATGGAGCGGTCTGAGGACGACCTGCGGGCCCTCGGGGATCTCGTCGACAACCCGTCCCTGAAGCGGTCCCTGGACCGGGAGCGAGACCTCGAAGAGCAGCTCGCCAAGTTGACGAGCAACTACCTGGAGGAGCACCCCGCCGTGCGGGAAGTCCAGGCCCAGCTTGACGTGGTACAGGCCGCCATCGACACCGAGATCAGCCGCATCCGGGCGGCCACAGAGAACCGGGTCGCCGTCACCCAGCGAAACGCCGCCAACCTCCGGGGAGAGCAGGAACGCCTCACCCAGGAGATCGCCGAACTCAACGAGATCGGCTTCGGCTACACCCAGATCCGTGACAGCACCGAGACGCTGCGCCAGCACTACGAGGCCGTCCTGGGCCGCACCACCGAGCTCGACCTCAACGCCCTCTATGAGCGGGACATCATTCAGGTCCTGGAGAACGCCGACATCCCCTCCTCTCCGGTCAGCCCCCAGGTGCCCTTGAACCTGGCCGTGGGGCTCCTGGTCGGCCTCTTCGCCGGCGCCGGGATCATGGTCCTCATCGACGCTCTGGACAACACGGTGAAGTCCAACGAGCACATCCTCCGGTACACGGACCGGCCGATCCTCGGGACCCTGCCGGCGGTCAACAAGGGCGCCCTGAAAGGGGTCGACGCCTACGGCGAGTCCGCCCTCGACACCCTGACCCACACGGCGCCCCGGAGCTCCTTCGCCGAGGGCATCAAGACCCTGCGCACAAATCTGATGTTCATGGCCCCCGACGACCCACCCCAGGTCCTTCTGATGACCAGCCCCGGCCCCGGGGAGGGCAAGACCCTCACCTCGGTGAACATGGCCATCGCCCTGGCCCAGTCGGGCCAGAAAGTCCTCCTCGTGGACAGCGACATGCGCCGGCCCCGGGTCCACAAAGCCCTGGGCATGGCCAACAAGGAGGGCCTCTCCGAGCTGATCGCCGGGAGCGCCTCCCTGGAAGACGCCGTCCAGGACGTCCCCTTCGACGAGAAGAACCTGAAAATCCTGACCTGCGGGGCGGTCCCCCCGAATCCCTCGGAGCTGCTTCACACCGAGGCCTTCCGACGCCTCGTCCGAGAACTCCGGGACGACTACGACCGGATCATCTTCGACTCCCCACCCCTTGCCGCCGTCGCCGACGCCCTGATCTTGAGCCACGTCGCCGACGCCGTCCTCCTGATCCTCAAGTTCGGCCAGACTCGCCAGGAGCTCCTTGGCCGGTCCGTCGAGCAGCTCGAGGCCATCGGCGCCCCCCTGGTCGGCACTGTCCTCAACGACATCGACGACACCTCGACCTACGGCTACGCCTACTACTACCGATATCGGTACGACGACGGCGACCGCGGCTACGGAGCCGACGAGAAAGCCTCGGCATGAGGCCCGACCCACCGCGAACCCCGGCAGAAACAGCGAAGCCCCTGGCCCCCTCCCCGCCTGCGGGGAGGTGCCCGTAGGGCGGACGTTCACCCCACCGCGAACCCCGGAGGAAACAGCGAAGCCCCTGGCCCCCTCCCCGCCTGCGGGGAGGTGCCCGTAGGGCGGAGGGGTCGTCCCGCGCCGCCCGGACGTTCACCCCACCGCGAACCCCGACGACACACCGAAACCCCTGACCCCCTCCCCGCCTGCGGGGAGGTGCCCGCAGGGCGGAGGGGTCGTCCCGCGCCACCCGGACGTTCACCCCACCGCATTGATCGTGGCGTCCGGGTTGGCGGCGGATCATTTCCCCACCGAGTTCAGGGCCCCGACGGTCTACCCCCGGAAAATCCCGGGGGCTATAATGTAGTGGGGCTACGCAGGCCCCAAGGGGCCGCTCCGCCGCGATGTTTTGAACCATGTCGGCGTCTCGGGACACAGCCAATTCGAGTCCGAAGCCACCCCCTCGCCAAAATAAGCTTTGATCCGTCCGTTACAATCTGTTACTTTACAATTATTCACACCGCGCAGGGCGGCGTGATCACTACTTTTTTGCAGGACTACAGCTATGAGCCACTCCGAACAGAGCGGGCGTCGATTGATCGAAGACTTCTTCCCCTCTGCCGAGGTCTCTGAAGAAGCCTACCGAGAGCGCTACGGCCGCACCCCCTCACCACACTCGGTCTTCACCTGGTGGGCGCGCCGTCCTCACGCCGCGGCCCGGGCCGTCGTGGCGGCCACTCTTCTCCGGGACTCCGAAGCGACCTCCCTGGCGGAGATCTACGACGCCTGCGGGCGCCGGTGCGGGGCAGGGCAGCGGGTCCTGGATCCCTTCGCCGGGGGAGCCACCTTCCCGCTGGAGGCCGCCCGGTTCGGGGCCGAGGTCCACTCCCTGGAGAGCAACGAGCTGGCCCACTTCCTTCAACGAGGGCTCCTGAACTTCTCCCAGGCACACCGGGACCTGCCCGACCAGATCGAGGCCGCCGGAGAGGCCCTCCTGGAGGATCTGCGAGACCAGACGGCCCACTTCTTTCCCGGCCGCGACGCCGGGGAGGAGGGCCGCACCATCGCCTACCATTGGAGCCGAGAGGTGGCGTGCCCGGAGTGCGACGGCGAGCTCTCCCTGATGCGGCGGCCCTGGCTGTCGAAACGCAAAGGCTCAACGCTCTTCATGCGCCGCCGCCCCGACGCCGCCCAGGGGTGCTACGACGTGCGGCTGGTCCGCAATGGCGAGCCCGACGACGAGAGCTCGGCCTGGGAGGGGCGAAGCCTCCGGTGCCCCTTCTGCGGCCATCGGGTCCATAGGGAGGCGCTCGACGCTCTGATGGTCGCCGCCGCCACGGATCGGCTCCTGGCCTGCACGACCTCCAAGGGCCGTTACAAGAAGGGGCGCAAACAGTTCCACGAGGCCACCGCGGCCCTCGTCCCCGACCCGGCGGTCCTCCAGGCCGCCATCGACGAGGATCTAGCGGCCCTCGGTGAGACTCTGCCCGCTGTCGTCCTGCCCCGGTGGTCGGGGGTGACCAACCCGTCGCTCTACGGCATGGGCGCTCACGTGGAGCTCTTCAACCTTCGGCAGCGAGCCGTCCTGGTGCGCCTGTGCAGGCTCCTGCGGGAGCATCACGACGCCCGCGCTGCCACCCATGGAGACGAGCAGGCTCGGGCGGTGACCGCTTTTTTGTCCGGATTGATCGACCAGCTCGTGGACTGGAACAGCCGACTCGCGACATGGATCTCCCAGAACGAGCAGGTTGGCCGGGGGTTGTCGGGGCCCGGGATGGCCATGATCTGGGACCACGTGGAGATCGATCCCGTGGAGGAGGCCCCGGCGAACCTCTGGGACAAGCTGGACCGAATCGTCGGCGGCGTGCGGGCGGTCCCCGATCTCGACCACCGGCCGACGGTCCGGCGCGGCGACGCCCGGGCACTGCCCTACGAAGAGAAGTTTTTCGACGTGATCGTCACGGATCCTCCCTACTTCGACAACGTCCACTACCACGTGCTCGCCGACTGCGTGTACGTGTGGAAACGCCTGGCATTGCGGGGGATCTTCGACGGCTGCTTCGAGGCGGAGTGCACCGACGGCGTTCGGGAGTTGGTGATGAACCGCCACGTCCATGGTGACCTGCAGGCAGCCCGAGACGACTACGCGCAAGGGCTCCTGCAGGCCCTCTCGGAGTGCCGACGCGTGCTGAAGGAGGATGGCGTTCTGTCGATGATATTCGCCCACAGCACCGTGGAGGGGTGGGCCACCCTGGTCAGCGCCCTGGCCCGTGCGAAGCTCGATCTCGTGGCAGCCTGGCCGATGTACGTGGAGCGCCAGCACCGGCCTCGGGGGATGCGCTCCCGGGCGGTGAACACGTCGTTTGTGCTCGTCTGTCGGCGGCGGCCCCGGCGGCCGGCCCGGCGGATCACCTGGGAGGACTTCCGGGCCCTCCTCGAAGAAGAGCTCGAGGTGGCCGATCGGATCGCCCCGGCGGAGAAGTTCGGGCCTCATACCCTGGGGCGGACCCTCTTCGGCCGGGCCGTCTCCCGGTGCACCGCCCAGGACGAGATCCTGCGCGACGGCGAACCCCTGGCGCTGCGGGAGGTCCTGGCGCTGATCACGGAGTTCATCGACGAGACCCTGGGCACCGACTCCTGGGGCGTGCGCCGGGGATAACCCCGTTCTGACCGGCTACCCTACCGGCCCACCGGAATATAACCGCTCAGCTCCTCCAGGGGGATCTTGCCCTCCTGCACGAGCCGCACGGCGTACTGGGAGATGGTCTCCATCTCTTGCTCCAACGCCCGCCACCGGAGCTCTTCCTCGGTCTCGTCGTCCCGGACGCCCTTACGCATGGACTCGTTGAACGGCAAGAGCTCCAGCACCGGGATGGATCCCCGGATCCCCGTGTTGCCACAGGCTTTGCACCCGGCGCCCCGGTAGGCTTTAAAGCCCATGGGCGGCCCGGCGGGGAAGAGCTTCTCCACCTGCGCCGGATCGGGGATCGAGGGCTCCCGGCAGTCCAGACAGATCATGGGGGCCCGCCGCTGGGTGAGGATCCCCGTGATCCCCGCGGCCAGCGCGTCGGCGGGGAGCCCGAACTCCCGCAGCCCTCGGACCACGTGGAGGGCGTTCTTGCCGTGGAGCACGCAGATCATCAACATGCCCCGGCGGGCCACGTTCAGGGCCTCCAGGACCGTGTCCGGGTTGGGGAGATCCCCGACCCCGAGGACATCCACGTCGAACCGGGCAAACTCGTAGATCGCCTCCTGAAACCCGAACCCCTGGTCGGGCTGGACCAACGCCTGGTGCACGCCGCTCAACGGGCAGAGGACCTCGTCCTCCAGGGTAGCCACCTTCAGGCGACTGTCCCGAGCGAGCTCCCGCACCAGAGCGTAGAGGGTCTCGGTCTTGCCCACATGGCGAGGCCCGACGATCAAGAAGAGACCCCGCCGCTGTTGGAGGAGCTCGAAGAGGGCCACCGTGATGTCGTCGGGGAACCCAAGCTGGGAGAGCGTCGCCGGCTCGGTCCCCATGGACAGGAGCTGCAAGGTGAGCTGCTCCCCCGTGATCGACGGCATGATCTGGATGTTCATCTGGTAGGTCACGGGCTCTCGCACCCAGGCGAGCCGGCCCCGCTGGGGCAGGCGTTGCTCCAGGACGTCCAGGTGGGCCTCCCGCTTGATGAACTCCACCAGGTAGGTGATCTCCGTGGGCGCCAGCTTGAACTCCGGGATCTCCCGCAGCTCCCCGCCCATCCGAAACCGGACTCGCCCCCCTTCGGGGTTGTTGTCCAGGTGGATCGTCGAGGCCTGCACCCGAGTGGCCGCCCGCAGCAGGCTCTCGAACTTCGCCTCCACCCGGCTCTTCAGGGTGTCCTCCTGGGCGGGTTTCTTACGGCCCTCCAGCAGGGTGTTCCACAGGCGCCGGAAGTCCTCGGTGGTCACCAGGAAGACCTCCACGTCCGTGGCGTCCAGGATCCTGGCGAGCTCTACGGCGGGGGCGTCGGGATCGACGGTAGCCACGCTGAGGGAGCCCTCGCGGACCACCAAAGGCAGGATCTGATGGTGCTCCAGGAAGGCCCGCGGCACCGAGTAGGCCAGCTCGTGATCGGCGATCTTCAGCAGGGTGTCCACGGAGTTGAGCTGGAAGCCCCGCTGCAACGCCAGGGCCCGGATCAGGTCTCGCTCCTGGATCTGGGCGTGCTCGATCAGGGCTTCGCCCAGGCGCTGACCGCTTGCGTCGGCCTCCATGGCGGCGAGCTCGATATCCGTGCGGCCGGCGACGCCGAGCTCCACCAGGATGTCGCCGAGCTTCGACGTGAACCGGAGCTGCCCCAGCGACTGGCGCTCGAAGGTGGTCTCGCTCACCCGCCGGATCACGATTAGCTCCGGGTTTCGCGCCCCTTCGGCGACGGGCACCACCAGTCGGCCGTCGATGGCCAGCCGGCTCTTGAGCTTCGTCGGCACCCGGGGGGCCACCGCCGACAGGAGGATCGCGTCGTAAGGAGCGTTCAGGGCGTACTCCGTCAGCCGGGGCCCGTAGAGGATCTCCACGCCCTCAACCCCCAGCTCCTTGAGGCGGCCTTCGGCCAGCTTTGCCAGCGGCAGCCGCCGCTCCACGGTGAAGACCTGGTCGCAGATATTGGCCAAGAGCGCCGAGAGGTAACCCGTCTCGGTGCCGATCTCCAGCACCTTGGACTCCTTCGACAACTCCAGGGCCATCAGGAGCTTCCCCGCCACCTCCACCGGCGGCAGAGGGGTCACCGAGATGGCGCTGTCCTCGTCGCCGAGCTGCATGAAGGGTCGACGGGGCACGGCGTTCAGCGCCTCGATCACGCGCTCGTCTTCGATACCCCGCTGGTGGAACCACTCAGCGTCGTGGGTCTCGTTGAGCTCTGGTTGTTCGGCGGATTGTTCGGGTGACTTCTCGTCGGTCACGGGCGACCTCGTGTGGGGACTTCGGAGGGGTGGAGGTGACCGGTGAACTGTCGCTCAGAACGAGCCGGATGTAAAGTTACGCAATGTACTGTGTTGGTTGCGGCGCCACCCCCCACCTTCCGGGCTAGCCTCAGGCCCCCACCCCGGACCGCCGCACCACAGCGCTCGCCGCGCCCCGCTCCAAGATCTCCCGGGCGCCCAGGATCAACACCCCGCGGCTCGCCCGGGTCACGGCGGTGTACAACAGCTCCCGGGTCAATAGCAGGCTCCGCTCCCGGGGCAGCACGAGCGCCACGTGCTCGTACTCCGAGCCCTGGGCCTTGTGGACGGTCAGGGCGAAGGAGTGCTCCAGGTCCCGGCGCAGCTCCCCGAGCGGGAAGGCGACCAGGCGACCGGCCCGCTCGAAGATGGCCATCAGGCGCACCCCGTGGGCTTCCCCACCGAAAGCGCCCTGCCGCTGGCACCACATGACCACCCCCTGGTCGCCGTTGAAGAGCTGCCGGTCGTAGTCGTTGCGGAGCATCATCACGGGCTCGCCAGGGTGAAAGGCGAAGTCCGCGCCGGCCCGCTCTCGGCCCAGGGAGGCCATGAACTCGTGGAAGACCTGGTTTAGGGCCACCGACCCCGTGGGGAAGACCCGGGTCAGGGTGAGCACCCGGGCCCGGCCGTGGTGTGCGAGCACGTCAGCGAGCTGGCGGGCGGACTCGGGGGTGAGGGTGCCGTCCTCGTCGATCTCGTAGGTGGCGTTGAACGCCGAGCGCCACCGCTGGCGATCGCCACCGAGCAGGGCCTCGTCGAACCACCGCCGGGCGAAGTCCCGAAGCTCCGGGTCTCCCAGACGCACCCCGGCGGGGAGGACCTCGTCGCCGGCCGCTGAGACCTCGAGGCGACCGCCCCGAAAGGTCCGCACCGCCCCGGCGAAGGTCAGGATCTCCCGGCCCGCCGGATCGTCGGGGCGCATCCGATAGCTCTTCTTCAGCTCGATCGCTTTGCCGGGCCCGATGATGTCCCGCAGCACGGCGCCCACGTCCACCGACGGCAGCTGGTCGGCGTCGCCCAGGAGCACCAGGTTCGACTGCGGAGCGGTGGCCCGAAAGAGGTGATCCATCAGGAAGAGGTCGATCATGGACGCCTCGTCGACGATCACCATCTTCTGCCGCAGGGGGTTCTTCTCGTGGAAGTTGAAGGAGCCTCGCCGAGGGCTAAACCCCAAGAGGCGATGCAGCGTCGATGGGGGCGGCAGGCGGTCGATCAGCGCCTGATCCGAGGGCGACGGGTCCGGGAGGCTGTCGAGCTGGGCCGAGATGGACTCGGCCATCCGGTTGGCCGCCTTCCCCGTGGGCGCCGCCAGGGCGATGTCCTCGGGGTTGACGCCGATGCCCGCCAAGAGCCGGAGGATCGCGACCACGATGGAGGTCTTCCCCGTCCCGGGCCCGCCGGTGATCAGCGTCAGGGGCCGAAAGAGGGCCTCCCGGGCGGCCAGTTCCTGCTCGTCGTTCAGGGCGATGGGCCGGTCTTTGATGCGGGTGGGCCGCCGTCGGAGCTCCTGAATCAAGAGGCTGACCCGCTCGGAGTCCCGGGGCGTCTCCACCCGCTCCAGCCGGCGAGCCAGGGCCTGATTCATCCGGGCCTCTCCCTGATACATCCGCTGGTGGTAGAGGCGGCCCCCTTCGACGATCAATGGCTTGAACTCCCCGGGATCGCCGAGGATCGCCAGATCCCGCCGGACCAGGAGCGCCTGCAGGGTCTCCATGAGTCGGTCCGCCGACGGGCCGTCATCGGGCAGATACCACCGCAGCCGCCGCGAGAAGTAGGGCTCTTCCGCGGCGGGCAGGGGAACGTAGGTGCTCCCCTGGCTCTGGGCTTCCAGGCCCAGGATCACGGCGTAGAAGAGTGCCCAGGACTCCACCGGCGAGAGGCCGGGCTCGAGGCGGACCAGATCGAAGGCCAGATGGAGGCGGCTCTTCACCAGGCCGATCTCCTCGAAGTGGGTGATCAGGTCCGGAGACAGCCGGAACTCCGGCGTCTCCTCCAGCGCCTGCTCTGCCGTCTCTTTCGACTCGGGCTCGGGCTTGGGCTCTGGCTTGGGCTCCATGGCCCCGAAGAGGCTCAGCTGATCGCTCATCGCACCACCTCGGCGTCATCGACTCGCCGGGCTTTCCCCTCGGCGATCACCGCCGAGAGGCCCCCGTCAAAGGCCATCAGATCCTCCCAGGGGACCCGGCCGGTGTAGACCCCCCGGCCCGGCTCGTCAGGGCTCATCCCACGGAGGAAGAAGTAGAGGTACCCGCCGAAGTGGGTCTCGTAGGCGTCGCGATCCTCGATCCCCAGCATCCGGCACACCGCCAGGCTGTAGAGGATCGCCTGCTCGGCGTACCGGTCCTCCACGTGCCTCGCCAGAGTCGAGGCGTCGTAAGGGGGCGCCAGATCGCTCTTCCAGTCGGCGAAGTAGATCTTCGACCCCCACTCAAAGAGGAGATCCACGATCCCCGTGACGAAGCCGCCCTGGATCTGGGCCGACGATCCGAAGCGCCGACGGCCCCCTTCGGAGACGGGGAAGAGGAACTCCCGCTCCCGACGGGTGCGATCCATGTCGAGGCGCCACAGTCCCTGGATCTGGCCGCCGTCGGGGAGGGTCACCGGTGCCGTCAGGGTGTCGAAGACGTGCTGCCGGGCCATGGCGAGCCCGTCGTCGTCGAAAGCGCCGTACCGGGCGGCGCAGGCTTCGAAGAGCTCGATCACCTCCGGGGTCTCCAGGGCCTCACGGCCATCGGCCACCACGGAGTAGTCGAGCTCCTCCATGACGAGGTGGAGGAAGTTCCCCGTGGCCATGCCGCCGGGGAGCACGAGCTCGTCGAGGGTGCCCGGGCTGGGGGCTGCCACGTCGCCCCGCTCTTCGTCGAGGTCCACCGAGGTCCCGCGCGTCTTGAGCTTGCTGTACGAGGTGATCTCCCAGCGACGCTGCATCAGGCGGCGACGCTCCTCGACGGTGGCGACCCGGGGGGGCTCCTCGTCCAAGAGAGGCACCAGGGGCTCCAGGGAGCGCCGCAGATCCTGGCGCATGGCCTCGTCGGTTCGCCGCGGCGCCCGGGCGTAGAGGGGCACCTGGACGGTCCGAAACCGGGCTCGCCAGGCCGGATCGCGCCGCAGTTTCCCGGCCCGCTCCAGGATCCCCGAGAACGCCCCGGAGGCGAACTTCCCGTAGATCGATGAACCCTTTTCGCCGAAGGGAAGGTAGAACTGGAGCTGCGCCCGGGTCAGCGCCACGTAGGCCAGCCGCCGCTCCTCAGCGAAGAGCTCCTCCTCGAAGCGCTCCTTGTACTTCGCCGGGAGCTCGCTCGTGCTGCCGTGCCACTCCACGAGCTGCCGGGTCCCCCGGGAATCCACATGGAACCGCTTCGGGCCGCGGTTAGCGCTGTACATTGGCGAGGAAAACCGGGGGACGACGAAGACGAATCCCCGCTCCAGGCCTTTGCTGCCGTGGATCGTCAAGAGCTGCACGGCCCGGTCCTCGGTCTCCAGCCGTTGCTGGTCCGTCTCGTCCCCTCCCGGGGTGGCCCGGCCCTCGATGAAGGCGTGCATCCGCTGGGCAAGCTCCTGGGTGGTGTAGGCCCGGCGCGCTGTCTCCTCGACGAGGATCTCCATCAGGTGGAGGTAGTTCGTGAGCTCTCGCTCCCCCCGCTCCAGGAGGAGCCGACGCCGGATCAGGCCGCTCTCCTCGACGACGGTGCTGAAGAGAGCCCCGAACTCGCGCCGGGCGGCCAGTCGACTCCAGTCCAGGAGCTTCTGGAAGATCCCGTCGAGCTCGTCCAGGTTGGAGATGCCCTCCAGGTCCGAGAGGGTCAGGTCGAAGAAGGGGCTCATCCACACCCGAGCTCGCCGCGACCGATCGTAGGGATCGTCTAAGGCCAGCAGGAGGTCGTAGATATCGTAGGCTTCCCGGGTCTGAAAGAGGCCCTCTTTCTTCATGAACGCGAAGGGGACCCCCACCTTCCGGAGGGCGTCGGCCATCAGGTCCAGGTCTCGTCTCCGGCGGCAGAGGACGTAGATATTCTCGGCGCCCACGGGCTCTTCCGGGTGGTCCTTGCCCTTTCGATAGGTGTACCGCCCGGACCGGATGATGGAGGCGATCTCCTTGGCGTAGGCGCGGGCCAGGGCGTACCGCACGGAGTCCAGGCTGGGCTTCTTGATGTCCGTGGTGATCTCGAAGAGGGTCGCCCCGTGCTCCACGGGCTCCCCGTCGCAGAGGAGCTCCAGGTTGGGGCGGCCCACCTCGACGCCCTCAGCGGGGTATTCGATGCCCTCTCCGAGGTCTACTTCGGGCTGGCGAAGCGCGGTGAAGAGGGCGTTGTAGGCGTCGATCACGGGTGCTGTGGACCGGAAGTTCTGGCGGAGCTCGGCCTTCAGGGCGCCCCGGCGCTCGAGCTCGGCCCGGGCGTCGAGGTAGGTGAAGACGTCGCCGCCCCGGAAGCCGTAGATGGCCTGCTTGGGGTCGCCGATCAGAAAGAGCCTGTGCCCGCCGGTGCTCTCGGCGAAGACCTCGGAGAAGATTCGCCACTGGTGGACGTCGGTGTCCTGAAACTCGTCGATCAAGGCGACCCGGTACTGAGAGCCCAGGCTCGACAGCAGGGCAGGCCCCGTGTCCTCCGAGATCAGGGCTTCGCCGACGAGCCGCACCATATCGTCGAAGGTCACGTACCCCTCGCGCTCCTTCAGGGCGGTCATTCGCCGCTTCAGCCGGGGGCCGAGCATCCAGGTCAGGACCTGCTCAGAGGTCACGTCATAGTGGGGGAGGCTCTTCAGCACGGCGCCTACGGGATGGCGCTTCAAGGCCCGGGCAGCCGCGGGCTCCCAGAGGACGACGCTCTCCCCGCCGAGGACCTCTCGCAGCGTCACCAGGGCCTCCATGTGGCGAGCGGGGTCCACCTTCGGCGCGTACTTCTTTCGCAGCTTCTTGACGATCTTCGCCGCCTCGTCCTCGAGGGTCTCCACCGCGGGGTCGCGGAGCGCGGCGAGGAGGCTGTTCAGGTAGTTTGGGAAGGCCCGCACGTCGACCCGGGAGGGCATGAACTTGCCCGTGCACCGGACGAACCCGGTCAGGAGGTCCTGGATGTCCGAGATCGACTTGCCCCCGGAGAGGACCTCCTTGAACCACCACTCCTCATCGGAGCCCGGCAGGATCTCCTCTCGCAGGAGCTCGGCGAAGGCCTCCTGGATCACGTCGGTCTCCGAGACGTGCTCCTGGTCGAAGAGCCGCCGGCTGCTGAACGCGTGCTCCCGCAACACCCGCTGGCAGAACCCGTGGATGGTGTAGATCGCCGCCCGGTCAAAGTGCCGCAGGCTGCTTCGCAGACGCCTGGCCCCCTCGGCCTCGACGACCCAGTACCGGTCTCGATCGGTGACATCTGACGTCTCCAGGACATCGCCGTCTTTGTCCAGCACGGCCGCCGTCCACCCCGAGAACCGGGCTTGATCCCAGGCTTCGACGCAGCGCTCCAGCTTCTGCCGGATCTTTCGGCGGAGATCCGAGGTGGCCGCCACGGTGAAGGTCACCAGCAGGATCTCCTGGATCTTCACCTCTTCGTCGGAGAGGAGGAGATCCACCACCAGGTGCTCCAGGGTGTAGGTCTTCCCGGTCCCCGCCGAGGCGGCGATGATCCCGTGGCTCGTCGCTGATAGCTCCCGTAACGCCCCGGGCTTCTCGATGTAGAGGCGATCTACCATAGGCTCAATCTGGCATAGAGGTTGCGCGGGTGCAATGGGTTGGGTTGTTCGTTAACCGATCACTCGGGTGGCGCGGGAGGGGTCTCGGGCTTCGCGATCATCTCCCGTACGTCCGGGCGCCTCAACGCGAACCCCGAAGGAAACAACGAAGCCCGTGGCCCCCTCCCCGCCTGCGGGGAGGTGCCCGTAGGGCGGAGGGGTCGTGGGCGTCGCCCGGACGGTCGCCTCAACGCGAACCCCGAAGGAAACAACGAAGCCCGTGGCCCCCTCCCCGCCTGCGGGGAGGTGCCCGTAGGGCGGAGGGGTCGTGTGCGCCGCCCGGACGTTCACCCCACCTCCCCTCAGTTCTCCCCCACAAAGAAGATCTCCCTCAACGGCTCGAACCGACGCTGAATCGCGTCCACGATCTGCTCCTTCGTGGGCGTCGGGGCGTCCTGCCACCTGCGGACCGGACCGTACTGGGAGGAGGCGCTGTACCGCCCCTGCCACCCGGGGCGTCGCCGGTCGTCGACGAGCTCTTCCACAGAGCTCAGGGCTTCCGGGTCGTCGACCAGGGCGGCCTCGGCGACGACCTCCACGGGCATCAGGTAGTCGTGGACGCCGCTCAAGAGATCACCGGCCAGATCACCGAGATACTTCCGAGCCGCCTCGGAGTCCGGGCACTCAACAATCGCCTCCCGAGGCTCGCCGTCGCGGGTGATCACCGTGACGTAGCCCTCAGTGTCGATGCCGGCGGCCCGCAGGAGCACCTGGTCGAGAGCGCCCTGCAGAAAAGACCGGACCTTGGCGCGACCCGAAGCGGAGAAGCTGAAAGACCGCCCCTCGGGGGCCATATAGGCCACCATCCCGTGGATCTCGACGTCCACGGGCTGACCGTGGACCTGGGCCTGCACCCGCACCGGCTCCAGGCGGTCCTCGGTGCCTACCCGACCCGGCGGGGAGCCGAGGCGGAGGCGTCGGTACCACGACGCTTCCTCCTCGAGGTGCTTCAGGCCTTCGACGTAGGTCTGGAGCTGCTCCACACACCGGCGGCGCTCGGCCTCGAAGAAGACCCCCGCCGGGAGCTCCCCGGCCAGGCGAAGCTGGTGGGTATGCTCGTCGAAGATCCGGGCCAGCGCCGGGGTGCTCAAGTCCACCTGGGGCCGGCTGATGGCGTCCTCCAGGACGTCCCGCAGGAGCATCAGCCGCTGCAGGAAGTCCGCCTCGAAGGGCTCGTGCTCGGCGTCGATCAGGTCCTCGTCGTTCTCGTCGTAGAGCCGCAGGAGCGCCCGGGCCGAGCCCTGCAGGGGACACTCCAAAAACCGGCGGAGCTGGGAGATCTGAAGCACCACGGGCGCCTGCAACGCCTGGGGCCCTCCGTCGGGGCGGCGAAACTTCAGCCCCCGGGCCAGAGTCTCGTAGGCATCTGGCGAGAGGGCCTCGGCGATCTCCTTCATGGTCCAACGGTAGCTGGCGATCTCCGGGGGGAGCTCTCGTCGAAGCGCTCGAATCCGGGCCTCGTGATAGGCCTCGGCGTGATGGTTGGGGAGCGCCCGGGCGCCCCCTTCCCCAAAGAGCTCCGGGAAGTAGCTCTCATGATACCTGCGGAGGGGATGCTCGACGACGGCCACTCGCCGCCGCAGGGCCTCGCGGACCTCAAGGGACCGATGCTCTTCACCCAGGGGCGTCATGGAGAGGATCATCTCCTGCAGTTGATACACCACGGAGGCCGGCTCCAGGGCGTCTCCGGTGATCCCGTGACGGCCCACCCAGGAGAGGTAGAGCCGAGACCGGGTGGACATCAGGGTCTCCAGGAAGAGGTAGAGATCCCGATGCCGGGGGTTCACGTCGTGCATTCGGGACCGGATCTGCCGCAGGTCCAACATCTCCGGGGGATCCGGGGCGGGGAACCGGTTCTCCCCCAGGCCCGTGACGAAGACCACCTCGAAGGGGATGGGCCGCATGGGCTTGAAGGCCGAGACCACCACCCCGTCGGCCAGGTACTGGCCCAGAGTCTCCTCCATCTCGCTCATGGCGGTGGCGGCGAAGTCGAAGGCCGTGCGGTACCCCACAACGTCGTCGGGGCAGAGGTCGCCGTCGGCGATCTCCTGCAGGCGGCCCAGAAGCCGCATCCTGGTGCGCTCCTCCCGGCGATCCCGGGGCCGCAAATGGCGAGTGATCTCGTCCCGGAAATGCTCCATCCACCTGGCGAGGCTTCGCCGGTGGCCCCGGACGGCCCGGGCTCCCTGGATCAGGTCCTCGACGAGGCCCACGAAGGTCCCCACAGACTCCATCTTCTCGTGGCCCGTCTCCAGGACCAGGGCCTCCTCGCCGTTCAGGGCGAAGGGCTCGGGGCGCTCGTCTGGCGAGTGGCTCATGAAGCTCCCCAGCACGAGCCGTCGCAGGCCCTGCTCCCAGGTGAAGCGCTCCTCCTGGAGGTAGGTGCCCGCCAGATCCTCGCGGCCGGCGGCCTGGAAGATGTTCAGCTCGTCGCACCAATGCATCCAGTCCGTGGCGCTCACCTCGGGGTACTTCAAAAGCACGCAGGGGTGGACCAGGAGGCTCAGGAGCTCTCGGCGGCGGAAGCTCCCCAGGGGCAGATCCAGGAGAAGCCGGGCGGCCTCCAGGAAGGGGCTTCGCTGTTCGCCGGCGACGTCGATCACGTTGCAGGGGATGCTGCCGGTGCGCTCGAAGGCCGCCCTCAGGTGGGATTGGTAGACCGTGCGCTCCGCGGGCTGGACGACGACGGCGATGTCGTTGAACCGCAGGTCCTCCCGGGTGGTCACGAGCTCCCAGATCTCGCTGGCGATGGCCTCGCACTCCCGCTGGATCCCCGGCATGGACCAGAAGTGGAGGCTCTCATCGATGGGGACGTCGCGGTCGATGAAGACCTCTCGATCGGTCTTCAGGTCCCGGATCATGGCCTGGAAGCACCGCAGGAGGGTGTCGTCGTCCCGCTCGTCGCGGCGGCCCAGGTCCACCCGATCGTAGGTGACCTCGTCGAGGAGGCGCTGGAAGTCCCGGCCCGCCCGGCCCCATAGCTCCAGCGCCATGGGGTATTCGTCGCCCGAGAGAAGGCTCGAGTCGCCCAGGATGTCGAAGACGGGATCCTCGTCGCGATCGCCTGCGACCCCGTGGCTCCAATGCTCCAGGCAGGGGTTCATCACGTAGAAGTTGATCTGCCGGGACTCCTCGTAGGTCTGGGTGGAGAAGAGGTCCCGAAAGAACCGGGGCAGGTAGGACTGTCCGAAGACGTGGGTCACCTCGGGCCAGCTCAGCTCGTCGGCGAAGGCGTAGATCGCCGCCGGCAGGGTCATGTAGGTGGTGTCGTCCCGCTCGAGCACCCCGTCGTCGCCGAAGAGGGCCTGCCAGGCCCGGCGCTGCCATGCCTCGATCTCTCGATGGGCGTCGGTGACGTGCTGGGCGCCGTAGATCTCATCGAGGCCGGACTTCCCCTCGCTCCAGCGATCCAAAAGGCTCCGCCGGGAGTAGCCGTAGTCCTCGAAGAGCCGGGCGACCCGGAAGGCCAGCTGGAACCGGCGGCGCTCGTGGTCCTCGTCGACGGCGAGATCCGGGTAGAGGAAGTCCTGCACGGGCCTCATCTCCGGCTCGGCCAGGAGGGCCTCGTCGCTGAAAACAGAGACCATCAGCCGGGTCAACGACGCCTGGTCCAGGATCTCCACCCGGGGCTCACCGGCGTCGTCCAGGGGCAAGAGGTCGCTCAACAGGCGCTGGATCGTCACGAACCGCACGCCTGTAGCCACGCCTCGGCGGGCGGCGATCTCCAGAGTCAGGTAGGTCTCGAGGTTCCGGGTGGGGATCACCACCAGGTGCTCCAGGAAGAGCCGGTCCCGGGCCGAGCTCGACCGCCGGGCCTCGTCGCGCTCCAGCTCGACGATCAGGCGCTCTACCAGGTCTTCGACCCGATCCGATTGGTAGGCCAGCACGGCCATCAGAATCCCTCAAGCGATGAGTCCAGGGTGACGTACCCCTTGAATCTGGCACAGCCTGTGGCCGGGCGCAACGGCACGGACGGCGGAGTTTTGATCGTTTGGGCAGGGGTTTCTGGGGAGCGCTTGAAAAACCTCCCACGGGCCCTATTATTTAGGGTTGGCTATGCATCGGCGAATCGGTGTATACGGAGGTTCCCATGGAAGCGTTAGAGAAACTCACAACCGACGGCCCCATCGAGGCGGCCCTGTGGAAGCAGCTGCGAGGCGGCGGTCACTCCGCGGAGTACCTCCTGGATCTCTTCGGGATCGAGGAGCCTCCCGTGCCGGTGATCGGCATCGCCCAGGGCATCGGCGTCGAGGTGTACTATCGACCCGGCGCACCCTGGGCAGGTCTCTTGAGCATCGAAGACGACGGTTCCACCGCCAGGATCTTCGTGAAAAAAGAGGACCCCACGACCCGGCAGCGGTTCACCGTGGCCCATGAGCTCGGCCACCTCCTCCTCCACAAAGACGTGCAGGTCCATCGGGACAACGACTACTCCAACTACGTGGGGCGCAGCCGGTCCAAAGAGCGAGAGGCCAACCACTTCGCCGCCGAGCTCCTGATGCCGGCCTGGATGGTGAAGTTCGCCTTCGATCACATGGAATTGGCCCTCACCGAATTAGCCCACCTCTTTGAAGTCTCTCAGGAGGCGATGCACTACCGCCTGAAGGACCTCGGTCTGATCACAACCTACTGAGATAAAATGGTCACTGATGATGGGGACCAGGAACCACTCCGTCCCGAGCCCGTAGATGCCGCCGACGAGCGGGCACCCCACCAGGCGCCCACGCTGGCCAAAGATTTCGGTTCCGCCCGAATCGACGCCGACAAGACTCGCCGAGCAGGAGCGATCTGGCTGGGCTCGATCGGGGTGACCGTCGCCGTTCTGACTGCCCTCTTCATCCTCGTCAAGATGGGCTCCATGCTCTCCGCCAACCACGGCCTGACCCAGGCGTTTCTGGCCGCCGAGGGCGAGGAGTTCCGACGAGAGATCCTCCTGTATCTGGGCATCGTCGTCGTCGGCCAGTCCGTCGTCGCGATCTGGCTCATCGCCTGGGCTGGCCGCATGATCCAGGTCGCCACTCGCCTCGCCATCCCGGTCCGGGATCTCCCCGATGATACCTCCAGGGGGCAGGTCAAAAAGGCGCTAAAGCTGGTCCAACCCATGATGAAGTTCCGATCCGGGGACAAAGGAGGGTAACGGTGGCTCCCCTTCATTTCCCCCTTTACTGGGCCGCACTATTTTTCCTGCTCGCCGGCTGTGAGCCGGCTATCGACGAGCGTCCAGAGACGCCCGTGGAGCCCACACCTGCGGAGCCCACACCCGCGGAGCCAACAGCCAGGTCCAACGAACCCGAGTGGAGCGTCGCGTTCTTCACCTCCCGACGCCCGGTCGACCACTGCCCGATCAGCCTGGAGCTACGGACTGTCTTCCTGGAAGTGGCCGATCGCTTCGAGGGGGATTTCCGGTTCGAAGACTGGTCTTCGAAAGACGAGACCTTCGCGCCGAATCTGCCCTCGCCATTCGAGGGACCTCAGATCCTGCTCTACCACGGGGACTCCCCCGTGGATCGGCATGTGGGTATCCAGCATCCAGAGAGCCGGATCACCGCGCACTACACAGGAAGGGAGTTCAACAAAGGTGCCGTGTTACACTTGCTAGCGAGGAATGGTCTCATCGACACTCCCCCAGAAGAGCTGATCTTCAAGGGGATCGCCCGATCTGGTTCAGACCTGCGACGCTCCGCACTGGGGCCCTACGACTACCGAGGCGCCGATCTCCGGGGAGCGGTCTTCGCAGAGGCGAAGCTCTCCGGAACTCGTTTCGATGGTGCCGATCTGCGAGATACGGATTTCACGGGGGCAGAGATCTTCGGCGTGAACTTCGAAGGTGCCAACATCGATGGCGCTACCTTCGCCGATACCCTTGTCGTTCAGTCGACGTGCCCGGACGGAGAGCCGAGTTCGGATGACCGGTGTGAGTGGTGATCCCTCACCCCGCCCGGGCCGCCAGGGCCCGGAGCCGCCGGTCCAACACCCCCTCCACGTCGGCTCGCCGAGCCCGTTCGAGGGCTTCTCGGGCGGCGGCGAAGTCCTTCGCGACGATGCGGACTTCGGCGAGCCGGAGCCAGATCTCGGGGCGGTCCAGGCGTTGGGCGGCCTGGCCGTAGCCCTTCTCGGCCTCCCCGGCGTCGCCCTGCTGCCGTCGGGACTCGCCATAGTAATACCAGGCCCAGCCGTTCTGGATGTCCAGGGCGAGGAGGCCTCGGGCCAGGCGCTCGGCGCTCTTGAACCGGCGGCGCTCCAGGTGCCAGAAGGTCAGCCGCAGCACGGCCCATGTCTCGTCTTCGGTCAATGGTTGCATCACTCCCTCCTCTCTCGCAGGTCATAGACAAACCGGAGCACCTCGGCGACGGGCTCGAAGAGCTCCTCGGGGATCTCGCTCTCCAGATCGACGTCGGCCAGCGCCCGGGCCAGCTCGACGTTGTGGACGATGGGGACTCCGTATCGACGGGCCAGGCGCTTGATCTCCCGGGCCGCCGAGCCCCGGCCGCTGGCGAGCACCCGGGGCGCTCGCATCTCCTCCTCGCGGTACCTCAGCGCCGCGGCAACGTGGGTGGGGTTGACCACCACGGCGTCGGCGTTCTTCACCTCCTTCATAGAGCCGCCGCGGGCGAGCTCCCGATGGAAACGCTTGCGCTGACCCTTTACGTGGGGGTCGCCTTCGCTCTCCTTGTGCTCTCGTTTGACCTCGTGCTTTGCCATGCGGAGCTTCTTGCTGTGCTCGTGGCGCTTCCAGAAGAGGTCGAAGATCCCGAAGAGCACGAGCCCCCCGATCAAGAAGAGCGAGAGCTGTACCGCCGCGAGCGTCACGGCCATCGCCCCGTCCAGGAGATGCCCCCGGGGTATCTGGGTCATCGGCGGGGCGACCTGTCGAAGCACGAGGAAGCCGATCACCGCCATGGCGCTCAGGCGGAGCACGTTCTTGATCAGCTCCACGACCTTGCTCATGGAGACCAGGTTCTTTGCGCCCTTCACGGGGTCCAGGCGCTGAAAGTCCGGCAAGAGGGGCTTCAGGCTGAGCATGAACCCCACCTGCAAGGCCGAGAAGAGCGCCGCCATGGCGAAGGTCACCGCCAGAAGCGGCGCCAGGATCCAGGTGAGCGCCAGGAGCGCCTCGTAGAGAAAGGAGGTCACCGCCGCCCGGTCCAGGTCGGGGTCGGCGGAGAGCCGAAACGCCTGGGTGGAGAGTTCCACGAGCTTCGCCAGGGCCGACCGGGACCACACGGCGAGCACGGCGATGGCGCCGAGCATCACCGTGACGGCGACGAACTCCTGGGAGCGGGCGACCTGTCCTTTGCGGCGGGCCTCCCGCTTTTTCTTGGGCGTCGCCTCTTCGGTCTTTTCGCTCAAGGGGCGCCTCCTGTCAGCTCGATCAGCGTGAGGAGGGCCTCCAGATCGTCGAGGACCATCTGGGAGAACCGGCCCAGCAACACCTCGAGGCTCAAGAGCACCACGGCGCTGGAGAGGACCGCCTTCAGGGGCATCCCCAGGAAGAAGACGTTGATCTGGGGCGCCGACCGGTTCACGAGCGCCAGGAAGAGGTTCACCAGGAAGGTCGTGGCCAGCACGGGAAACGAGAGGAGCACCCCCAGGGCGATGGCCCGGGCCGTCAGGTCCAGGACGAGGGCCGCCGCCTCGTGGGCCGCGGCGCCGACGGCGAAGAACTCCGTCGGCGGGAGCACCTCGAAGGAGTGCATCAGAGCCCACAGGAAGAGAGCGTGACCGCCGATGGCGAAGAAGATCACGATCCCCAACTGGTAGAGGAAGTTCGACGTCGGGGAGATCCGGTCCGGGAGCTGGGGCACCAGGGTCGTCGCCTGCGTCAGGCCCGCCGTGTTGTCGATGATCTGGCCGGCGATCCGCAGGGCGTCAAAGGAGAGAGCGCAGACATACCCGAGGGTGAACCCCACGAAGAGCTCCTTGAGGATCAAGAACCCCAGGGTCATGGGATCGTCGGGGATCGCCGCCGCCCCACCGCCGAACCACACCGCCGGATAGACCAGGATCGTCAACGCCAGCGCGAGGCCCATCTTCACCGTGTGGGGGACCACGGGCCCGCCGAGGAAGGGCACCACGTAGACCATCGGCAACAACCGGGCCGCCACCAGGGCGGCCAGGAGCACCGCCTGGTGGAGGGCCTGCTGCAACCCTTCGTCGAGGAGGAAGGCGTCCATCTAGAAGAGATCCGGGAAGCCCGTAAACAGGCTGTGCGTGAACCGCACGAGCTGCTCTCCGATCCAGGGCCCGGCGATAGCCAGGCTCAAGAACACGGCCACCAGCTTCGGCACGAAGGTCAGGGTCTGCTCCTGGATCTGGGTCGTGGCCTGCATCACGCTCACCACGAGCCCCACGAACATGCTCGCCATCAGCGGCGGCGCCGACGCCACCACCACCAACAAGAGCCCCTCCCGGGCGATCTGAATGATGGCCTGATCCACGGTCCCCCCGTCACACGTAGCCCAAAATCAACCCCTGGACGACCAGATACCAACCGTCGACGAGCACGAAGAGTAATAGCTTGAAGGGCAGGCTGATCGTCGTCGGGCTGAGCATATGCATCCCCAGGCTCAACAATATGTTCGCCACCACGAGATCGATCACGATGAAGGGCACGAAGAGGATAAACCCGATCGTAAACGCCCGCTTCAGCTCAGTCACGACGAAGGCCGGCACGAGGATCAGAAAGTCCTCCTCCCCGATGCGCTCCCGCTGGTCCTCGTCCCGCATCTCCAACGCCAGCTCGTGCAACAAGAGCCGGTCCTCCTCGTCGGCGTGGCGCAGCAAGAACTGCCGCAGCGGCTCTCCGACCTCGGTGGTGATCTCCTCCAGCGACGCAAAGGTCAGCTCCAGCTCCCCGGCCTCATGGGCCTGCAGGTGCGGCTCGAGCTCCACGTACATATCCTCCCCCACGGGAGCCATAATGTAGATGGAGAGGACGATCGCCAGCCCTGTGATGATCTGGTTCGGCGGCACCTGTTGAGCCCCGATGGCGGTCCGCAGGATCGACAGCACCACGGCGACCTTCACGAAGCTCGTCACCATGATCAGCGCGAAGGGCAAGAGCGCCATCCCCGCCAGGAGCGCCACCAGCGCCAGGGGGCTCGTGGAGTCCCCGACCATCTGCGCCTGCGCCGTCGCCGGCGCCAGAATTGTAGTGATCGCGACCACCGCGATCGCCGCACACCGCCCGACGTTGTCCATGACCTCCCTCTAGCCTGGGTTGCCCTCCCTGGTTATTGTCGACGGTTTCTTCTCGGTTGTGCGTTCTTTTTTGGTCTGGGGTGGCCGGCGGATTGGATCGGGACGTTCGGGTTGGCGGTGGATTGGATCGGGGCGTTCGGGTTGGCGGTGGCATGGATCGGGACATCGGGGTTGGCGGTGGCATGGATCGGGGCGTTCGGGTTCGCGGCGGATTTGATCGGGACGTTCGGGTTGGCGGCGGATTTGATCGGGACGTTCGGGTTCGCGGCGGATTTGATCGGGACGTTCGG
>SKON01000003.1 GCA_007120035.1 Myxococcales bacterium
GCTCCGCCGGAGATGTCTCGGAGAACGGAGTCGTTCCGAACCAGGCCCCGCGCTCTCTCCCGCTCCGTCGAACTCCGCACCGGGTTGGTTCTCAAGTGGGCGACTATGTGGAGAATATCTCTGGCGGAGCGGGGTCATGACCCCAGCGGAGCCCAGCCCACCGCAGCCCCTGGCTTCAACCGGGGGTGGACCGTGGGAGCCCTGAACTATGCCTGGAAATGATCGGCCGCCAACCTCGACGCTCCGATGTCCTTGGCCGCCAACCCCGACGTCCCGGTGTTCTTGGCCGCCAACCCCGACGTCCCGGTGTCCAAGGTCCGTCGCGGCCTGCGGGCAAACCGATCAACCAACGTGGATCACACCCAGTGCCGGGGGTGTTCTTGACCCCCGTGAAAGGAAGAGGAAGAATGGGTCAGTCCCGAAAGCTGACCAGGCGTACCCATGGAAAATGAACTCATAGTGGAGAAGGTCTGCCCTGAGTGTGGCGCCGATTATCCGGACCACGTGGAGGTGTGTCCCGACGATGGGGCACGGCTGCGGGTGTTGAGGTGGCAGAAGCCGTCGGAGGAGGATCCGTTGCTGGGGAGGACCATCGAGGGTCGATTCTCGGTGGATAAGATCCTCGGGGAAGGGGGGATGGGGAAGGTGTACGCGGGCAAGCAGTTGTCCGTGGGGCGGCCGGTGGCGATCAAGGTGTTGCGATCGGAGCTGTGCAACGACGACACGATCGTGAAGCGGTTTTTTCGGGAAGCCCAGGTGATCTCGCGATTGAGCCACCCGAATATCGTGAACCTGATCGACTTCGGGCAGGACGTGGAGCACGGGGTGCTCTACCTGGTGATGGAGTATATCGAGGGGCAGGATCTGGGGGGGCTGGTAACGAAGTACCGGCTCCGCCCGGAGTTCGCGTTGGATGTGGTGGTCCAGGTCTGCGAGGCGCTGTCGGAGCCCCACTCCCAGGACGTGGTGCACCGGGATCTGAAGCCGGAGAACATCATGATGGTGCCCATCTCCGATGGGCGGGTGCAGGCGAAGGTGGTGGACTTCGGGATCGCCCATGCGCTGCAGACGGAGACGAAGCTGACCCAGACGGGATCGGTGTTCGGGACGGTGCACTACATGTCGCCGGAGCAGGCCTTCGGCGGGGACGTGGGGGCCGGCACCGATGTGTATGCGCTGGGGTGCATCCTCTTTGAGCTCTTGACCGGGTCACCGCCGTTCAACGGGGAGACCGGGATGGAGCTCTTGATGAAGCACGTGCAGGTGCCGCCGCCGCAGGTGGTGGAGTTCGTGCCGGCCGGCCCGGGGGTGGAGGAGTTGTCGTTGTTGGTGTGGGAGATGATGTCCAAAGAGGTCAAGGATCGCCCGCCGTCGGTGCTGGCGGTGAGGGACCGGTTGGAGCAGATCCGGCGGAGCCACGGATATCCCCCGGTGCGGGTGGACGTGGGGGCGCCGAGGGAGGCGAAGTATCGGCCCTGGGTGTTGGAGCGGGTCGAGGTCCGGACGGGATCGATTACGAGCCCACCGCGGCGGTCGACGGACGCACCGATGTCGACGTACTCGACGGGGGAGTACAAGGACTTCTCGACCCTCGATGGGGGCTCATCAGAGCCGCCGGCCCATTTGTCAGGGGCCCTGGGCAAGGCCGTGACTGTGGTGAATCCTCATACGTCGCCCGTACAGGTGGTCGCGCAGGAGGAGGCGGGGGGGCCGTCGAAGCTGGTGTTGGCGGCGGTGGGAGGGGCGCTGCTGGTAGTGGTCTTGTTGGGCTCTCTGGTGATCCTCAACAGCCTCGGGGGAGATGAGGGGGAGGTGGCCGAGGATCCGATGGCCGTGGAAGAAGAGGAGCTGGAAGACGAGGGAGGGCTGGAGGGCGAGTGGCTGGTGATGGACGAGGAAGAGGAAGTAGCCCCGGAAGAAGAGCCGGAGGTCGAAGAAGTCGAAGAAGTCGAAGAAGTCGAAGAAGTTGCGGACGCTGAGGAGGCTGCAGAAGAAGAGGCCGAGGTGCAGGCCGCCCAGCAGCCACGGGAGACAACTCGACCGCAACCGAGAGAAGAGACCCGGCCGCAGCCGAGAGAAGAGACCCGGCCGCAGCCGAGGGAAGAGACCCGGCCGCAGCCGAGAGAAGAGCCGCAAGAAAGTGAAGAGAGCGAAGGTACAATTCAGTTCATGCCAAGTGGTGTGGATCTATAAGGAGAAGAGATGACGCGATGGTTGTGGTTGGTGGTGATGGCGTGCTCTGCGATGATGCTAATGACTTCCCAGGCGTGGGCTGATGGCCCGACCGAGGCGGATGTCCAGACGGCCCAGGCGGCGTCGGATCTGGGGGCGCAGCACTACTACGAGGGGAGCTACGGGCGAGCGATCGTGGAGTTTCAGCGGGCTCACCGTCACTTTCCCCACCCTATGTTTCTGCACAATATCGCGTTGTCGAATCTGCACTTAGGACAGTTGGAGAGGGCTCGGACGGCGGCCAGAGAGGCGGCGGCGATGGAGGAAGACATGCCGCCGGAGGCGCACGCGACCAACGAGGGTGTGATCACGGGGGCGACGACGGTGCTGGAGGTTCGGCGGCTGGCCAACCGGCTCGCCCAAGACCAGGGAGTGGCTCGGGACGACGATGATGACGAGGTGTTGGCACCGCCGCCGGAGGTCGATGAGCCGATACTGGGCGTGTTGGGATGGGTCGGGGTCGGGACCGCTGTGGTGGGCGTGGGAGCGCTGGTGGGAGCGGCGGTGTTGGACGGGCAGATCCAGTCGGGGATCGATGATCTCCCTAATTCGCCGGATCAGGCCAGCTTCGATGCCCGGCGGGATGAGTTGGAGGGGCAGCAGACGGTGGGGAAAGTGCTGCTCTTCGGCGGTGCCGGTCTGACCGCTGCGGGGGCGGGGCTTCTCGTGGTGGATCTGATGAGCGGTTCGGCGGATCGGGCCGTGGGGATTGGCCCGGATCCGCGGGAACCGAGCATTCAGGTGCGGCTGCGGTTCTAGACGCTGCGGTTGTAGAACCAGGTCGGCGCGCTAGAAACGGAGCTCAAGGCCACCAACGGGGCGGACTTCGGGCATCTCTCGGAGGAGGAACCGTGTGGAGTCCGGGGGCTGAAGAGCCATACGGTCGCTGGTGACGAGGAGCTCGACGAGGCCGATGGTAGTGCCCACGAGGATTCCGCCGCCGGCGAATTGAGCGATGAGCCAGGGGCTGGTGTTTCGGCTGGTGAGGAGGAAGAAGCCGACGCCGATGAGGGCGCCGGTGACGCCTCCGGCCAGGGCGTTGCGGCCGATGACCCAGGTCCAGGTTTCGAGCTGGCGAGTGGTGGCTTCTCGTTCCGTGGTGGTGGTCGTGGTGGTGGTTTCTTGCTCTTCTTCGGCGGCCTGCTCTTGGGCGGTCTCTTCAGCGACCTCGTCGGGGAGTTCTTCAGCGAAGGCAGTCGGAGCGGCGATGAGGATGAGGAGCAGGGCTCCGAGGGCAATGAGTGCGGTCAGGGGTGAGCGTAGCATGGGTTCCTCCTGATGTCCGGGTTCGTTCCCAAAGATAGACACCCATGGGAGAGCGCGAAACGATCGGGAGGAAGGGGCTCAGGAGACGGAGACCTCGTCGGGGAGCTCGTTTTCGATCTCTTTGGTGCCCGGGATGTGCTCTCGGAGGAGGTCGCCGATGGAGTCGACGGCGGCGACGAGGGTGTCGATGAGTTCGCCCTCGCGGGCGCCCCGGGAGACCTCTTCGGTGATCTCTTTCCAGAAGGATCTGGGGCAGCAGGTGTGGACGCCGGGGCCGGCGTAGACGGCAGCGACCTGTTCCTGGACGGCGACGTAGAGGATCACGCCGGTGGCCTCCAGGGTCTGGTGCATGCCGAGGCGGTAGAACTTCTCCTCGGCCCGGGCCAGGGGTCCACCGGGGTGGGGACACTTCTTCTCCAGATGAACGCGGACCTCGCCGCGGTTGCCTTCTTCGGCGCGGCCGATGGCGGCGACGATGGCGTCTTCGTCGGTGGGGCTCAGGAGGTTCTTCTTCAGCCAGGGCATGGGGATCTCGGGGGGAGGAGGAGCCGGGAGGGTCAGTCTGAGCTATCCCCTGACTCGAGGAGGTCCGTCAACCCCCGATCTTGAAGGACTCGCTGGGCGATGTCGGTGAAGACCTGGTAGGTGAGGTCGGAGGTGGAGCCCTCTCGGAGGACCTCCTCGAAGGCGGCCCAGCCGATGTCGAAGTGGACGTCGTTGAAGGTGGAGATGTCCATGACGGGGGAGAGGGAGGAGGGGGTACGGGTGGGAGGCTGTCGGTGGAGGGTGGCCTGTTCGTAGGAGTAGGCCATGGCGAAGAGGATGGGTTCGTCGAACATGCGGGCCGTAAAGGACATACCGACGGGGAGGCCCAGGGAGGTGAAGCCGGCGGGGACGACCATGGTGGGGAGTCCGGTGACGCTGGCGAGGATGCAGTTGCTGAAGAGGCCGGAGATGGTGGGGGCGCCGCGGACGTCGGCGGGATAGATCAGGGCGTCCAGGTCCTGGGCGTCGAGGACGGATTCGACGTAGGCCCGGTTGGCCTCGTAGGCCTCGGTGCCGCTGTCGAGGTTGGATTGGAGGCTGCGGTCGGAGCGGCTCAGGGAGTTCTTGCAGGCTGAGACGCTGTCGTAGATGTGGCCGGAGTAGAGCTCGGTTTCGCAGAGCTCGTCGACGGAGGTGACGGGGCCTTCGGTCCTGGCGAGGAACCGCTCGACCTCCTGGCCCATGCCGCTGGAGGAGCGGTTAAGGGGGAGCCCGGGGAGGGCGACGTCGTCGACGACCTCGGCGCCCAGGGATCGGAGCTCGGCGATGAAGTCGTCGTAGTGGCTCTGGATGGGGGCCGTGGGGGATCCGAAGGGGTTGCGTTCGTCGTCGCCGGAGGCGATGGAGCGCAGGACGCCGATGCGCTTGCCGTGGAGGCCCTGGGGGTCGAGGTGGGCGGTGTAGGTGTCGGCCCGGGGCATGTCGTCGGCGCAGTGGACGCGGTCGGCGGGGTTGAACCGGGAGAGGGCGTCGAAGAAGAGGGCCTGGTCCTCGACGGTGCGGGTCAGGGGACCGGCGACGGCGTCGAGTTGGTTGGAGGGGAAGATGCCCTGGGTGCTGACCAGGCCGTGGGAGGACCGAAGGGTGACGAGGCTGTTGTAAGCGGCGGGGACGGTCAGAGAGGAGCAGTTGTCCGTACCGAGGCCGGCGATAGCGAGGTTGGAGGCGACGGCGACAGAGGATCCCGCCGAGGAGCCACCGGGGTTGTACCGGGTGTCGTAGGCGTTGCCGGATTTGCCGGAGCGGCCGTTGATGCTGACGGCGCCGCGGGCGAACTCGTCCATGGTGGTGGAGCCCAAAAGGACGGCGCCGGAGCGGCGGAGCTGGGCGACCGTGAAGGCGTCGAAGGTGGGCTGGGTGTCCAGGAGGGCGTGGGAGCCGTTGGTGACGGGGACCTCTTTGGAGGCATAGTTGGTCTTGATCACGAAGGGGGCGCAGTGCAAGGGGCCGGCGAGCTCGCCCTCACAGCGGTGGTATTCGTCGAGGGTCCGGGCCGTGTGGAGGGCGGCCTCGTTGAGGTGGACGAAGGCGTTGAGGGGGGGCGCGCCGTCGAGGATCCGTAGGTCCTCGGCGAGGATCCGGTCGAGATGGCGAACGGTGAGCCACTCGCAGGAGATCTCACCGTCGAGGAGGGCCTCGTGGATCTGGGAGACCCTGAGCTCGTCGAGGGGGAAGTCGGGGTCGATGCAGTCGGCGCCGGCGCCATCGGTGCCGCAGAAGGTCTGCTCCGGGGAGAGGTCGCAGCTCTCATAGGAGTCGAAGGGGAAGCCCTCGTCGCCGGGGCACTCGTCGACGCAGAGGTCGGAGCAGTCGACGTCTTCGTCTAACTCGGAGGTGCAGGCCGTGAGGATGATGGCGAGTAGGGCGACGGCGATGGGGGGTCGGTGGAGCACGGTGGGTGGGTGGTTGTGGGTTCTGTGGTGTCGGGAGCCCGGGCCTCGTGGGAGGCCCGGGCGTTGTGATCCGACGGGGTTTAGCGTCGGCGGGTGATGGCCAAGGCGGCGACGAGGAGCAGGGCGGCCAGGGGCGTGGGGGATCCGCCGCCGGAGGCGGAGCAGCCACCTTCTTGCTCTTCTTCTTCTTCCTGCTCTTCTTCCTGCTCTTCTTCTTCCTGCTCTTCTTCCTCTTCATCGCCGCAGCCGTCAATCTGATCCCAGTCGACGTCACCGAAGTCGACGAAGTTTTCGGTGTTGTCGACGTGGACACATTTGTCGGGCTGGCAGAGCTCTACAGAGTCACCGGCTTCGCCGTTGAGTCCGATGGGTCGGAGTTCGACGCAGTCGGCCTCGGAGACGCCGTAGGACTCGAGGGAGCCGTCGATGTCCTGAGGGCGGCGGAGGAATCGGACAGAGTTCTGGTCGTCGCGGTGAAAGGAGATCTCGTAAAAGTAGGGTTCTTCGGTGAGGGGTTGGATGGTGAGGTACTGGATCTGGTCAACGGAGTAGCAACTGTTGGCGGAAGGTTGCTCCAGGGTCTCCTGGTACCAGGTGAAGTCGACGGGCCCGTGGAGAGGACCCGGGTCGATGGAGGAGTTCACGGAGAAGGTGAAGGAGAAGTCGTCAGACCACTCGGAGTCGCCGTAGGTGATGTCGACGTCGTAGGTACCGTCGGTGAGGGGCTCGTCGGGGACGAGAGCGTAGACGGCAGAGAAGAGTCCGTGGGCGTATTGGTACACCAGGGCGGCGTCGAGAGGATCGCCGTCGCGGGAGAAGA
>SKON01000035.1 GCA_007120035.1 Myxococcales bacterium
CCCCAACCTTCACCCCCCGCGAACCCCTGCCGACACAACGAAGCCCGTGGCCCCCTCCCCGCCTGCGGGGAGGTGCCCGTAGGGCGGAGGGGTCGTCCGCGCCGCCCGAACGTTCGCCCCCCCGCGAACCCCGAAGGAACCAGCGAAGCCCGTGGCCCCCTCCCCGCCTGCGGGGAGGTGCCCGTAGGGCGGAGGGGTCGTCCCGCGCCGCCCCAACGTCCGGGCTCTCCCCACGGGCACACCTCTTGCACCTCCCCACCACCAGACAAGACCTCCCCACCCCGGAGCCCCCATGACCGCCCAGCCCTTCGATCGCACCCTGGTACGCAAGTATAACGTCCCGGGCCCACGATACACCTCCTACCCCACGGCGCCCCACTTCCAGAACGACCTGCCGGACTTCGTGGTCAACGACCACCTCAAGCGAAACAACGAGACCCCCCGGCCGCTGTCGCTCTACTTCCACATCCCCTTCTGCAAGACCCTCTGCTGGTACTGTGGGTGTACCACGGTGATCGGGGCCAACCGGGGCCGGGTCGACCCCTACCTCAAGACCCTGGACCGGGAGATGGAGCGCAAGGCCGCCCACCTCCACCCTGACCGGGAAGTAGTGCAGATCCACTTCGGGGGGGGGACGCCGACCTTCCTCTCCCCGCAGGAGATTCGGTGGATCGGCGACCGGATTCGCCACCACTTCCGGATCGCCCCAGACGCCGAGGTGGGCGTCGAGATCGACCCCCGGCGGCTCACCCGGGACCACGTCAAAGCCCTGGCCGACGCCGGGTTCAACCGGGCCTCGCTGGGCATCCAGGACAACAACCCCGTCGTCCAGGAGGCGATCCACCGCATCCAGCCCTTCCCTCTGGTGGAGCAGGCCGTCCGATGGCTCCGAGAGGAGGGCTTCGAGTCTCTGAACTTCGACCTGATCTACGGCCTCCCCCACCAGACCGTGGAGTCCTTCGACGCCACCCTCGACGAGGTCCTGACCCTGGAGCCCGACAGGTTCGCGATCTACACCTACGCCCACGTCCCGTGGATCAAGCCCGCCCAGCGCCTCCTGGAGGGGGCCGCCCTGCCGGGCCCGAAGGAGAAGCTCGCCATGCAGGAGCATATTGTGACCCGCCTCAGCCGAGAGGGGTACCGGTACATCGGCATGGACCACTACGCCCGGGAGGACAATGAGCTGACCCGAGCTCTCGATGACGGCTCCCTGCGGCGAAACTTCCAGGGCTACTCCACCTTCGCCGGCGTCGACATCTACGGCTTCGGGATGTCGGCGATCTCCGAGATCGGCGGCCTCTACCTGCAAAACCCCCGGGAGATCGGGGCCTACCAAAAAGCCGTCGAAGAGCGGGACTTCCCGAACTTCCGGGCCTGCTCGCTCTCTGAGGACGACGAGATCCGCCGGGCCTTCATCATGGCATTGATGTGCCACGGGCGCCTGGACTTCGTCGAGCAATCCGAACTTTTGGGCGTCGAGGTGCAGACCTACTTCGCCGATGAGCTCCAAGACCTCGCACCGCTGATCGACGACGGGCTCGTGGAGCTCGACGACGAGGGGATCACCGTGACCGGCCTGGGCCGGCTGCTCCTGCGGAACATCGCTATGGTCTTCGACGCCTACCTCGAGTCCGATGCCCAACGGTACTCTCGAGCGATCTGAGGGGGGTTGCCACGACGTCCTTCAGAGTCCACCATACCCCCCGGACAGCCCACCCTGGCGAGGACGCTATGAACACCCACGAGGTCTTGAACCAGCCCGAGCCCCTGAAGGGGCGAAATCTCTACACCATCGACAAGGCGTTGCAGGAAGCCCTCCACCGAGAGGGCGGCGAAGCCTTCGCCGACGAGGTCGAACACTACGGGTCGATCGCCGGCGGCGAGCTGATGGAGATCGGCTTTGAGGCCGAGGAGTACCCGCCCCGGCTCCACACCCACGACCGGTTCGGCCACCGCCGCGACGAGGTCCAATTCCACCCCGCCTACCACCGGGCCATGGCCCTCGGCGTGGCCCACGGGCTGACCTCCCTGACCTGGTCGGGCCGCCCCGGCGGCCGGATCGCCAGGAGCGCCAAGATCTACCTCCACTACCAGACCGAGGCCGGCTCCCAGTGCCCCCTGACGATGACCCACGCCGCCGTCCCCTCCCTGCGCAACCAGCCCGCCGTGGCCGACGTCTGGGTCCCCCGAATCCTCTCGGGCACCTACGACCCGAGCTTCCAGCCGGCGTCGAGCAAGCAGGGGGCGACGATCGGCATGTTCATGACCGAGAAGCAGGGCGGCTCCGACGTCCGCACCAACACCACCCGGGCGGTGCCGACCTCCGCACCGGGGCCCGGCGAGGCCTACGAGCTCACGGGGCATAAGTGGTTCTGCTCCGCCCCCATGAGCGACGCCTTTCTGACCCTGGCCCAGGCCGACGGCGGCCTGAGCTGCTTCCTCGTCCCCCGGTGGCGGCCGGACGGGGCGAAGAACGACCTCCGGATCCAGCGCCTGAAGAAGAAGCTGGGCAACCGGTCCAACGCCTCCTCGGAGATCGAGCTCTTCGCCGCCCACGGGGTGCTGATCGGCCAGGAAGGACGCGGCGTCGCGACGATCATCGAGATGGTCGCCGAGACTCGCCTGGACTGCGCCATCTGCTCCGGGGGCCTGATGCGGCAGGCCCTCTCCCAGGCGCTGCAGCACTGCTCGGGCCGCGAGGTCTTCGGGGCGCTGCTCGTCGACCAGCCCTTGATGAAGAACGTCCTGGCCGACCTGGCCATCGAGGCCGAGGCGGCCCTGATGCTCGCCATGCGGCTGGCCCGGGCCTTCGAGCACAGCGCCGACCCGAAGGAGCGCCTCCTGGCCCGGATCGCCACGCCGGTGGCCAAGTACTGGACCTGCAAGCGGGCCCCCATGGTGGTCAACGAAGCCCAGGAGTGTCTCGGCGGCGCCGGCTACGTGGAAGAGTCCGTCGTGCCCCGGCTCTACCGGGAGGCGCCGCTAAACGCGATCTGGGAGGGCTCGGGCAACGTGCAGGCCCTCGACGTGTTGCGGGCCATCTCCCGGACCCCCGAGACCCTGGAGGCCTTCTTCGCCGAGGTCGACGAGGCCCGCGGCGAAAACGCTCACCTCGACGGGCGGATCGATGCTCTGAAGGCGAGCTTCGCCGACAAGAGCGACCCCCAGCTGCGGGCCCGCCGGATCCTGGAAGAGATGGCCCTGACCCTCCAGGGAGCCCTCCTGGTCCGGGCCGGCAACGACGACGTCGCCGACACCTTCTGCGCCAGCCGCCTCGGCGATGAGGGCTACCGGATGCTCGGCACCTTGCCGTCGGGGGCTCCGATCGACGCCCTCTTGAAACGAGCCTGGCCTGGCTGATGGCAGAAGAGAAGTCGAGGTTTCCACCCGTGAAGCTCGTCGGGCTCATCGCCGGCCCCGTGGTCTTCCTGCTCCTGATGCTCGGCACGGGCATCGAGGGCCTCTCTCCGCAGGGTCAGGCCGTGGCGGCCATCACCCTCTTGATGGCCATCTGGTGGCTCACGGAGGCCATCCCGATCTACGCCACCGCCCTGGTCCCGGTGCTCCTCTTCCCCCTCACGGGGGTGATGACCACCGGGGAGACCACCCAGAACTACGGTCATGAGCTGATCTTCTTGTTCTTCGGGGGGTTCTTGGTGGCCATCGCCATCCAGAAGTGGGGCCTCCACAAACGGATCGCGCTCCTGATCATCGGTCTCTTCGGCGTGGAGCCGACCCGGCTGATCCTGGGCTTCATGGTGGCCACGGCGTTTTTGTCGATGTGGATCTCCAACACGGCCAGCGCAATGATGATGGTGCCCATCGGCCTGGCCGTGATCAGCCAGCTGGTCACGCTCCTCAAGGAGTCCGAGACGTCGATCGACCTGCGCCCGGGGCACTTTCCCTTCGGGATGAGTCTGATGCTCGGCATCGCCTACGCGGCCTCTCTCGGGGGGATCGCCACGATCATCGGCAGCCCGCCGAACGCCATCTTCGTGGGCTACGTCTCCCAGGTCTACGAGGTGGAGATCTCCTTTCTCCAGTGGATGTTCTACGGCCTGCCCGTGGCCATCATCGGGGTCCTCGCCGTGTGGTTCTACCTGACCCGGCTGGCCCACCCGGTGCAACTCGTGGAGGTTCCGGGGCTCAAGGAGTTGATCGACGAGCAGAAAGAGGCCCTGGGCCCCATCGACGGACCGGAAGGGAGGGTGCTCTTCGTGTTCGGGTTGGTGGCAGGCCTGTGGATCTTGCGGGGCGCTCTGTCGGGAGTGCTCGGCTCCGTCGGCCTGGGAGGCCTGACAGACGCCAACATCGCCATCCTCGGCGGTCTCTTGCTCTTCATGATCCCCGCCCGACTGGGCCAGAACAAGTTTCTCCTGAGCTGGGAGGACGTCAAGGAGGTGCCCTTCGGCATCTTGATCCTCTTCGGCGGCGGCCTGGCCCTGGCGAGCGGCATCGAGTCCAGCGGCCTGGCCGGGTGGCTGGCCATGCAGCTCAACGCTCTGGCGGACGCCCCGCTCATCCTGGTCCTGGGGCTGATCGTGTTGTTGGTGATCTTTTTGACCGAGGTGACCTCCAACACCTCGACGGCCACGATCTTCTTGCCCATCGTCGCCGTGCTCGCCACGGTCCTCGGGGTCCACCCCTACGTGCTGATGATCACCGTCGTGACCGCGGCCTCCTGCGCCTTCATGCTCCCCATCGCCACCCCCCCGAACGCCGTGGTCTTCGCCTCCCACTACGTGACCATGCGCCAGATGATGAAGGCCGGGGTGTGGCTGAACCTGGCGTTCGTGGTGTTGATCACCCTCGTGGGGTGGGGATGGCTGCCCGTGGTGTGGAACCTGTCGTGACGCCCCGTGAACCCCTCACTTCTAGCCGGGCCACCGGCCCCGCTCCAAGAACTCCTCGATCTTCGCGAACTCCTCGTTCCTCGCCAGCACCACCAGCTCATAGCCGGCCTCCACCGTCGTCGAAGGACCCGGGCTGAAGTGGGACTCCCCGTCTTCGTCGACCAGGGCGATCACCAGGGCATCGGTGTAGTCCCGCAGGGCGATCTCGGCCAGCGACTTGCCCAGGAGGGGGCTCTGATCGGAGATCCGGATCTTGTCGATGTCGTGATCTCGATCGGGGTGCTCAAAGAGGAGGGCGAGGAAGTTTGACACCTGGGGGCGAACCAGCTCGGTGGCCATGTACCGACCGCCCAGGTTGTTGATGTAGATCACCTCCGTGGCACCGGCCATCAGGAACTTCTCCCGAGACCTTGGATCGTCACCCCGGGTGATGATCCGGGCCTCCGGGTTGAGCCTGTGGGCGGAGATCGTCGCAAAGAGGTTCTCCTTGTCCGTGCCCAGGCAAAAGGCCACCCCCCGGGCTGTGCAGATCCCGGCCTCCTCCAGGATGTCATCGTCCGTGGCGTCTCCCACCACGAAGGGAACGGGCTCGTCGAGTGTGTCGATGAACTCCTCCAGGGCCTCTTTATCGGTGTCGACGAGCACGCAGGCCTTACCGGCGGACACCACATCGGTGGCGATGTTTCGCCCCGTGCGGCCCAGGCCGGCGATCACAAAATGGTCATCGAGACGATCGATGGTCTTCGCCATTCTCTTCCTCCGAAAGATCTCCCGCAGCTCGCCCTCGACGATGAACACCGCCAGGACGGTCACGAAGTAGAGCACCGCCGCCATCCCCACGATGATCAGGACGATGGTGAAGATCTGCAGCACCGGGTCGTGCTTCACCGGGATGAACTCGTCGTACCCCACGGTGGTGACCGTCACGATGGTCATGTACAGACAGTCCAGCACCGAGAACTCTTCGTCGGTCAGCAGGTAGTATCCGCCGGTGCCGAAGATCACCACCAGGAGCTGCACCAGGCCGGCCCATACCAACCGTTCGAAGGCCGACCGGGGGGCGCTGTGACTCGTGGGACCCCGAATTATCGACAGTACATCCATCGCTCATCCGCATCATCAGTCGGGCACAGGCTACGGCGAAAGGGGCGCCGAGGCCAGTGTAGCGTTGCGCGTTGTGTCAACATTCGTAATATAGGGGGCCAGTACTCCCATCCCATGTGGTCTCCGTGAACCCTACGAGTTTATCCCATCACCTCCGCGCCTTCCTGATCCTCGCCGTGCTCCTCGTCTCGGCGACGGCCGGGGCCCAGACCTTCGAGGAGCTCAGCGACGACGACAAACGTCGGCTGATCCAGCTCTTATCGGCGGGGAACGCCGCCTTTGATCGCGGCGATCACGAAGAGGCCTGCGAGACCTACCAGGAGGCTGCCGACATGGCGGAGTTCCCCGAGGTCTACTACCGGCTGGCCACCTGTCGGGAACGCCTCGACGAGCTCGAGGAGGCCATCGCCGCCTACGAGACCTACCTGGAGATGGAGCCCGACGCCCGAGATCGGCAGCGGATCGAGCGAGAGATGGAGCGCCTCGAACAGCTGGTCGCAGCCCGGTCCCGGGCGCTCCTGAAGATCACCTCTGAGCCCGTGGGCAGCGTCGTCCACGACGCCGACGGCCAGGAGCTCGGCCCCACGCCCCTGGAGTTGGAGCTCACCCCCGGGGAGCACCTCTTCACCCTGGAGCACGAGGGATATCGCCCCTTCCCTCGGGAGATCGAGCTCGAAGGCGGCGACAGCCGGGAGATCCACATCGACCTGGAGAGGATCGCCCGCCTCCGGGTGATCAGCGATCCCGAGGGCGCTCAGGTCCAAAACAAAGAGACCGGCGAACCCCTGGGGACCACGCCCCTCTCCATGGAGGTCGAGCCCGGGGAGTACCACCTGGTGTTGACCCTGCGAAACGCCCCGCCCCAGGAGCGACAGGTCGTCGTGGAGCGAGGCCAGTGGGTGGATCTGGACGTGACCATGCTCCGCGACGAGGGCTCCCGATGGCAGGGACGGGTGGGGATGACCTCCCTGGGGTTGAGCGCCCTGGCCGGCGTCGGCTCCGGCGTCCTCTGGTACATGACGGAGGAGAAGATCGCCGCGGCCAACGGCTACTCCCGGAGTCACCCCGACCACTCCCGGGCTGAGCTTCAGGACATGGAGCGCGACGCTCTCCAATTCCGCCAGTACACCCTGATCACCATGGCCTCCGCCGGGGCCCTCTTCGTCGTGGGGGGGACCTTCCTGATCCTCCAGCGGGGCCGTAGCGTCGCCAACGAAAACTCCATGAGCCTCGATCTCTCTTTCACCGACGGAGGAGCCTATGGGGCTGTGCGATTCGACTTCTAACCCGCTCCTGCGGGCTCTCCTGATCGCCGCTGTGGCCCTCACGGCGGGGTGCTTCTCGGAGCTGCGGTCCCTCTCCTGCTCCTCCCACGGCGACTGCTTCTACCGGGAAGGAGAGATCTGCGAAAACGAGACCGTCTGCCGCCGAGGACGGTTCACGGACCTGACCGCCGGGGACGGTCAGATCGTCCTGGAAGGCCGGGTCGTCCATCGGGGAACCGGCGTGTCAGGAGTCCGGGTGTGTACCGCCGACGCGCATCTGGTGACGGGAGCCAGCGGGGAGACCAACCAGGATGGCTACTTCGGGTTTCTGATCGATGAAGAGGAACATACCATCCGGGTCAGTCACCCGAGCTATGAGAACCGAGAGTTTGAGTTCGACAACTCCCGGGACGTGACCTTCGCCTACGTCGAGATCCAGGCCTGCGATACGATCTGCATCGGCGACACCGGCCCGTGCCCCCAACCGGACTGACCATGCAACTCTGCCCACAGTGCGAGGGGCTCTTCCCCGACGGCACCAGGCTCTGCCCCATCGACGGGGAGCACTTGGTGCCGGCCCCGGAGGCCCTGGCGGACCGCCTCCGGGGCAAGACCCTCGACGGTCGGTGGCAGATCCAGCAGGTCCTCGGTGAAGGCGGGATGGGGGCAGTCTTCGCCGGACGGCAGCTCAAGTTGGACCGTCCCGTGGCCATCAAGGTCCTCAAGCCCGAGGTGGCCCAGAACCCCTCCCTGATCGCCCGGTTCATGCGGGAGGCCAAGGTCTTGAGCTCTCTGCGCAACCCCCACATCGTCACCTTGATGGACTACGGGCGCGACGAGGCCACAGGGGTCCTCTACCTGGTCATGGAGCTCCTCGAAGGCGAGCCCCTGGACGTATGGAGCCAGGACAGAGACCTGACGGTGGTGGAGATCTGCGAGATCGCCGTGCAGATCGCCCGCGCTCTCTCCAAGGCCCACTCCCACGAGATCATTCACAGAGATCTCAAGCCCCAGAATATCTTCGTGAGCCCCGTGGCCGGCGGGATCCACCTGAAGGTCCTGGACTTCGGGATCGCCAAGGTCGCCGAGGCCCCCGGGGAGGGGCTGACACGCACGGGCGAGCTCTACGGGACCCCTCATTATATGGCCCCCGAGCAGGCCAAAGCAGAAGGGTCGGGACCCCAGACCGACATCTACGCTCTGGGGACGATTCTCTACGAGCTGATCGCCGGCGCTACTCCCTTCAACGCCGCCACTCCCATGGCGGTGCTCATGCAGCACGTCGGCGAGGACATCCCGCCGCTGCGGGACGCCTGGGCGTTGAACGAGCCTCCTCACGAGGGCTTAATCGCCCTGGTGGAGGCCATGCTCGAGAAGCACCCCGGGGATCGGCCGGCCACGGCCCGGCAGGTCCTGGACGAGATGAAGTTGCTGGGAGCTGTGGACGCCACGGGCGAACACCAGGCTGTAGCGACTCTCGAGGAGGCTCCCGTGGTGGCCCCCGCGCCGGCTCCAGTGCCGACGCCAACTCCGGTCGTCGAGCCCGCTGCCGCTTCCGATCCAGAGCCCACCCCCGATCCAGAGCCCACCCCCGAGCCGGATCCGGTGATCCCCGAGCCTCCCTCGATGAAACGGGCAGCGATCGCCCTCGTGGTGTTGATCGCAGGCGTGGTGCTCAGCGCCGTAGTCCTGTTGATGATCCTCGACACCGCTGAACACGAGGAGATCCCTGGCGAGGCAGAGGCCGCCGAGGTGGTGGCTATCGAGGAGCCCGTTGAAGAACCAACCGAACTCGAGGAAGTCGACGAGACCGAAGAAGTCGAGGAGACCGAAGAGGTCGAAGAGATCGAAGAGGTCGAGGAAGTCGAAGAAGTCGAGGAAGTCGAAGAAGTCGAGGAACCCCAGGTAGTCCGCCCCCCTGTGACCCCACCGCCGACCGCGCCGACTGTAGCCGAGACCGAAGAGACCGAAGACGACGAAGACGACGAGGACGACGACGGCCTCTCCGAGCTGGAGCGAGAATTCCTCAGGGAGCGGGAACAAATGCGCGGTCGGTGACACCCGTTTACGGATTCGCTATTCTCACGGGGACTGACGTAACCCATTTCAAGGACATCCAAGATGCGACGCCGAGCTTTGTTGATCCTCGCGCTGGTGTTGGGACTACCCCTGCCGTTAGTGGCCACCACGGCGACGGCGGCCACCCTCTCGGGGACGACCTCCGGACCTCAGGGAGAAGGGATCCCCGCCGAGGTGCGCCTGTGGACCCCGGGAGAGAAGGGGTGGACCATCGCCCATGAGGTGATCGCCGGCGCCAACGGCTCCTACTCCTTCACCGGCGTGGCCACTGGCGAGTACCGCATCAGCGCCCGGATGGCCCCGGGGTTCTCCGGCGACTACGGGGACACCTGGTACGACGTGGATCCCCCCAGCTCCGACGGGCTCTTCGCCTCCGACGCCGACATCCTGGAGGTCACCAGCGGAGACAACCTCACGGGCCTGGACATCACTCTGCCCTACACCGGCGGATTCAACGGCGTGATCCACGGAAACCTCGGCCCCCTGTCCACCGTGTGGGTCCGGGCGGAGTCCACCACGGACCGTCGCCACCACCACAACGACCTGACCAAGTCCTACTTCCCAAGGTTCGGGGAGTTTCACTTCCGGGGCCTCCGAGAAGCCCATGACTTTCGAGTGCTCGTCTACGACCCTCAGGGGCGCTACGAGACCTACGTGGGCACCTCCGAACAGAGCGTCACCAACGGGCAGTATCCCGATATCGGGACCATCACCCTGACGCCTCTGGCCGCCGACCCATACGGCAACAACAACACCGCCGCCACGGCCACCGAGGTGGGGAGCCTGCCCTTCGCCACGGAAGGGGCCGCCATCTTTCCTCGAGGCTCCGACGTCGACTGGTACTGCATGGACGTCGAGGAAGGGGATCGCCTGGTGGCTCGGGCCGAGTCCACCCTTGAGATCGGCGGCGAGGTCCGACAACACCCCTGGTTTGACCCGATCCTCTCCTTCTGGGATGGCGACGGCACCACCATGATCGCTCATAACGACGACGATCCCGCCGGCGGGACCCTGGCGGCCTTCATCGACACGGGGATCCTGGAGGCCGGACGGTACTGCTTCGTGGTCAGCACCTTCGGCGACAGCGACTGGACCGGCACGGGACAGCAGACCGCCGGGTCCTACGAGTTCTCCGTGGAGCCGGGCAACCGCCCTCCCTTCATCGAAGTCACCTACGACGGCGGCGCGCTCCCGTCGTCGCTCACCGTGGAAGAAGGCGAAGAGCTGGTCTTCGACATCGTCTACGGCGACCCCGACGGCGACCCGGTGACCCCGGAAGTCTTCAACGAGGGGAGCGACGGAAATCCCGCCGATGGTGGGGACCTCGACGTCAGTCAGGGCACGGGCACCTACACCTGGACCGTTCCGTTCACGGCCGCTCCTCACAGCCCCTACGAGATCACCTTCTTCATCGATGACGGTGAGTTCTCCGAAGAGGTCACCATCACGATTCACGTGGAGGGCGTGAACAACCCGCCGTCCACCCCCGTGCCGATCTTCCCCGTAGGTGGTCTCCACGTGGACACCCACGAGGTGACCCTGCGAATCCAGAACTCCGTCGACCTCGACGGCGACGACCTCCTCTACGAGTTCGAGGTGCACCACGGGCCCGTCGACGGCGACCCGGACCAGGCCGCCTCCGTCATGGAAGATCCCTCGGGACAGACCGAATGGACCACGTCGTTCATCGACGAAAACACCTTCGCCGCCTGGCGAGTGCGGGCCTTCGACGGCGATCCCGATAACGGGTACAGCGCCTGGTCAGACTGGGAGAACTTCCGCATCGACACCCAGAACATGCCCCCTAGCACTCCGGAGATCGTCAAGCCCGAGCAGAACGAGCTGGTCCTGGTGCTCACCCCCCGGATCGCCTCCACGGTCCCCGAAGATCCCGAGGGGGACCCGGTCACGGTGTACTTCGAGCTCTCCGAAGATTCCAACTTCGACGACCTCTTCGCCGACAGCGGTCCCGTCCCGGTCAACGGAAACTCCGACCGGGTCGAGTGGACCACCTCCCGGACCCTCTCTACGGGCCAGCGGTACTACGTCCGAGCCATGGCCACAGACAACCGCAATGGCGAGAGCCCCTGGTCCGACGTGGTCAGCTTCCGGACCCGGCCCGACGAGTTCCTGCGGCCCCCGAACCTGGACCAGAACGCCTTCTGCGACGATCAACACGTCAACGCCGGGTCGATCCCGGAGTTCCTGGTGGTCCAGAACATCGACGAGAGCGGCGACGCTCTGACCTTCGAGCTTCAGATCACAGAGCATGGCGAGGTGATCTACGAAGTGGAGCAGCCCCAGAGCGAAGGCACCACCACCGAGATCCCTCTGGATACCTCTCTCGGTGAGGGTTACTACAGGATCAACGTCCGGACGGTGTTGGACGACGACCACAGCGAGTGGGTGGAGTGCTCCATGATGGTGGAGGGTTCCGGCGACGGCGACGGCGACGGCGACGGCGATGGCGGTTCCGGCGACGGTGGCGACGGCGACGGCGACCGAGATCGCACGGCCAGCGAGGCCGGCTGTGCGTGCTCGGCCTCCAACTCCGGCGCGCCGGCGATGGCCTGGACCCTGGCGTTGCTCTTCCTGGTCTTCGGCCGCCGCCGGCGCTCCAGCCAGCGTTCCTGACTGGCGCTGCTCAGGGCTACTCTTCTACGGTGGGATCGAAGACTCGACCCAGGAAGAGGATGGTGTCCGTGGGGTGGTCGTAGATCGCGTAGTAGAAGGGTCGGTCAAACGCCAGGTCGTAGTTCGGCTCCGGCGCCGCGGTGTCCACCACGACCACCGCCGTGGCCGCCGCCGCTTCGGTGCCCTCTTCGTCGAGGGCGATGAAGCTCTTGTGGAAGATCCCGGAGATCTCCAACCCGTTCAGCCCGCTCTCCAGCATCCGCTGCAGCTGGGCGTAGTCCTCCCACCCCATCACCTCGAAGATCTCCTTGAGATCGTACTCCCCGTTGAACTCGAACTTCGGGAACACCAGGCTACCGATCCCGGGCTGCAGGTTCTGCACGACCTGGTCGAACCGATCCCGGTCCAGGCCGGCTTCCCAGGCCTCCAGGTCGTCGCCGTCGGTGGGCATCAGCGCGATCAGCGAGAGCTCTCGACCGACGTAAGGGATCGAGATCGCCACGGTCTCATCGCCGAGATAGTAAGAGTTGGACTCGGCGTAGGTCTCTCGCATCAGCGCCGTCGTGACCTCCGAGCCGTCCGGTCGTGTAAAGCTCCCCTCAAAGGTGAGCGACTCCTCAAAGGGGGCGTGCCATCCGGCCAGGAAGTAGATCGCGTTGGTGAGCACCAGCACCGTGTCGGGGCCGATGGAGTTCTCCGGCAAGAGCTCCTCGATCCGATCGTTGGTCTGGTCCTCCACCCATTCGTTGATCTTCTGCCGGGATTCCTCGGGGCTGGTGAGGAAGTCCATCACCCGAAGACCGGCGCCGTAGTTCACCGCCAGGGTGTCCAGGAAGTCGTTGGCGAAGGGATAGTCTCGCTGACCCCAGATGGCGTTCACCACGTTCAAGATCGGCGGATCGCCGCCGTCTTCATCGACCTCCACGTCGGAACGGGTGGCCAGATCCAGATCGAGGGCATTGAACGCCGGATGAAGGACTTCCTCGTCGAGGTAAAACCGCAAGAGCTCTCCCATCTGCTCATGGGTCGCCCCCGAGGCACCGGCGTAGGTCATCGCCAGGGCGATCGAGATGGAGTGCGGCGAGAAGAACACGTTCTCCCCGGAGTCCGAGGGGAGCTCGTGGAGGACATCGAAGGCAAACCCCCGGTTGTCGTGGCTGAGCTGGGCCTGATCGGTCTCGTCCACCTGTGGCGACAGGTCCCGATCGAGGGCGCTCATCAGGGTCTCACCGGGAGCGTCGCCGTTGGGATCCGGGTCAGGGGTTGGATCCGAAGGACCACAGGCGGCGAAAGTGAAGGCCATCGTGACGAAGGCCGGCAAGAGGGCGGTGCGAAGCATGGGATTCTCCAGGATTGGGGAACGGTTTCGGTTCTTCCGACCCTGAGTAAATGCACGAGCCGTGCCAGACACCGGCGATGACTGCCAGGGCCAACACCAGCGCCGAATACGCCCTCCATGTCGCCGCGTGGGGAGTCCTAAACCATCAGATTTCTGAGGCCAGGTCGGCGCTCTAGAATCGCCCCTGGAGCACTAACCGAGGCCCATCACCGGAGAACTGTAGCCCCACCGTAGCCCCTGGCTCCGGAGATCGGAGCTCCTCGTCGAGCCTCCGATGTTGCCTGACCCGGGAGAGCTCCCGACCGCCGACGATGATCGGCAAGGGGGCTGCCGTGAGAACCACCACGCTGCCGATCAGCAGCGACTCGCCATTGGTTTGGCGCTGCATGTCGCTGTCGCTCATCATCCTCCCACCGAAGACGATCCCCGTGATAGCCGCCGCGGCCAGCCCGGTGCCGATCCCGAGCCACGTGAAGCCCCGGGCGGTGCTGCCCTCCCGCGGCGTGCGGGCCGGCGGGTACTCTCGCAGCTCCGGCTGCGCCGTCGGCGTGGGCGGCTCGAAAGCCTCGACTTCCTCGGGCGCTTCGTCGGTGAAGTACTCCGGCGGGTACTCCGGGGTTCGCACGGGGCGTCGAATCTCGGGAGTGGAGGTCGGATCTCGCTCCACCACGCCCCGGGTCAACACGATCTCCCCGGTGCCGAACAACTCCGGGGTCTGCTGACGCCCCGGCACCCCCCGGAGCTGCTGCTGCACGTAGAGGATCGCCTCTCCGGCGGTGACCTGATCGCCGTCGGTGGCCCACCCTCGGAGGGCTCCCAACAAGAGGTAGCTGAACGCCGGCCGCCGCTTGCCTGGCAGCGCTCCGGCGTATTGGTCGGCCCGGGCGGCGGTCATCACCAGGAGCCGAGACTCCTCCCGGGGCTGCACGTTGACGGGGATCACGGGCTGCACACCCTCGGCCAGGGCCGTCCCGTCACCGGCTCGTCCGCTGAAGCAGGCGTCCACGACTACGATCGTCCGGGCCTGCGCCCCGCTCTCCAGCACATCCAACAACTCCCCCTGCGACAGGCTTCGAGCTTCTAAGCTCTCCACGGTCTGCTGGGCGTCCATCCCCACCAGCCCACCGTCCTCGCCGCCGGACATCGGCGAGCCGTGGCCCACGAAGACGAACCACAGGTTTCCGTTGGGCCCCACGTCCTCGGCGGCCTGGCGAGCGAACCGCAGGATCCCCTCTCGGGAGGCGTCCCGGTTCGTCACGACCTGTACGCTGCTCAGCCCCAGCCCCCGCCGAAAGAAGTTCTCCCAGTCGTTGGCCGTCTCAATCGCCCCGTCCACGTCGGGCAGGAAGATATACTCCTCGATGGCCACCACCAGGGCCACGTCATCCTCGCCGATGGCTTCCATCTGGGGGTTGTTCCCCAGGTTCGGCCATTGGTTCTGCTGAGCCGCCGCGGGCGAAGCGGCCATCATCAAGGCGATCAGCGAGAGCAGAGAGAGTACGCGCATCGTCATTCCTCAGTGGTTCACGAAGTCGATCGTGTAGTGTCCATCGCCGTTGGCCGTGGCGCTCGCGCCCCCGGTCAACCGCATCGTGTAAGCACCTTCGACGTTATACTGAAAGGGGTTGCTCAGCCGGGAGGCCACCATCCGGGCCACTCGCCCGTAGCTCTCCAGGATGTCTCGCTTGCGAACGTTGGAGCCGTTCAGGGAAAACTCAAACCCCTGGCCCCGGACGGCGATGGCGTGGGGTACGCGGTAGCCGGTCTCCTGGTCATGGCTGACCCGCTGAAACTCCACCGTCGGCGAAGTGTCCTCGAAGACGATCCGGTTGCCCACGCCTACCAGGGCGAAGGCCACGGTGTCTCCACCGAAGTCGTCGGTGAGCTCGATCTCTCGCCACATCACGAAGACGTCGTCGTTGTAGTCTCGGAACCGGGTAAACCGGGTCGCCAAGTCGTAGGGCGCCACGTTGGTGGCTACGTGATCGCCATAGCCCGCCCGGGTCCCCCGCACGTCTCTCCATTCGCCGTTGATCTTCACTCGCCCCGTCACGTTCGCCCGTGGCGAGGTCAGGGTGAACCGGTAGTAGTCGTCGCCGCTGCGGACCTCCCCGTTGCCGGGGCGCCACATCGGGATGGTGTTCTCGAACCGCAGGTCCACCTCCACGTCACCCTGGTGACGGATCCGAAACCCCGTGGTGCCCACGGCCTCCACCTGGGTGTCGGCGATATCCAGGGCGAACCGATCCGAGGCCGAGTCCCACCGCCGCCGGGACACTCGCTCGCTGTACTCATAGCGATCCTCGCCGGGCAGGCGCACCCGAACCTCGGCGGCCCCATAGCCGCTGCGGACCCCCAGGTTGGAGATCGTGAAGTTCACGCCGATGTGGCCGCCGCCGTCGAGATCGACGGAGAAGGTATATCGCTCCGTGTAGGCTTGCCCGGAGCTCATCCGAGGGATCAACTCCGTCATTGACGCCGTGCCGCCGCGGCCCTCGTCCCACCCCTGGGTCTGGGCCATGGCCGTGGGCCCCACGAGGAGCAACGCGGCGGTGGTGAGAAGAAGAGTGGAAAGAGTACTGCGGTTCATGGGAGGTCCTGACAGGAGTTCAGCGAGAGCAGAGCTAACCAGCGCTCCAATTTGACGGCCCCCGGCGAGATTTCATTCAAACCGATCTCAGGCCTTGGACAGTCCCGACAACCGTCTCAGGTAGTCCGGGTCGGTGCGCTGAGGGCCACCCCGCAACCGGAGATCGAAGAAGTGCTCCAGGGAGTCCTCGTCGGTGGCCGCCGGGCCCGGCCCGAAGGTCGCCCGCTCCACAACCCGAACGGCGCCGTAGAAACCATACACGAGATCGTCGAAGATCTCTCGCATCGTCAGGCTCGCCACCGGGGTGGGTTGCTCCAGCATCTCCTCGACGCGGCCCCTCACGGCGGCGAGGAACTCCTGAAGTTCGCCGGCCCGACCGGCCTCGGCCGGGGATCCCGCGGCCTCATTCAGGAGTCCCTGGAGATGCCCGAAGTAGGCCTCGTGGACCTCGTAGCGCTTCATATCCCGCAAGACCTGCATAAAGAGGGTGTTATGAGTCCCCTCCCAGTTCTCGTACACGATGGAGTCTCGCAGCAACCGTGGGAGCACGGAGAAGCTCTCGATCGCCCCATTGCCTCCCAGGATCTCGATCCCCTCCACACAGGCCCATCGCCCGGACTGGGCGGTCTTGACCTTGTTGAGGTTGATGGCCATCCGCAAGAAGAGCCGCTCCTGATCGGTGGTCTCCCCCCGATCGAGGCGATCCTGCATGGCCACAAGATAGAGGTTCCCCGAGGTCAGGGCCTCCTGCTCGGCCCGCAGGTTCGCCAGCGTCTCTTGCACCAGGGGGTAGTCTCCGATGGGGCGGCCGAAGGCCTCGCGGTGTTGAGCGTAGGCGGCCCCTACCAGAAAGGCCCGCCGGATCACAGCGCAGCACCCCATGGCGTTGTAGAGCCGGGAGGTGTTGATCACGAGCTCCATCATATTCTTGAACCCCGCCCCCACGTCACCCATGTGATAGGCCAGGGCGCCGTCGAAGTCGGCCTCTCCCGAGGCCATCGTCCGGGTGCCCAGCTTGTCCTTGAGGCGGCGAACGAAGAACCGGTTCACCTCGCCGGACTCCACCTGGCGAGGCACCAGGAAGAGCCCCAGGCCCCGGGTCCCGGGGGTGTCGAGATCGTCGACCCGGGCGGTCATCAGGAAGACGTCGGCGTCGATATTGGAGCAGAACCACTTCTCCCCGTAGATCCGGTAGTGGCCGTCGTCGCCGCGCTCGGCCCGGGTCTGGTTGGCGCCCACGTCGCTGCCCCCCTGAAGCTCGGTGAGAAACTGCGCTCCCTCCAGGTGGGTGTCGTAGTCGGCGCTCAAGAACCCCGGCAGGTACCGCTCCTTCAGCTCCTCGGTGCCGAGCTCCTGGAGCACCCGGATCACCCCGGCGGTGCAGGCCGCCGGGCAGTTATGACCGGCCTCGCCATTGAGGCTCGAGAGGTAGAACCGGGTCAGCGCCCCCAGGGAGTTGGGGTGGTCGCCGTAGGCGCTCATCATCCCCGAGCCGTAGATATACGCCCCGGCCTGATGGTAGGTCGGGTGGTGATCGACCTTCTCCTGACGGCGCCCGTAGTCGGTCCACCGGTCGAGCCTCGGCAGGTTGTGGGGCTCGTTGTTCTTTCGCACCAGGCGGTCCACGTCCCGGAGCACCTGCGCTCCGAACCGGTTCAGATCCCTGTCGAGGGCCTCCCGACGATCTTCCGGTGCGTACCGTCCCACGAGGTGTCGAAAGTGGAGGTCTTCTTCGTAGGCGTTCCTGTCGAGTGCTTCGGCGAAGGCCTCCAGGGCCTGCCGGCCAGGTTCAAAATTGGTCATCGCCGTACTCCTGGTGCTGTTGATAGGGCTGCACTTCCTGGGAGTGCTCGGAGTGCTGGTAGGTCTGGTAGGTCTCTTCGGCGCTGGTCTCGGGCATCGCCGGCCCGATCTGTTGGAAGATCATGTAGACCAGCACGAGGATCAGGAGCATCAACACCAGGCTCAAGTAGGCGACCACCGTCATGGGGGCCACCACGGGCGGTCCGAAGAGCCCGCCCTCTTCGTCTCTGGAGGTGGGCCCGAAGTCCATGATCTCCACGTCGATGCTGGACGGCTCCACCTCCTCCAGGCCCTCGGTCCGAGGTGGGATGAAGGGAGGAGCGTCGGGGACGCTCTCCCGCAGGCGGTGGGCCATGGTGTCCAGGCGGCGGCGCACGTCTTCGGCTCGCTGAGGCCGTTGGTCGGGCTCTTTCAACAAGAGCTCACAGGCCAGATCGACCACTTCCTCGGGGACCCGATCGCCGACGAGCCTCCTGAGGTTGGGCAGCTCTTCGTACTTATGGGCCCGCATCAGCGCCAGATCGTTGTCGCCGTGGAAGGGAGCCCGTCCCGCCAGGGCGGTGAACATCAACACCCCAAGGCTGTAGAGATCGCTGCGGGCCGTGGGTTTCTTTCCGTCCACCAGCTCGGGGGCGATGATTCCCGGTGTGCCCGTGACCTGCCCTCCCTGGGTCAGCTCCTGCTCCCGGGACAGGAGCTTGGCCACGCCGAAGTCCAGGAGCTTCACGTGGATCCGACCGTCCCGCATCCGGGAGACCATGATGTTGTCGAACTTCAGGTCCCGGTGGATGATCTGCTGACCGTGGGTCTCCACCAGGGCCGCGCAGACCTGGGAGAACACATAGAGCATCTCCCACAGCCGCAGCTGGCCTTCCCGCAGCGCCTGCCTCAGGGTCACCCCCTCGACGTATTCCATCACCAGGTAGGTCAGGCCTCCGGCGTCTCGGCCCGAGTCGTAGAGGGTGACCACGTTGGGGTGGGCGATGCGGGCCACCATCTCCACCTCCAGTTGGAACCGCTCCACCAACGAGGGGTCTTTGGTCAGGGTGGGCTTGAGCACCTTCACCGCCACGGTTCGCCCTACGGTGAGCTGGGTGGCCTCGTAGATGATCCCCATGCCGCCGGCGTTGAGCACCCGGTTCAGACGGTACCGTCCATCCAACACCCGTCCCTCGAGCATACGAGGGGCGTCCATCGGTTGGGTCGATGTCCGCTTGCGCCGAGGTGCCTCGGGCTGGGTCATAGAGCTCTTCCGCGACGAAATATAGCCACTCATCTGAGCGTGACAGATGAGTGGCCACCATAGCCGATTCGCGCTTCTCGGTCGACATCAACGGCCGCGGAACCCTCTCAGGATCGCTCCGATGGGGCTGTCGAAGGGCATCTTCTCCGAGGGGAGCACCACCACGTCGCCACCCCGTTGGATCACGGTCTCGGCGATGTCGTCGTAGACATCGATAGCCAGGGACTTCGCCTCGGCGTCGGCGTCCTCGGGCAAGAGGGTGATCTCCCCGGTGTTCCGGTCAAAGTGCCCCCAGAGGGTGGCGTCTTTGTCGAGGAGGAGCTTGTGGACCCGTCCCTCGATAGTCCGCCGGCCCACCATGTGGAGATCCATCTCCGCGGCGCCTCGACCGAAGGCCCGCTCCCACTCGCTCAGGGCCTGCTCTCTGAGCTCTTCGATCTCCTGACGGGCGATGGGCCAGGCCGTCTCGTAGATCGACTTGTCATTCCAGAAGTGGACGTTTCCTTCGATCCCGTCTCGGGCCAGGTTCTTCAGCTTGCTGGCCTCTCGAAAGATCGGGTGGCAGTAGTCCACAGCCGCCAGGATCAGCGGCCCCTGGGCGTCGCTGCCCAGGTAGTCTCGGATCCCCTGGGAGACCAGGGAGAAGTACTGCCGCAGGTAGGCTTTATGGGTGTCCCGGCCGCCACCCTGGCCGTGAAACACCGGCGACGGCAGGCTGCGGTTGCCGCCACCTGAGACCTTGGTGCCCCCGAAGCTGTAGTTCTTGCCGGTCTGGAAGTTCAGGTCGTCGGGCTCGAACTCCAGCATCAGGGCGTCCTGCAGGTTCGTGGGCAGATCTTCGATCTCCACGGTCTGAACCCCTGTGGGCGTCCCTTCCCAGAAGGTGACCTCCTTCTCCCCGATCGCCAACACCCAGTAGTTCCCCGGGGCGGCGATATGCTCCAAGAGGGGCCGGGTGTGGAAGGTGCTCCCCACCACGCAGGTCTTCTCGAAGGCCACGGGCAGAAAGTACACGGCCTCAAAGCCGGGGGCCAGGAAGAGCGCCACCCCGTCGCCGGAGTTGTTGAAGAAGGTCCGCTGCTCCACCTTCTCTCGGAGGCTCTCCAGGAGAGGTTCGTAGAGAGAGGGGGCCAGCGCGTCGGAGGCTTTCAGCTTCTTCTCGGCCTCATCCACGAGCGCCCGGAACCGCAGTCGCGTCGACTTAAGGGTCATCTCCGTGCGCTCGATGGGCAGGTAGATGGAGATGGCCGGCGGCCCTTCTACTTCGATGAGCTGTCGAAATTCCTCTCTTCCAAAGCGATCCATAATCCCTCGTCGTGGTCGTAAGTAGGACTGCGTCCCGCAAAGTAATAGGCACACATGACCGAAAATCAAGGGATCAATCCGCCCCGATTCCCCCTCAACACCAAGCCCCCCTTGTCACCGCCGTGCCTCCGCACTAGGCTACTGCCACCAGATCGGATTTCTTCTCCTTTTTGACGAAGTGACCTCTATGACGCAGCAGCAAAACCCCTGGGAACTCCCCATGCCTCAGGAGCAGTTCGACCTGATGCGCGACATCCTCGCCGCCCCCAGCCCCATCGGCCTCGAAGGTGCCATGACCTACGGGGTCCTCCTTCCCTACTTCGAGAAGATCCAGCGAGAAGGGTGGGGAGTTCATCGGTTCCGGGGCAACGCCGGTCTCGTCTTGGACACCCACCCCGGCCAGGACGATCGGTTCACCGTGATGGTGATCGGCCACGCCGACAAGATCCGCATGCAGGTCCGGAGCATCGGCGACGACGGCAAGATCTGGATCAACAGCGACTCCTTCTTGCCCCTGTCGCTTTTGGGCCATGAAGTGATCCTCTTCAGCGAGGATCCCGAGCGACCCGGTACCTACCGACAGCTCAAGGGGGGCACCGTGGAAGCCGTCGGGGCGATCCACTTCGCCGATCCGGCGATGCGCAAAGGCGATAAGGGCATCAAGCCCGAGCAGCTCTACCTGGAGCTGCTCCTCCACGGAAAAGATCGTAAAAAGCAGGTCGAGGCCCTGGGGATCCGGGCCGGGGATACGATCCTCATGGATCGGCCCATCCGCTCCGGGTTTGGCGAGAACACCTTCACCGGCGCCTACCTGGACAACGGCCTGGGGTGCTTCGTGGCCACCGAGATGGCCCGAATCATCGCCGAGGAAGGGGGCCTGAACAACGTCCGGTGTCTCTTCACCATCGCCACCCACGAGGAGATCGGCCGCTTCGGCAGCCGGGTGTTGGCCCGGCAGTTCAAGCCCGACGTGTTGATCGGCGTCGACGTCAACCACGACCTCGACGCCGCCCCCGGGGTCGGCGACAAGCGGTACACCCCGCTAAAGATGGGCGAGGGCTTCACCATCGCCGTGGGCTCCGTGACCAGCGAGCATTTGAATCGCCTCATCGAGGACACCGCCCGGCAGGAGGGCATCCCCTGGCAGCGCGATCCCTGCGGTCGCGACACCGGTACGGACGCCATGGCCGGGGTCCTGGCGAGCATCGACGCCGCCTCGGCGTCCATCGGGTTCCCGATCCGCAATATGCACACCATCTCCGAGGCCGGGCACACCGGCGACGTCCTGGCCGCCATCTACGCTCTGGCCCGCACGGTGCAGCAGATGGACAAGGCGAACGACGGAAAGGGCATCACCGCTGAGGATCTCCGCTCCGGTCACCCCCGGTTGGACCAATGCGAGGAACTGACCTTCTCCCCGGCGGAGTGACCGATCCCTGCGATCCCTTGGACCTCTGGGAGCGCCCGGACCTGGCCATCGTCGGGGTGGCCAAGAATTGTGGAAAGACCACCACCCTGAACACCCTCCTGGCGGCCCGCGCGGCGGCCCCGCCGGGACTCCTCTCCACCGGGGTCGATGGCGAGTCCGAGGATGTTCTGCTCGGGACCCGCAAGCCCTCCATCGTGGTCCGCCCCGGCCAGTGGCTGGTCACCACCGAGGTGGCCCTCGGGCAGGGCACGGCGGGCCTGGAGCTGGTAGAACCCCTGGGATGGACCACGGCCTTCGGGGACGCCCTGATCTGCCGGGTCATGGACGAGGGAACGGTGGTCCTCTCCGGGATCCGCCACCGCCGAGACCTGATCGAAGCCTCGACCCGGCTCCGAGCACTCGGCGCCCCCGGCGTGTGGATCGACGGCGCCTACGGCCGGATCGCCAGCGCCCACCCCGACGTCGCCCCGGCGTTCGTGGTGGCCACCGGGGCCGCCGCCGGCGACACCATCGACGCCGCCGTAGCTCGCACGGCCCACCTGGTAGAGCCCCTGACTCTCTCGGTCCTGGACGATCCCGCCCACAGCGTCCTCCTTGAGGAGGCGACCCGACGACGGCAGGCCCTCTGTCTCTGCCGGGACGACCCCACCCCTCGGGAGCTCGCGTCGGCGTCGGCGCTCGTGGCCCTGCGCCAGGCCGCCCCCCCCGAGGGCCTGACGGCCCTGGCCATCCCCGGGCTGTTCAGCGACTCCGTCGCCGAGTCTCTCCTGTGCCTGGAGCTCTCCACACCGCCCACCATCCTGGTCCCCGACGGCTCGGCCTTTCACGTCACCGAGAGCCTCTGGACTCGCCTCGGCGAACGCTTCGAGCTCCGAACGCACCAAACGATGGAGCTCGCCGGCATCAGCTACAACCCCCGATGCGTCGGCGGCCGGTCCCTGGACGGGGCCGGGCTTCGCCGGGCGCTTCAGGAGCGGTGGCCCGGGGTGCCCGTGTTCAACTCACTGGGGCCCGTCAATTCACTTCACCTCGTCGTCACTTCGGCATACACTGATCCTGGCGACGCTCCATGACTCCAATGATTACCAAAGGTACTGGCGTGACCGAAGAAGCACAGGCCCGGGTAACCCGCTTTGCCCGGCAGACCATTGACGTACATCTACCGGTCCTGGTGGGGATGATGGCCGAGCAGGGCCAGGACCTCCCCGACCAGTCTCAGCGAGCCTCGCAGTTGGTCCGGCTGCTGAGCACCGCCCGGATCGAGGATCGGCTGATCCTCAACGGCCGGCCTGTACCGTTTCAACTCCTCGACGAAGACGTCGGCAAGCGCCTGGTTCTCAATGGCGAGATGCTCGCCAGGGTGGATGACACGGCGTTAGCCAGCGCCATGGCCGGGCCCCTGGCGGAGCTCCTCTCCATGTCACAGGTCGCCGTCGGCCTGGTGTTGCAGCTCTCCGATGAGAACCAGGTCCGGGGCCTGGCGAGCCAGCTCGGGGCCGGTCAGGGCCGGGTGGTCTCCCTGACCGAAATCGAGGCCCTCGTGGACTGGCGACTCGACGCCTTCGGCCGTCGGGTCAAGGCCCTCGTCGACGGCCTCGGGGGGCGGTTCAAAGTCCCTCACCGGGGCCGGGAAGAGTTCATCGATGCCATCGCCGGGCATCGAACAGGCTGGCCCCAGTGGTCCGATGTCGAGGATCACGAGTTCATCGACCAATGGACCGCCCGGGCACGGGGCGAGCTCGGCCACACCCAGTGGAGCGACTTCGGGCCCGAGCTCGTGGAGATGGTCTGGGAGAGCCTGGTGATCTCGCCCCGGTCGGCGCTCCGACAAGCCGCCCAGAGCCTTCGATCTCTGTCGGTGACCGCGGGAAGAGGAGAGCTGCTGGCTGTGATGGCCGACGCCCTGGGCGGGGAAGATGATCCCGTCCGAGGAGAGCTCGCGGCCTGGCCGGGGTTCGCCGAACTCCAGGACGCCTGGCTGGGCCTCTGGCGAGAGGAGGACGACGCCCTCGGCGCTCGTCGCCGGGCTCGAGAGACTCCCCAGATCTCCCTCTTCGATCCCCCCGGGACCTCCATGGGGATCTCCGAACCGGAGAGCCTCCCCTGGAGTCAACCCCTCCTGTGCTGGACCCAACGAGAGCGGGCGGCCCTGCGGGACCTCTTAAGCGGCATGGAGCAATCCCTGGCCCGTACCCGGTCCCAGATCCGCAGCGGCCGGCTGGGGCTTAAGGCCACCCGGCCGGGGGCACCGCTGGTCCCCGAGCCTCGCCAGGGGTGGCTGATCCAGGTCCCACGCCAGATCCCGCCGATCTCGGAGTATCTTCCCCCCGCCGTCGATCGGGCCTTCGCCTCCACGCTGGCGACCTACGAGGCGGCCTTCGCGGACCTCGACCAGGCCACCCAGAACCGGGCGCTGAACCTCTGCCGGGGCGCCTACTCCGGGTATCTGGAGAGCACCGGCTCGGTGTGGCAGCGCCGCCTGGCCACCGCCCCGTCGGACTCCCCGGCCGAGACCTTCCACTCCCTGATCACCGCCGTCGCCACTGCCTTGGAGTGGCCGATCTTCATCGACGTCTTCGACGGCGATCCCGACGCTCCCTTCCTGGCCATGATGCCCTCCTTTACGATCCTCGCTGTCTGGACACCGGACGCCGACTTCGCTCCTGTGTGGCTCCCCGTCGAGACCATCGGCGAGGCCCTCGGGCAGGCTCCGGTTCGCCTTCGAAATGTCGGCATCGATAAGCAGGGCGTCTGTCGTTGGCTCGGCGATCACCAGGTGGAGCTCTCCGAGCTTCGAGCCCTCTCCACGGACGGCCTGATGCGCTCCGTCCACGAGGGCACCCTCATGATGACCCTCCACACCCTCTGATCGCCATGACCTCCTACGATCTGATCGACGCCGTCGGGGGACCCGAGGTGATGCATGAGTTGATGCAGACCTTCTACGATCGGCTCTTCGACGATCTCATGGTGGGGTTCTTCTTCGCCAATAGCGATAAGGATGCCCTGGTCCGATCTCAGATCGCCTACGTCCACGCTCACCTCGGCGATCGCGGCGGGGACTACCGGGGCCCCTCCATCTACGAAGCCCACAAACACATGCCGATCCTGGCCGGCCACTTCGACCGCCGCCACCAGATCCTTCAGGACGTGCTCGCCGAGTTCGACGTCCCCGAGCCGGTACAGAAGGAGTGGCTCGCGCTGGACCAGGCCATGCGCCCCATGGTGCTCCGACAGGGTCGTGAGTTCCGTCGCTCAAAAGGAATTGAATGAAATCTTCCCGGCGCCGTCCAAGCCAGGGTAGAGTGATTGAATGGAACCAAAACCTGTCGAGCTGACTCACCCAGGAGCTTTTTATGTGGCCCCGTGGCACCAAACGAATCATCGCTTCCACCCTCTTGATCGCCGGCGCCGGCTGCGCCACCGCTGAACCCATCACCCAGACCGTCGCCCCCATGCGGGCCGTCGCCCAGACCGACATCGAGCCCGTCAAGGAATACGTCGTCGGATACTGGGGCGAGGGGGGCTACCTGGTGCGCATGGGCGAAGAGGAGTTCACCGTCCATAAGCCGGAGTCCGGCGAAGTCGTGAGCCGAGCCCGGGTCGACGGGCGCCTGGTCCATGTGGGGGTCAACCCCCTGGGAGACATGGCCTGCGTGGTCTACACCGGACCTCGCGGCGGCGGCCACACCCTGGCACTCTACGACGCCAACGAAGACGACTGGCGGTGGGAAAAGCGCCTGGGCGGCACCTCTAAGCTCGCCGTCGCCGGGGAAGCCCAATGCCTGATCGCCTACGAGGGAGATCAGAACCCCGAGGTCTTTGAGGCCGCCGACGGGGAGATGCGCTCTCGCCTCTTCCAGACCCCCGAGGAGCCCCTGGGGGTGTTCACCTCTCAGGACGGTCACCGACAGTGGTGGTTCACCGAGGTCGACGGCCAGATCGCCGAAGCGCCCGTGGAGTGGGCCGTAGGCGGTCGCCCCACCCGGGGAGATCAGCAGCAGCGCCAGGCCGAAGAGCCCGCTGAAGAGCAGGCCGAGCGGCCCGCCAGAGACGGCGGTCGGGCCGACGAGCCTCCCTCAGACGACGACATCCGCACCACCCGGGCGTCGGGCACCCAGTGGAATATCCACCAGGTCGACATCCGAGGGTGGACCCTGGAGGGCACGGTGATCGCCTCCTGCTTCGAGGCCGATGACGTCGAGATCCGGGTCGTCCCCGTGGGCGACTTCTCCCAAACCCTCTCCACCATGGGCCGCCGCTCTCAGCTTCGGGTCAACGAAGGGGCCTGCGTCCCCGCCGGACCCGACGAGGTGATCCGCTTCGCCGATGGCGAGCACCGCCTGACCCGACCGGAGCAGGAGGAGGCCGTGGCCCGCCGCAGCCCCGACCGGTCCGGTGAGCGACAGATGGATCGCGACCTGGGAGCCGAGGACGACGAGCCCCGCACCCGCCGCCGACCCGACGACGCCGATGGCCCCCTGTCCCGCGAGGAAGCCCGGGCTCAGGAGCGCATCCGGGAAGCCCAGGAGCGCGGCGAGCAAGCTCGAGATCGGGTCGACCCCCGACGAAGCGGTGATGAGGAAGAGAGTGAGGAAGACGAGCCCAGGATGCGACGCCGGGGCTCTGGCTCCCTGATCCAGCGCGGCGCCGATGTGATCCGAGAGTTCGCTGACTAACTCGCTGACCGGTTCGCCGCCTGGTCCGCGGACTACCCGTTCAGCGGGCGCCCATCCACAGCCAACGCCGCCTCCTTGACCACCTCGGCCAGGGTCGGGTGGGCGTGGCTGGACCGGGCGATGTCCTCGGCGCTTCCGTGGAACTCCACGGCCACGGCGAGCTCGGCGATCAGGTCTCCGGCCCGGGGCCCGATGATATGGGCCCCCAGGATCTGGTCCGTCTCTTTATCGGCCAGGATCTTCACGAACCCTTCGGTGTCATTCAGCGCCCGGGCTCGACCGTTGGCCTTGAAGGAAAACTTCCCGGCTCGGTACTCCACGCCGGCTTCCTTCAGCTCTTCTTCGGTCTTGCCCACGCTGGCGATCTCCGGGTGGGTGTAGACCACGTCGGGGACGGCTTCGTAGTTGACGTGGCCGGCGATGTCGTTCATCCGCTCCACGCAGACAACGCCCTCGTGCTCGGCCAGGTGGGCCAGCATCGGCCCGGGGATCACGTCGCCCACGGCGTAGACCCCGTCCACGGAGGTCTTGTAGTGCTCGTCGACCTCGATAAACCCTCGGTCGTTGGTCTCGAGCCCGATGTTCTCCAGGCCCAGGTTCTCCGTGAAGGGCCTGCGGCCGATCCCCACCAGGAGGCGGTCGCAGGTCAGGCTCTTCTCCTCACCCTTTTGCTCGAAGGTGACCGTGACCTCTCCGTCGTCGACGGAGGCTCCCGTGACCTTGGCGTCGAGCTCGAACTCGATGCCCTGCTTGGAGAAGGTCCGCTTGGCCAGGCGCTCCACGTCTTTGTCGGCCCGACCGCCGAGGATCTTCGGCAGGTACTCAATCACCGTGACCTTCGCCCCCAGCCGGCGCCACACGCTGCCGAGCTCCAGGCCGATCACGCCGGCGCCGATCACCACCAGATGCTCCGGCACCTCGTCGAACTCCAGCGCCCCCGTGGAGTCCACGATACGCTCCTTGTCCAGTTCCACCCCCGGCAGGGGGATGGGCTTGGAGCCCGTGGCGATCAGGATCCGCTTGGTCTCCAGGGTCTTCGTCTCCCCGTCGTCGCCGTTGACCTCCACGGTGTTCCGATCCTTGATCGTGGCCCACCCGTGGATGCCCTCGACGCCGTTCTTCTCGAAGAGAAACGCGATGCCCTGCACCAGGCCGCCGACGATCTCTTCTTTGCGGTGGAGCATCTTCTCCAGGTCGAGCTTCACGCCCTCCACGTCGACGCCGTGGTCCCCCAGGTGATGCCTGGCCTCCTCGAACCGCTCGCTGGACTCCAAGAGAGCCTTCGACGGGATGCACCCCACGTTCAGGCAGGTCCCACCGAAGGTGGGGTACCGCTCCACGCAGGCCACCTTCATGCCGAGCTGCCCGGCACGGATGGCGGCGATATAGCCTCCCGGCCCGGCTCCAATCACGACGAGATCGTACATCTCACACCTCCAACAGGATTCGCTCGGGGTTCTCCAGGCACTCCTTGATCCGCACCAGGAACGACACGGCCTCTTTACCGTCGATGATCCGGTGGTCGTAGGAGAGGGCCAGGTACATCACGGGGCGGATCTCCACCTGACCGTTCACGGCTACGGGCCGCTCCACGATGTTGTGCATCCCCAGGATCCCCGACTGCGGGGGATTGAGGATCGGTGTAGAGAGCATGGACCCATAGATCCCGCCGTTGGAGATGGTGAAGGTGCCGCCCTGGAGCTCTTTGAGGGTGAGCTTGTTGTTGACCGCTCGGTCCACCAGGCGGTTCAGCTCCGCCTCGGTATCAGCGAAGCTGAGCTGCTCGGCGTTGCGGATCACGGGGACCACGAGCCCCCGACCGCCGCCGACGGCGACCCCGATATTGTAGAAGTTCTTGTAGACGATCTCGTCGCCGTCGATCTCGGCGTTCACCGCCGGGTATGCCTTCAGGGCCTCGATAGCGGCTTTGATGAAGAAGGACATGAAGCCGAGCTTCACGTCGTACTTCTTCAAAAAGGAGTCCTTGTACTTCTTGCGGAGCTCCATCACGGCCGACATGTCCACCTCGTTGAAGGTGGTGAGCATGGCGGCGTTGTGCTGGGCCTCCACCAGGCGGCGAGCGACGGTCTGGCGGAGCTTGGACATCTTGACCCGCTCCACCTCCTGGGGTCCGGCGGCCGGGGCGGCCGGCGCGGCCGGAGAGGGCGCCTTGACGTGCTTCATAGCGTCGCCCTTGGTGATCCGACCCCCGGGGCCTGTGCCCTGGACGTCACCGGCCGAGATGCCTCGCTCCTCTAGGATCCGCTCGGCGGCGGGACCGGTCTTGCCACCCTTGGCGGCGGGCTGGGCCCCATCGGCCTTGGCCGGAGCTTCTTCGGCCTCCCCGGAAGCCTCCTCTTGGGAATCCTCCTCGTCGGAAGCCTCCTCCTCGGCGGGCGCTTCCCCGGGCTCGATCTCGGCGATCACGTCGCCGGGGTTGACGGAGTCGTCGATCTCGTACTTCAGAGCGGCGATCCTGCCGGCCACCGGGGCCGGGACCTCGACGGTGATCTTATCCGTCTCCAGCTCGGCGATGATCTCGTCCTCCTGGACGAACTCACCCTCTTTCTTTCGCCACTCGGCGATGATCGCCTCCGTGACGGACTCGCCCAGGGCGGGGACCTCTACGGGTACACTCATGGCAACAGCCTCTTGTCGGTATCCACCAATTCAACACAGCGCAGGCGGCCTTCACTCGTCGAAGGCCTCTTTGATCAGGGAGTTCTGCTCCAGCTCGTGGCTCTCGTAGGCGCCGGTGGCCGGGCTGGCGCTGGCCGGCCGGCCCACGTATCGGGGCAGGGGGTCGACGCCGAAATGCTCGATCAGCAGGGGGAAGATGTAGTGCCAGGAGCCCATGTTCTGGGGCTCTTCCTGGACCCACACCACCTCGGTGCCATCGTAGGGCGCCACCGCCTTCGTAAGCTCCCCGCCGTCCAGGGGGTGGAGCTGCTCCACCCGGACGATGGCCACGTCGTCGATCTCCTCTTCGGCGGCGTAGGCCACCAGGTCGTAGTACACCTTGCCGGAGCAGAGCAGGACCCGCCGGACCTTGTCGGCGTCGACGCCGTCACGGGTGTCGGGGATCACGGTCTGGAAGCCCTTGTCCACGAAGTCCGAGATGGTGCTCGTCGCCTCGGCGTGGCGCAGCAGGCTCTTGGGGCTCATGATCACCAGGGGCTTGCGGGCGGCGTGGATCACCTGGCGCCGCAGCACGTGGAAGTACTGGGCCGGCGTCGTCAGGTTGCAGACGTACATATTGTCGCCGGAGCAGAGCTGAAGGAACCGCTCCAGCCGGGCCGAGGAGTGCTCCGGGCCCTGTCCCTCATAGCCGTGGGGCAAGAGCATCGTGATGCCGCTGAGCCGCTTCCACTTGTCCTCCCCGGAGTTGATGAACTGGTCGATGATCACCTGGGCGCCGTTGACGAAGTCCCCGAACTGGGCCTCCCAGAGCACCAGGGCGTCGGGGCTGTCCAGGCTGTAGCCGTACTCAAAGCCCAGCACCCCGGCCTCAGAGAGCACGGAGTTGTAGATCTCCAGGGGGCCCTGATCCTTGCCCACGTGGCGCAGGGGCCAGTAGCTTCGGCCGGTCTCCATGTCGTAGACGGCGGCGTGGCGGTGGCTGAAGGTCCCCCGGATGCAGTCCTGCCCGGTCATGCGTACCCGAGTGCCCTGCTGCAAGAGGCTCCCGAAGGCCAGGGCTTCGCCCATCCCCCAGTCCACGGGGGCCTCGCCGGTGGCCATCTTCTCCCGGTTGGAGAGGACCCGCTTCAGGGTTCGGTGGACGTTCAGCTCTTCGGGCAAGGTGGCGATCGTGGTGGCCAGCTCCTTGAAGGTCTCCTCGTCGATGCTGGAGTCCACCAGGGAGTCCGCCGAGAGGTCGCCGCCCCGGTAGCCGCCCCACACCCCGTCGAGGGTGCTGATGGTCTTGCGCTTTGGCGAGTCCCGGACCTCTCGGAACACCTCGTTGTAGGCGTCCATCTTCTGGTCCCACATCGCCTTGGCGTCGTCCTTGGAGATCACGCCCTTCTCGATCAGCTCCTCGGTGTAGAGCTCCCGAACCGGCGCCGTGGCGTCGACCTTGCTGTACATGATGGGCTGGGTGAACCGGGGCTCGTCGCCCTCGTTATGCCCGTACCGTCGGTAGCAGACCAGATCGATGATCACGTCTTCGCCGAACTTCTGGCGGTACCGGATGGCCAGCCGCATCACCCGGGCGCAAGCCTCGGGATCGTTGGCGTTGACGTGGAAGATCGGGACCTCCAGGAGCTTGGCCACGTCCGTGGCGTACGTCGTGGAGCGCCCCTCTTCGGGGTTCGTCGTAAAGCCGATCTGGTTGTTGATCACCACGTGGATCGTGCCGCCCACGTGATAGCCGGGCACCCGCGCCAGGTTCAGGCTCTCCGCCACGATCCCCTGGCCGGAAAACGCCGCGTCGCCGTGGAGCAAGAGGGGCAAGAGCCGCCGCTGGGCCTGGTCACCGCCCATCCGATCCTGCTTGGCCCGGGCTCGCCCCAGCACCACGGGGTTGACGAACTCCAGGTGGCTGGGGTTGAAGCAGAGCGACAGGTGGATCTCTTTGCCCGATCGGGTCATATAATCGCTGGAGTACCCCATGTGGTACTTCACGTCGCTGCTGCCCACGTAGTCTTCGGGGGTGTCGACCTTCTCGAACTCCGAGAGCATCGCCGAGGCCGGCTTGCCCATGATGTTGTGGAGCACGTTCAGCCGGCCCCGGTGGGCCATGCCGATCACCACGTCTTCCACGCCCAGGTCGCCGCCCTCTTCCAGCATCATAGTGAGCATGGGGATCAGGGCGCAGCCCCCGGTCAGGGAGAACCGCTTGGCTCCCACATACTTCTTGTGGAGGAAGGTCTCAAAGGCGTCGGCGTCGGTGAGCTTGTCCAGGATCAGCTTCTGCTCGTCCGCCCCGTTGAGCTCGGCGTAGTCGTTGCCCTCGATCTGCTCCCGCAGCCAGGTGCGGGCCGCCGCCCCGGGGATGTTCTGGTACTCCACGCCGATGTGGTGGCAGTAGATCTCTCGCAGGCGCTTGATCAGGGTCCGGACCGTGACCTTTCGCTCCCCGAAGAGAGCCTCGTAGCCGACCTGGGCCTCCATATCGGTCTCGGTGAACCCGTACACCGTCGGGTCGAGCTCGTTCTGAGAGGTCCTTCGATCCCGCTTCAGGGGATCGATCCGAGCGATCAGGTGTCCGTGGAGCCGGAAGGCTCGCACCATGGCCTCCACGTTGGCCGCGAACCCCTTGGTCCGACCCGGGGCCCGCACGGCGGTCCCCTCCACTTTGTTCACGAACACCGGATCGGCGTCAGCCGCGGCGGCGCCGGGGGCCGGCGAGAAGATACTCCGGGCCCGGAACCTCGGCTGGGCGCCGTTGGTGTAGCCCTCGTTGGCGTACTCCTCAAAGAGGGCGTGCCAGCTGGGATCTACCGAGCCGGGATCCTCGAGATACTGGCTGTAGAGCGCCTCGATGAACCGGACGTTCTCGCCAAAATAGTGCCCCTCTTCGGAGGAGCTCCCGCTCGGTTGGTCAGTGGTCGACGGGGAGTCCTTCTCTTTTGCGCTCATTTGGTTCTTTCGGTGTGGAAGGTCATCAATATTTGCACCCGGCACCGCGCCGCGTCCACACCATAACGCAGGCCATCTCAGGGTCAAGATCGGAGGCAGGAAACTTGGCGGATCACCAGGTCAGGTTCATCTGCATGCCGAGCTGGTCCGTTCCCACCGCCGGTGCCACCGTCAGGTGGGACGGGATCCCCAGCTCCCGGGCCTTGGCCTGGTTGAACTCCCGCACCGCCCCGGCTCGCTGGCTTGCGCTCAAGGGATGGCGCTCCTGGAAGACGTCCCGGCCCAGGTACCAGCCGATCATTCCACCACCGATCCCTCCGCTGATCATATAGCCAGTTCTGGCTCCAATCCCTCCGTCATCGCCGGTGATCACACCGAAGAGGGCCCCCGTCCCGACCCCAACGCCGAGCCCGAGGACCACAAGACCCAGGATCCCCCCCGGGCGATGGGGACGGTACTCATCGGCCAAATCGGGTCGCTCGATGGCCTCGTAGAAGGCTCGACCCGCCAACTGGTTGGTCCAGCTCCCCTGGTAGTAGGCCCCGCTGGACTCAAAGATCCGTACTTCCTCAAAGGCCTCCATTTGGGCCGCCGTGGGCTCTCCGGTGGGCTGTTCCCGAGCGATGACGGGCTCGTCGGAGACCTGGCCGTCGGAGCGCTGCGGTCGATAGCCGCGGAGCGCCCGGGGATCGTCGTCTGGAGCCATTCCCCGCCATCGGGGCAGGGGATCGGGTTCGCTGACACCCCGGACCAACACCAGATCCTCGGCGCCGAAGAACTCCGGGGTCTGGCGCCGCTCCCGAACGGTCCGCAGCTTGGTCCGGGTGTAGCCGATGGCGCTGGAGGCCGTGACCTCGTCCTCGTCGCCGGCGGCCCATCCTCGCAGGGCTCCCAGCAGGAAGTAGCTGAACGCCGGGCGCTGAGCTCCCGGCAGGGGTCCGGCGATCTCACCGGCTCCGGCGGCGCTCAGGATCACCGTCTCCCGCTGCACCCGGGGCTCCACCCGGGTGGGCAGCACCGGCTGGGCGCCCGGCACCAGGGCCTCGCCACTGGCGGCCTCCCCGGTAAAGCAGGCGTCGAGGATCACCACGGTCCGGGCCTGGGGTCCTCGCTCCAGGGTGTCCACGATCTCCGATCGCCGCAGGCTCCGCGCCACCAGGCTGTCCAGGCTGGCCTGGGCGTCGACGCCCACCAAGAGCCCGTCGCCCTCCTCGGGATCGGGGGCGCCATGACCGACGTACACGAACCACACCGTGCTCTCCGGGTTCGCCGCCGCCGTGGCCTCCTCCAGGTATCGCTGGATCCCCTCCCGGGTGGCCTGGTTCTCCGTCAAGGTGAACACCGTCGGGACCTGCAGGCCGATCTGGAAAAAGTCCTCCCAGTCCCGGATCGTATCGCTGACCCCGGCGACGTCGGGGAGCCACGGATAGGCCTCGATCCCCACGAGCAACACCACATCGTTCTCGGCGAGCTCCCCGATCTCCACGGGACCGCCCACGGTGGGGTACCCCCGTTCGGAGGCCATCACCGCAGGGCTACAGAGGATCCCCATCACCAAGACACTGATCCAGACTCGCCAGTTATTCATATCCGCTCTCCGAGCAGCCCCGTTGAATGCATTGCCCCGCTTAGACGGGCGTACCGCTGAGAAATTCAGAGAAATCTCAGTGGTTTGTCAAGGATCGCCGCGAGCCAGGGGTCTCCACCGCGAACCCCGGTCGTAGTCACGACGCGACCCCCCGGACCCTCAGTCCACGTAGGCGTCGAAGAGAAACTCCTCGTCTCCCACGAAGACCGCGAACTCGCAGATCCCGTACTGCTGGCCCCGGAGCTGGATCTCGTTCATCTCCGTGGCGGGCACGGCGAACTCCAGCTCCCCATTGGGCCCGGAGCACGTCGCCGGGCTGTCGATGTACACGTAGAGGTCGAGGTGGGTGCACACCGGCCAGCCTTCGTTGTAGGACACCGGGTAGAGCTCCACCCGGGAGGTCACCCCGACGCGCAGGTCGTGCGGGTTGGGTTCGAAGTCCAACTCCCAGGGGAAGATGAAGTGGACATCCACCTCGGGGGTGTTCGTGCTTACCTCGGGGATCACGTCGACATACACCGAGATCGGATCTCTGAGACCGGGTAACGACAGGTGGGCCTCGTCGCAGTGGACGTCCTGGGAGAGCCCCTGAGGATCGACCACGACCTGACAGCCCCGCAGGGGATCGGTCCCCTTATCGGAGTACCCCACGACCTGAGTGCCCCGGCGATCGAAGCGGTCCATCTCCAAAAAGACCGGGCGATCCACCAGGTAGGCCGCCTCAGGCCCATCGACGCATTGATGGCGGATCTCCACTCGGTCCACATACTCCACGGTCATCCGGACCGTGTCGCTGTAGACCTCGCCGGCGCCGTCGACGGTGACCGTCACGTCGATGGCTCCGGGTTGTTGACCGATCAGGGCGATCTGATCGTCGGAGCCCTGAACCACTCGGGCGGTCGCCAGGTTCGAGGGACTCACCGACACGTCGCGGACTCGGTTCAACCGCCGCTCGCCAGTAGACTCCACAGTCAGGATCACCGTCGAGCCCACCGCCACGGGCCGGTCGAAGTCTCGGCTGCCGTCGGCGGGATCCATCACAAACCGCAGCGTCCCGTGGACACCGTCCTGGGTCGCCCGGGCATCACAACCGACCACCATCAGCAACGCCATGGCGGCCATCCACACCTTCACTCCCCGAGGGGTTCTCATCATCACTCCTGGCGGTCGTGCTTCAGTCGCTCGTCACTCGCAGCTTTAGACGCGGCAGGACGGCGGTTGATTCAAAACCGCTGAAACGAGGCGTCCCACTGGTAGTTCAGCCCGATCGTCAGCTCCGTGTTCGTCCCGAACTCCCCGACGGTGTCGTTGCGGACGGCGAAGACGTTGAAGGTGGTGGTGAAGAAGAGCTGGCCGAAGAGAGAGTAGAAGAGGCGGTTTCCGCTCCGGATCTCATGGACGTTATTGCCGCCGATGTCGTTGTAGAAGTACTCCACCTCGCTCTCGATATGGACCGGTCGATTCATGATCGTGACCAGGTTGATCCGGGAGAGGGTATAACCGGCGGTCAGACCCCAGGTGGGCGCGCTGTCAGGCTCGTTGACGTCCTGGCGGACGTTCAGACCGATCCGGAAGTCCAGGGGAGGCCGAAGCTGGAAGGACATACCGGCGATGGCCCGCAGGTCCAGCCGATGCCAGTCCCGGGTCTCCGGGGGGATGAACTCCGACTCCAGCTGCCCCTCCACCAGGGGATCCGGCACGTACCACCGACCGTTTCGATCCACCCGGAGCCGCTGGTACCGATACCGGCTCCGAAGGCGGATCTGGTCCCGGGTCTTCTCGAAGTTCGCGTCCTCCTGGTCCCGGAGACGAGCCGTGGCGTACTGGAGGTTCAGCTCGTTGTTCCACCGGTGGTTTCGGCTGTCCGCCTGAGTGGCGAACCGCCCCTCCATGTTGATCTGGTCCGTGGCCTGAACGGTGAGCTGGCCCTGATCGTAGGCCGGGGCGTCGTCGATCACGGGGTTCTGAACAGCCACCTGGTTGTAAGAGGCGTTCATCGAACCCTGGAAGGTCCACAAAAACCGCCGGTGGAGGTTCTGGAAGTTGCCCCGCGGCGACACGGCGGCCCGCTCCTCCCCGGCCTGCAGGTGACGGTTGTTGGACACGAAGTGGATCACCGCTTCGTCGATAGTGGGGGCCTCATCGGCCCACTCCGGTTGGTAGGTGGACGCCCGAGAGAGGTGATCCTCGGCGAAGATCCCGTCGCCGCCGCCAGCCAAGAAGTCGTTCATCGCGACCGGGTACTGTCGATCATCGGCCACGGGCCGCCCATTGATCAGGACCGTGTCGCCGTCGACGGTGAGCCCCTCAGCGACCAGGATGTCTCCCAGGCGAGGTGCCAGAGCCTTCAACCGGGCTCCCGAGATCCGGGCGGTGACGATCTGGTTCTCGAAGGGCATCGCCGTGTAGAGATCGGCGGCCGTGAGCTCTCCGGTGAGGGGGAACTGATCGTCGTTGCGGAAGGCCCCGGTGTTCAGGATCGCCACCTCCGACCGGGTGGAGAACCGCATGGCGTTCAGCACGAAGGTCCGCAGGTCCTCGAGGCTCATGGGCTCGGCGATGGTCGCTCCGTCGCCCAGGGCGCTGCCCCAATCCTCGCAGAAGCTCTCCACGCCGGCCTGCAGGATCTCCGCGGTGGCCCTGTGGTCAGGCATCTCGTTGAGGTTCACCCGGGTCGCGTCGAGCCCGGTCATCTGCCAGGCGCCCTCGCCGGCCTCCCGGAGCGCGAGCTCCAGCGAGATCAGGCTGTTGGCCCCGCTGTTCCCCGACACGATCGGGGTCCCCGTATGGGAGGCGTAGACCACGGCGCTTCGCCGGGCTTCGCTCTCGCCATCGAAGAGGAAGTTGGAGATCATCAGGTCGATGCCCTCCGCCTTGGAAGCCAGCTCGTAGGATCGGTCCAGGGCGTTCCGTGGCCGCAGCTGGTGCTGGATCACCACTACGTCAGCGGCCTCCCGCATCTCCTCGACAAGGCCCGGGAGGATCTCGGCGGGATCCAGGATCTGGAGCCCCTCTTTCTGGGAGGCGTCGAGCCGCTCGATCAGGTCCGGGGTCAGGATCGTGGCGATCGCCACCGTCGTCCCGTCGCGCTCCACCACCTTGAACCGCTCCTCCGAGAGGCCGGCGCAGATCGCCTCGGCGCTCTGGAACCCCTCGCAGGCCAGGTTGGCGGCCTGCATATTCACGCCCCGCTCCTCCATGGCCTCCATGAAGTTCAACAGGTCGCCCCGATCGACGGTGAACTCCCGGCTCCCCAGCCCGTGCACCTCCAGGGGCACCGCCGTCAGACTCTGCGCCAGCGTTCGGGCTCCGGGCTCTCCCAGAGACAGGAAGTACCGGGCCAACACGCCTGGAAAGAGAGAGTCTCCGGGGCTCAAGAAGAGGGGCTCCGGGATCGCCGGATCCGTCGCCAGGTCTCGGAGGGTGTCCACGTAGGCGGCCTGCCGCGCCCGATAGAGGGTCATCTCCTCCAATTCTTGCCGACAGTTCACCCTGGCGAGGTTGCCGTCCAGGTTGCCCGCCACCAGGAGGGTCAATCGCCGGGTGTCGGGCTCGGGAACGACGGGCTCGACGGGCTCCGGCTCGTCGGGTTCTTCCACGGCATCGTCGGGCTCGGCATCGTCGTCGACCTCTTCGAGGTCATCTTCGACTTCGTCGAGCTCGTCGAGGCCTTCCTCCACTTCGTCGACCTCCTCGATCTCCACAGGGGTCTCCTGAGCGGAGGCCGAGGCACTGGCAAGAATCAGTGCGAGGAGCAAGCAGGGCAGGCGTCTCATCAACATCTCCACGTACGAAACAAGCATTCATTCCACTGCAGCGCGCAACACTCGGTACGATAGGGGTTGTCGTCAAGGAGAATCGGGAGTTCACCGGCGTTCCTCGACGACCGAACGGGCGGCGCACACGACCCGGTGGGCGGCGGAGGACATACCGGACCTTCGCCACGAACCCCGACGTTCTGCAAGCCCCCCAACAAGGCAAAAAAAAAGCCCCGCGTGGAGGCTCAGAGGACTTTGGTCGACCCGGCCGAGTCGAATCCACGCGGGGGCGGTGGTATCAAGGATACCCTCTAGCGCTGCGGCATCCAGCCGCATGAATCGCCTTCCCTTCGACCCGCTCGGCGAACCGGGCGGGGCGGCCCTGAACAAGAGAAGACGGCGCGAGACCGGATGGCCTGCTAGAGGTGTACCACCTCACCAGCCGTGTTGGTACAATAGATCTCCACTGGATCACCTCCTTTTAACGGCACGTCTCGATCTCGCGAAATCCTCTTCGCGCATCGCGCCCGGCTTGCCGCGCTCCGGACTGCGATGTGGGGGCGAAACGATTCGCCGACGCGGATGGTTCTTCCACGCCCGGACCCCTGTGGGAGCCCGCCGCGTTCCTATGGTGAGTATAACCCGGAGGGTCGGAAAAACAATTCCCGGGCCGTAATTTTTCCTGCCCCCCTGTGCAAACCACACCCCCTGTTGTACACCCTGGGTGGCACCTTTTGGTGTGTTTGCCCCCCGTCGTTCGCCCCTCATAAGAGAGCCGTCATGTTGCCCGAAGCCTTTCAGAATCTCCGCCTCCCCGTGGTGGCGGCCCCCATGTTTCTCGTCTCCGGTGTGGACCTGACCGTGGCGGCCTGCACGTCGGGGATCGTCGGGACCTTCCCGGCCCTGAACCAGCGCACCTCCGATGGGTTTGAGGAATGGCTCGTGGAGATCAAGGGCCGCCTCGAGGCGTTCCGCAAGGACCACCCCGGTGCTCCCGTGGGTCCCTATGGCGTGAACCTGATCGTCCACCGCACCAACCCCCGGGTGCAGGCGGATCTCGAGATCTGCGTGCGCCACCGGGTGCCCCTGGTGATCACCTCCCTGGGGGCCGTCAGCGACGTCGTGGAGGCCGTCCACAGCTACGGAGGCGTGGTCTTCCACGACGTCACCAATCGGCGCCACGCCGAGAAGGCCCACGAGGCCGGCGCCGACGGGATCATCCTGGTCTGCGGTGGCGCCGGCGGTCACGCCGGCACCTTGAGCCCCTTCGGACTCCTGGCGGAGATCCGGAAGTTCTTCCGGGGGACGATCCTCCTGGCCGGGTCCCTCTCCACGGGCCGCGACGTGGCCGCCGCCCGGGCCATGGGGGCCGACCTGGCCTACATGGGCACCCGGTTCATCGCCACCGACGAGAGCCAGGCCCAGCCGGAGTACAAGCAGCTCGTCTGCGACGCCGTCGCCGAAGACATCATCCACACCCCGGTGGTCTCCGGGGTGCCGGCGAACTTCATCGCCCAGAGCCTGGAGGCCAACGGCTACGATATGGAGCGCCTCCGGGATCCGGCCCACGTGGACTTCGGCGAAAAGCTCACCGTCGATGATGAAGTCAAGGCCTGGAAGACCGTCTGGTCCGCCGGCCACGGCGTCAGCGCCATCGACGACGTCCTCCCCGTCGACAAGCTCGTGGATCGCCTGGAGGCAGAGTACCGAGAGGCCCTCCGCAGCGTGACGGAGAGCCTCTCGGGTGGAGCATGAACTCAGGTGCTCAACTCAGATAGTCTTGAGCCTTAGAGCAGGAAGACCTGCTCATCCATGGGCTCGTCCATCTGGTGGCGGTTCTCACACATCGTGGCCGCCAGCTCCGATGAGGAGGTGAAGACGCTCACCACAGCGTCGGCCTGGTCCTCGACGCTGGTGTCGGCGTCGATATTGTCGATGTAGCTCTGCACCTCGGTGAGTTTTTCGCCCAGCTCGGGGTAGTTCTCGGACTGCAAGGTAGAGAGGACATCACCGGCGGAGCTCAACGCCTCCTGGAGGTTTTCACCGAAGGCCTCGTCGCCCACGGAACCTTCCAGGGTGTCGATCCTCTCCACCAGCTCATTGTACTGCTCGGTCAGCATCCCCGTGGCCGGCTCTTCCATGCCGGGCTCTTCCATGCCGGGCTCCCCGGGAGGATCCATCCAGGGCTCCTCCTCATCCATCTGGACCAGATGGAGGGCGACGGGCTCCTCGTCGACGAAGGTGCCGAGGGCGGCCTGGAGATGACGCATACCCTCCACCACGGTCTCCTCGTTGATGGCGTCCGCCGTCAGGCCCTCAGAGAAGTCCAGGTAGGACTGTACTTCGGGCTCCAGCATCGGACCGCCGCCGATGTCGCCCTCATCGTGGCGCTCTCCTTTGTCACCGTAGTCCCCTACCAGAACGATCGGGCTCTCGTTGCGAGCCTCCGGCGCAGGCAAGGTCGGGCCGGCGAGGTTCATGGCTTCTGTGGTGGCCGAGGCCTGGACAAAGAAGTTCTGAATCCCGTCGACCTGCTCCTCGATGGCCGCCGTGGTGTTGATCTGAGCCAGGTTGGTCTCCAGCTCACGGATCTCCCCGTCCTGCCCCGGGTAGTACCCCTGCTGGATGGAGGTCAGCACCTGGGTCCCCTCGGTGAGGGTGTCCACCAGTTCTTGAGGGAAGCCCTCGCGGCCCTGGTCCTGCAGGGCCTCGGCCCGGTCTTTGTACCGGTCGAGCTGCAACGCCAGGGTGTCGTCCTCGACGTCATCGAGGAGGTCCTCCATGGCGTCATGGAAGTGCATCGCCCCATCGCGGGTGTAGTCGGCGACGTGATCGATGCCCTCTTCCTGGTGCTCTTGGACGAACTCCTTGAAGTTACGGACCTGGCGAGACAGGTCGGCGTCCTCGCCGCCCCATCCCAAAAACCCCTCATCTTCTTCCTCGACGGTCTCTTCCTCCAGCGGCGGCAGCTCCTCTTGCTGGGCGATCACCGGATGGCGAGCAAAGGTGACCTCGAAGGGGGCCTGGGTCACAGGCTGAGCGTCGGCGCCCACCAGAGCGATCAGGCCGTCTTTATTGGCGACAAAGAAGTTCTCCACCCGGTCCACCTGGGCGGTGATCTCCTCTTCGGCGGAGATCGCCTGGGCGGCCCGGGTGACCTCCTCAGCGTGGGCTTCCATCCCGGGATAGAAGGACTCCTGGATATTCGTGAAGAGCTCTGCACCCTCCACGAAGAGTTGGCTGGTCAGGGCCGAGAACTGCGGGCGGTCTTCGTTGCCCAACACCCCCAGGCGGTCCTCCCAGTTGTCCACAGATTGTCGATAGTCGTCGGCGTCGTCGGGCAGGAGCTCTTTCAGAGCGTCTGCCAGATGGTTGGCGCCTTTGTCGGTGTACTCGTAGATGTCGTCGATACCTTCCTGCTGGTGCTCTTCGACGAACTCCACGAAGTCCTCAACGTCACCGGAGAGCTCGGCGCGCTCCCCTTCTATGGTGGTGTCTTCTTCCCCGTAGACTTCGGCCTCCACCTCGGGATCGGCCTCGGCCCGTTCTTGCAGCGGCGGGGAGGCCAGGGCGGCCGAGGCTGCCAGGAGCCCCAGCATGACGACCAGAGCCGTCGAGAGTCGTAGAAACGTGCGGTGTGTCAGGTGATTCATGTCGGCTACTCCTACCGTCAGACTTCGCGTTGAGCCGACCGCCAGGGCATAGCACTCCCTGACCGGGCCAGCGTGCCCGCCCGCAATCCACGTCGATCGGGCGTTGACGGTAAACCTAAACGCCTCCGTAAGTCCTCAAAATGGTTTATGAACTTCCACCCTCCCCTCCGTACGCCCTGCCCCCCCCCCAACGTCGAGAACGCCCGTGAGCTGTCCCCCTTGAGCCTTCGCGAAAAGGGGGTGTGCGCTAGCACCGGGGGTCGTCCCAAGCCGCCCCGTCCAACGCAGAAAAATTGCCTCCCTTCGGCGACCAGATAGGCTTCCTAATGTTATGCATCCACTGATCGCACAGATACACCCCGCCCTCCGAACCGCTCTCTTGGCCTGGCTCTTGAGCCGGGGCCTCTTGTGGCTGGTGTTGGGGGCTCCCGACACCTCGGCGCCGGCGCTGACCTTCGGCCAGGGGGAGCTCTTACCGGCGATGATGGCCTCTGTGGCGGCCTTCCTCGCCACCCACGTACCGGCCGGACCTCATCTGGCGGCGGTGCAGCTCTTGCCCTGGATCCTCCTGGAGGTGACGGTTCTCTTTGCCGGGGTGGCGATCTATCGGTTCGTGAGGACCACGGACTTGCCCCAGGTCGCCGAGCGGACCTGCTGGCTGTGGTACTTCAACCCCGTCTTCGCCCTGACCGCCGGGGACTGGGGGAGTCAGATGGCCGCCGCCGCCGGGGCCCTGGCGCTGGCGTCGCTGGTGACCTATCGCCCGGGCCGGGCCGTGGTGGCCATGATCATCGCCACGGGGTGCCGCCTGGAATTCGTGCTCCTGTGGCCGGCCCTGGCCCTGGCGGCCCGGAAAGCCTACCGGCCGGGCAAAGACCCGGAGTACATGCCCTGGGCGGGGCTCCTGGGGCCGCCCCTGATCTTCGCCGCCTGGATCGGGCTCCTCTTCCACCTCTCGGGCACAGCGGGCAGCTCCCTGCGAGGGGTCCACGGCGACGCCACCTGGCGAACCCTCGAGACCCTGATGCCCGTCGCCCCTGGCGAATGGGTGGGCCTGATCGGCGTGGGACTTCTCCTGGTGGTGACCCTTCGATACGCCCGACGCCTGCCGCTGTGGTACGCCTTCTGCGCTGTGCCGGCGCTGATCTTCCCCTTCGTTCAGGTCCCGGCGACCTTCGCCGCCGTCACCGTGACCTGGGCCCTGCCAGCCTTCGTGGCGATGGCCCTGGCCACCGAGGACCGGGCCCTGGAACGACCCGTGCTGGGGATGGTGATGGTTTTGTACTTCCTGGCCCTCTAGCTCGCCGCTCGGGTCAGCCCAACGACGCCGCCGTGGACACCCGGTTTCGCCCCTCGTTCTTCGACACGTAGAGGGCTTTGTCGGCGGCCTCGATCAGCTCCGTGGGGCTCTTCGCCGGGGTATCGGGAAGGGCCGACACCCCGAGGCTGATCGTGATGGGAATGTGCTTGCCGTCGAAGACGAAGTGGGTGTTCTCCACGATCCGGCGGAGCCGCTCGGCGATGATCGCCGCCCGCTCCATATCGATGCCCCGGCTGACGATGGTGAACTCCTCGCCGCCGTACCGGGCGAAGATGTCGTCCTGACGCAGAGTGGCCATGGAGATCTCGGCCAGCCGCTTGAGGATCGCGTCGCCTGCCAGGTGGCCGTGGGTGTCGTTGACGGCCTTGAAATGATCCACGTCGAACATCACCACGCTCAAGGGGGTGCCGTGGCGCAGGGCGAAAGACATCTCGGTGTTGAGGTGGTTCATCAAGAAGTTCTTGTTGTACGCACCGGTCAGGCTGTCCCGCAGGGCGGCGTCGAACATCTGCTTCTGGAAGGTCTCATCCAGACGATCGTGGTAGGTGAACTTCAGGATCGTCGTCGACCCCAGGGTGATCTTATCGCCGTCCTGGAGCTGCACCCGCCGGGAGAGCCGATCGCCGTTGAGGTAGGTGCCGTTGGCGCTCCCCAAGTCCTCGACGAAGACGTCGTCACCCCAGGTGATCAACCGGGCGTGTTTTCGCGAGATCCCCACGTCGTTGACGTATATATCGGCCTTGGAGGACCTCCCCAGGGTGCTCTCATCCTTTTCCACCTTGAACATCTTGCCCACGTGGGGGCCGGAGATGACGATCAAGTAGGCCTGGTCCCGCTCGGTCTGTTGTTGGGCCTGAGCGGCCCGCTCCAGGGCCGACTTATCGACGATCATCGTCGACTCAGAGGGCTCCGAGAGGTCATCGCCGTAGCGCTGGTCTGACATGGGATACGCCGTTCGTTGAACCTGGTCGAGACACAAAGAGTATCGTTCCACAGCAAGGATAGACGCTTTCTTTACCGATCGCAACGTCCTAGGAGCTCTGAGGGCCTGGTAAGCCAGGCGTCGGGGTTCGGCACGACGGCATCGCTCGGGGCGTCGGGGTTCGCGCCGGCATCGCTCGGAGAAGCACCGGAGCCCTGCCGCCTCCGGCGCAGGTGTTCGCCGAGTGTGCAAGTGAGCGGTGGAGGTGGAGCCGACCTCGAAGGTGGCGGATCTCGGCGTCAGAACCGGCGGCGTGCGGTGTGGGGAGGCTAGCGCGGGGCTTGGAGAGTGGGGATGTGGTGGGGAGGACACCTGCGCCAGAGGCGGCAGGGCTCCGGAGGCAGGCTCGAGTCGAAGGTGGCAGCTCTCGGCGTGAGTAACGTCGAGGTTCGCGCCGGCATCGATCGTGGCGTCCGGGTTCGCGCTGGCATCGATCGTGGCGTCGGGGTGCGCGCCGGCATTGATCGTGGCGTCGGGGTTCGCGACGTTCCGGTATCCTTCGTCGCCTACCCCGACGCCACTCCAAAACCCCACGCCATCACTGCGTACCCCCACGATCTGGTTCTCCACCGCCCCTAGCTCTCCGGAGGTCGAAGAACCTTGGCGTCGGAGAGCCGCTCCATCACCTCATCGACGGCCGCCAGGAGCTGGGGATCCCCTTCGCCCGGCCGGGCCTCCGGTGGGAAACTCACCTCCTGGTCGGGCTCCACCCCCTGGTTTTCCAGGTCGTAGCCCACGTCCTTCAGCCAGAAGGAAAACTCCGGCTGGGTGGTCACGCTGCCGTCGACCAGGGCATGGCGAGGGAAAATGCCGATCACCCCGCCCCAGGTGCGGCGGCCGATCAGGGGGCCGAGCTCCATCAGCTTGAAGCAATGGCTGAAGACGTCGCCGTCGCTGCCGGCCTCCTCGTTGGTCAGCGCCACCAGCGGGCCCATCAGGGCGTTCGCCGGGTAGGGCATAGGCTGGCCCCATCGCTGCAACTCGTATCCCAGGGGCTTGCGGGCCAGCTTCTCCAGGAGAAGCTGGCTGACGTAGCCGCCACCGTTGAACCGGACGTCCACGATCAGGGCCTCCCGATGGCTGGCGGTGAGGAACTGCCGATGAAACTCGGAGTACCCCCCGGGGCCCATGTCGGGGACGTGGACGTACCCCACTCTCCCCCCGGTGAGGTGGTCCACAGTCCGGCGGTTCAGGGCCACCCACTCCCGGTACCGGAGGCGAGTCTCGTCGGTGAGGGTCCGGACCGTAATGGTTCGCGGGGGCGCCTTCCCGTCGCCGTCGGCCACCAGGAGCTCCACCTGACGGCCGGCCTGGTTAGCCAGCAGCTCCCCGGGGGCCCGGGTACGGGTCAGGGCCTGCCCGTTGATGGCCAGGACCACGTCACCCTCCCGGACCTGGGAGCCCGGGCGCAGCAGCGGCGAGGACTGGTGGGCGTCCCAGGGATCGCCGCGGAGGATCTCCCCGACCTCGTAGGCCCCGGAGAACCGGTCCGGCTCGTCCTGCAGCTTCCAATCCGGTCGATAGTGCAGCTCGGCGCCCAAAAACCCGGGCTGCACCTGAGGGGGATCCCGGTAGTCGCCGCCGAGCTCATAGGCGTGGCTCGTGCCCAGCTCTCCCTGCATGGTCCACACCATGTCGGAGAACTCGCTGCGGCAGGACACCCGGTCCAAAAGCCGGCGGTACCGGACCCAGACATCGTCCCAGTCCACGCCGCCCATGTCCTCTCGCCAGAAATGATCTCGCATCAGCCGCCAGGCTTCTCGCAGCATCTGGGCCCACTCCTGGCGGGGCTCCACCTGCACGGAGATCCGGTCCAGGTCGATCAGCCCCGACTCCCGGTCGGCCTTCTCGGCGTCTTCATCGACGGAGTCCGCCGAGGCGCTGATCACCCACAGATCGGCGTCCACCTCCACCGCCAGGGTCCGACACCGCAGGTCCAGGGTGAAGGATCCCACCCCGGAGGTGATGGTCTCCACCTTCTGCTTCTTCAACGAGTATGCCTGCAAGGTCCCCGTAGACTCGCCGCTCAACGAGCCCGAGACGGGGTACACCGTCCAGAGCACCCGGTCCGAGGTGGCAGCGATGTCGCCGTAATTGCCCTCGGGGACGGGGAAAAACTCCAGGCGCTCCTGGATCCCGTCGAGGTCCACCCGGAGCTTCTCCGGCTTGTCCTCACCGTCGCCTTCGTCGGCCTCATCCCCCTCGGACTCGCCATCGGAGTTCTCCACGCCCTCGTCCCCGTCGTCATCGCCCTCCAGAGGCCGCGGTCGCTGCAGGAACGGGGAGTCCTCATCGGCGCTGAGGGTGATCGCGCAGGGCTTCATGCCCCGCGGGAAGCTGAGCTCGAAGAAGTGGGCGTCGTGGACGGGATCGAAGTGGCGGTAGGAGAGAAAGTAGAGGTATCGACCCTCGGGATCGAAGGCGGGCTGCACGTCCTGAAAATCCCCGGAGGTCACGTCGTGGACCTCGCCGGTGGCCAGCTCTACCAGCCGGATCCGGCTCCGGGAGTGGCCGTTGTAGAACCCGTAGGCCCCCCACTCTCCGTCGGGAGAGAAGGCCACCCCGGCGATCCGATCGTAGGGGCTGCGGTCCAAGAGGGCGCACTCTCCGGATTCCACGTCGAGGTGGATCACCTCGTGGCGGTGGTTCGTGAAGAGGACGGCGTCTTTGACGGGAGAGAGCACCATCTCGATGGGGCGACCGATGTCGAAGTCCCCGGTGTCCACCTCCACCACGGGCTGATCGCCGTCGACGTCGTGGATCTCGAACCGCTCCTCCCCGGAGGCGTCGGAGATCACCAGGAGGCGCTCCCCATCCCCGAGGTAGGTGGCCAGCCGGTATCGCACGCCCTGCATCTCCCCGGTCTGGCGGACGGCGCCCTCCCAGTTGCCGAAGTTGAAAGCTTTGCCCCGAGCGATCACCGAGAGGGAGTGGCCCCGGGGGTGGAGGGTGTACTCCTCGACGAAGTCCGCGGCCTCCACGAACCGGCTCTTCAACTCCACCTGCGGCGAGACGTAGTCCACCTCGATAAGGGCGGTCTCTCCAGAGGAGATGTCGTAGGCGTAGAGCGCCCCCCCGCAGGTATAGACCACGGTGGCGTCGTGGTGAGACGCCCACCGCACGAAGTGGTCCTCGTGGTGGGTGTGCTGCGTCAGATCTGAGCCGTCCACGGCGCAGGAGTAGAGGTTTCCGCAGCCATCGCGGTCAGAGACGAAGTAGATTCGGTCGCCGATCCACATGGGTCGGCAGAGCCCGGCCCGCTCGTCGGCGAAGAGCTCCTCCCAGACACCGTCCCCCCCGTCGATCCAGAGCTGGCCGGCCATGCCCCCCCGATACCGCTTCCAACGGGCCAGATCGTCGCTGTACCTCGCCAGCACTCGGCCATCGCCGTCGGGCTGATAGGAGAGCCGCCGGGCTTGGCCGATAGACAGGCGCTCCACGGGACCCCCCTCCCGGGGGACAGAGTAGAGCGCTCGCATCCGCAGGAAGGGCTCCCGCAGGTTCGACGCGAAGATCACGGACTGGCCATCGGGCGAAAACCCCACCACGTCAGCCAGCCGGGCCCCGCTAAAGGTGATCTTCTTCGACGGCCCTCCTCGAGAGGGCATCACGAAGACCTCCGGGCACCCCTGCTCGGTGCTCGTGTAGGCCAACCACTGCCCGCACGGCGAGAACGCCGGGTAGGCCGCCTGGCCCTCGGCCCCGGTCAGCCGCCGAGCCACGCCCCCCGACAGCGGCACCATCCACAGGTCGTCCTCGCTGACGAAGACCACTTGATCACCGTAAATCGCGGGGTATCGAAAGTAGCCCACTTCTTGACTGCTGCTCGTCATGAATCTCTCACGCAGGGGTTCTGCCCCGGGCACGGGGCGGGACCGCATACCCTGCACGATTCTCCAGAATTCGTCACGGGTAATTGGGGCATCGATCGGGGAGTATTCGTCCGGGCGGCGCGGGACGACCCCTCCGCCCTTCGGGCACCTCCCCACAGGTGGGGAGAAGGCTCGGCGCTTCGGTGTGGCGTTGGGGTTCGCGGTGGGGCGAACGGTCGGGCGGCGCGGGACGACCCCTCCGCCCTGCGGGCACCTCCCCACAGGTGGGGAGAAGGCTCGGGGCTTCGCTGTTTCTCACTGGGTTCGCGGTGGGGCGAACGGTCGGGGCGCAGATAACCCCCGGCGCTGCGCGCCGCCCATACGTGAGAGATGATCGCGAACCCGAGCCGAAGCAGAAAACCCGTGGCATTCTAACCACCTGTGGGGAGGTGCCCGCAGGGCGGAGGGGTCGCCCCGCGCCGCCCGGACCTTCGCCACACCGCGAACCCCAACGGCACACCGAAGCCCCTGGCATTCTCCCCACCTGTGGGGAGGTGCCCGCAGGGCGGAGGGGTCGCCCCGCACCGCCCCACCCTATACCAAACCTCCCCTTTTGAGACTTCCACCTTCAGACCGGCATCGAACTATGGTAAGGCCCGATCTTGTGATTCCTTCCCGACTCCTTCGTTGAGCCGTCCCATGTCCGAACCTCGCTCCATCGTCCTCTACGACACACAAAGCCAGACCAAGCTCCCCTTCGAGCCCATCGAACCAGGGAAGGTGAAGATGTACATCTGTGGGGTCACCGTCTACGACCTGACCCACATCGGCCACGCCCGGGTGTACGTGTTCTTCGACACCGTGAAGCGGTTCTTCGAACGGGCCGGCTACGAGGTCTGCTACGTCCGCAACCACACCGACGTAGACGATAAGATCCTGGCCCGGGCCGAAGAGACCGGCGTGGATCCCCTGGAGCTCTCGGCGAAGTTCATCGACGAGATGGATCGGGACATGGACGCCCTGGGGCTGGATCGACCCGACATCGAGCCCAAGGTCAGCGACCACATCGAGGAGATCATCGAGATGGTGCAGACCTTGATCGACAAGGGCTTCGCTTACGAGTCCGGGGGCGACGTCTACTATCGGGTGGAGAGCTTCGACGGCTACGGCAAGCTCTCTCGTCGCAAGCTCGAGGACATGGAGGCCGGTCGGTCGGGGCGAGTGACGGAGACGGATCTGAAAGAGCACCCCTTCGACTTCGCGCTGTGGAAGGGGGACACCTCCGAGGACTCCCTGGGGTGGGACTCCCCCTTCGGTCGAGGCCGGCCCGGGTGGCATATCGAATGCTCGGCGATGAGCATGCGGTACCTCGGCGACGGCCTCGACATTCACGGCGGGGGCCGAGATCTGATCTTCCCCCACCACGAAAACGAGATCGCCCAGTCCGAAGCCGCCACGGGCCACGCCCCCTTCGCCAAGTACTGGATGCACGTGGGGATGGTGAACGTCGCCGAGGTGGTCGACGGGGAGGCCGTGGAGCGCAAGATGTCCAAATCCCTGGGGAACTTCTGGACCACCCGGGATGTCCTGGGGCAGTACCACCCCGAGGCGGTGCGGTACTTCATGCACACCACGGTGTATCGAAACCCCATCACCTACTCCATGGACAACCTCGAGGAGGCCACCTGCCGGGTGGAGTACCTCTACTTCACCCTGGACAGGATCGATCGGGCCCTGAAGCGGGCCGGCTACGATCTGGAGAACCCGCCGCCGGAGCGCGCCGTCCAGGGGCCGCTGAAGGACCTGATCGAGCCCTTCGAGGACCGCCTCGACGCCGCCCTGGCCGACGACTTCAACACCCCCAACGCCCTGGCCCTGATCAGCGAGCTGGCCCGGGCGAGCAACGAGTGCGCCACCTGCAAGGGAGGCCCCGACGAGGCGACCTGCTATGCTATGAGTCGCCTTCGGGCTCACCTTTTGACCGCCGGGGCGCTCCTCGGCTTTCTCCGGCGGGACCCGACGATCGCGCTGCGTGAGCTGCGGGACCTGCGGCTGAAGCAGAAGGACCTGACCGCCGAGGAGATCGACGAGATGATCGTCGAACGGGAACAAGCCCGGGCGGAGAAGGACTGGGTCCGGGCCGACCAGCTCCGGGACCGCCTCGACGAGCTCGACGTGGAGATCATGGACTCTCCCGAGGGCACGACCTGGCGGATCCGGGGCGCCCGGGCCCGACAATGTTGACGTAGATGACGAGAGGCAGCGATGGTGACCGGGCTCCAAGACAGACTCTGTATTGCCGTAGCCTCGGCGCTCTTGCTGAGTGTGGGGTGCAATATCATCGACGAAGGCGTCACGCCGGCTCAACCCGACGCCGGCGAGGAGCTCGACGCCGAGCCCACGCCCGACGCGGAGACCCCCGACGCTGACCGTCCCGAGCCCGACGCCTCCGACGACGCGTCCACGCCGGATCCCGACGCCTCACCGGATCCCGACGTCGAGCCCGACACCGGACCGGACTGCGACAACCTGGAATGCCTCCTCCCGGAGTGCACCGATCAGACCACCTCTCTGATCGGGCAGGTGACCCTTCCGTCGGGCTCTGTGGGCGTGCCCGGGGTGGATGTCTACGTCCCCAACGCGCCTCTCGATCCCGTCCCCGAAGGCGCTGTCTGCGAGACCTGCCCGGGCCTCACGGGCCAACCCCTGATACATACCACCACCGGGCTCGACGGGATCTTCCGCCTGGAAGATCTCCCCGCAGGCGAGGAGATCCCCCTGGTGATCTCCATCGGTCGGTGGCGACGAGAGCACCTCCTCTCCCTGGATCCCTGTGCGGACCACGAACTCGACCCCGACCTCGGCCGACTGCCCCGAAACAGCGACGAGGGTCATATCCCCAAGATGGCGGTGGTCACCTCCCAGTGGGACACCCTGGAATGCATGCTCCGGTCCATGGGGATCGACGACCAGGAGTTCGGCGGCGCCGACTCGAGCGCCCGGATCCACCTCTTCCAGGGCCGCACGGGCGCCACGGAGTTCACCCAGGACCACGGCGGCGAGGGGATCCTCCTGGCCCCGGAGTGGTGGACCGACGCCGACAATCTCTCGCCCTACGACCTCCTGCTCTACGGCTGTGA
>SKON01000152.1 GCA_007120035.1 Myxococcales bacterium
AGGGCTCCGGTGCTCCTCCCACCTTCGCCGCCGAGCCTAACAGCTCCGCTCACAGGCACCATCATCCCCAAGGTCACAAGCATCCCTGAAGGCTCCCGCCGCCAGCCCCGAGTGGCCCTGGGCGCAGAGGACTACTCCCAGGGTCCTGTGAAACCCGGGCACCGAAGAATCGAGCGCGATCGCCAACTCGGCACTCTCCAGCGCTGCTCCGTCGCATCGCCCCAGGTGCTCACAGAGATATCTGGCGAGGTTGTGGCACGCATGGGCGAACCCCGCCTCACAGCCCCCCTCCAGGTATCGTTCCCGTTGTGCTCCGACCGTGGCCGCGGCCAATTCATTGCACGCGGCCCCGTCCCTCTCGGTCACGCAGGCCTCTTCGAACAACTCCCGAGCCCTCTCCTCCCGAAACGCATCCCACCGCCGGGTCCCTCGCGCGGCCATTCTGCTCCGAACCTCCTCCTCCTGCAGGTATCCCCACAGTCCCTCACCACTTCCGGTCACCAAGTACTGCGTCCACCGCTCATCACCGATCTCCGCGAAGTAGCGAGTCGCACCGGACCCCTCAAATTGCTCGCGAAACGCCGGACACTCATCTCGCCAGTCCGCCCGTGGGTCGAAGTCGTCAGGCGAACTCCCAGCCGGTGTCCGAATCGCGCAGGGGTATTCCGAACAATCCACGGTCGTTCCTGACGGAAACATCTCGGGACACGAGTCCATCAACTCCGCCACTCGTTCTCCGAACTGGTCTGGATGAAAGGGTTCGTCGAGAGCGTCTGGAAACTCCATTGGTCGCTCTGGCGATACTCGCTGCAGGAGATCTTCCAGGTGCTCCACCATCTCCTCGTTGTCCGCCCAGCGCTCAACCGCCTCCTCGTGGGATCTCCGGACAAGGTCCAGCTTCTCTTCACAGTCCGTCCCACTCGCCACTTCCACAGACGCAGTCTTCATTTTCGCGGGTTTCGAGAGACCTTGCTGAATGTCGTCACTGCTTTCCGACCCCAACATGAATGCCCAAACCACCGTTACTCCGAGAAGGAAGGCAGCGATGTGTGTCCACCACTTCATTGACAAACCTTGCCTGGAAAGCCACGGGGGCCGAGCACTACCACTCGCGTGTGCATCGACCCCCATGGGACTGTCAGAAGTATGAAGAATTGACAGATATCGTACTCACACTGTTCGTATTGAGATAGCCAGGCTCGTCGCACTCTCGCGAAACGACTTCCACAAGTGGGATATCATCACTACAATCCCGCGACTGACACTGGGCGTCACCTGGGCACTCCGCTGCAAACTCGTAGCAGCCTGGGCACATCGGACCTTCATAGCCGAAGTTGTGAAGGCAGTACTCAATCACGTCGCCGTCCGCCAGATCAGACATGTCCGAGAGCGGAAAAATCAGAGATGGCTGTGAACTTGAGAGGTCGATAGGGAACCCAGGATGTTGAAACGACTCGTCCGGAAGAGGAACCTGCATGATCAGCCGGGACTTTCCGTTATCTGTAACCTGGGCCACGAAAACGACAATGTCGTCGTCGTCTTCTTGAAGCAAGGCGTCTACAAACGAATACATCTCGCCCAATTCTTTCTTCGGATCTTGTGCCACATCGTAGTTGACCGCACTCCTCAATAGATAGAGCGCTTCAGCCGGATGAACACGAATCACTCCGCCGGTTCCGACACATGGCCCAGAGTCACCGATTGAGAATTCGTCCAAGAAGGAGTAGAATTGTGCAGCAGCATCTCCTACCTCAAGAGAGTACGTCACACTCGGCAACCCAAGCGTCGCACGCCCTTCCTCCACGGATTCGTGATCTGCGGAACACCCTGCACCCAAAAAAAGAAGCAGAATCAAACAGATAAAACTACTGCGTCTTGCGTCTTGCGTCTTGCGTCTTGCGTCTTGCGTCTTGACATGTTCCCTCCAAAAGTTAAAGAGTTTACCTTGGCCCACCCAAGGTTGAAGAAGAATATCTCGGTCGTTCCGTTCTGTCGAGCGATGTTTTGTAAAAACAAGATAACACTACCCAAACAAACAGAACGCGAACTCCCCACTCAAGAATTATCTTAGCATTTCTGGCACCTTACTTGCCGCAGGGCATTCCGTGACGTCCGCATGTAAATCCGGCGAACTCCGTCAAGGGATTCTGCCCCGAACTCGACTCGAGCATAGGTGACCTCTCGCCAGCAGAATAGCCCATGCGGTCCAGGGTGGGAGCCGCTACCCTCGAGCCCGACTCCACTTCCAACGCTCACTTGCACACTCAGCGAAAACCTGCGCCGGAGGCGGCAGGGCTCCGGTGCTCCTCCCACCGCCGCTGATCTCCCGTTCTGACGCCGAGAGCCGCCACCCTCGAGATCGACTCCACCTCCAACGCTCATCTGAGTACTCAGCGAAAACCTGCGCCGGAGGCGGCAGGGCTCCGGTGCTCCTCCCACCGCCGCCGATCTCTCGTTCTGACGCCGGGAGCTGCCACCCTCGAGATCGACTCCACCTCCAACGCTCATCTGAGAACTCAGCGAAAACCTGCGCCGGAGGCGGCAGGGCTCCGGTGCTCCTCCCGCTCCTCCAGCCTTCTCTCCAAAGCTCGAGAACGCCCCCTGGAGAATAATCCCCCTACCCTCACCCGTTCCCCTCCGGGTACACTGTTTACAACCTGGTTTCTGGCCCCTCCATGACCTCCCAGCCCTCCGCCCCAACCCGAACGCGCCGCGCCTGGCTCGAGGCCCCCCGCCGTCTGGCCCTCACCCGACCGGGGAAGTTCTTCCTCCTCATGACCCTCGGCGTCGGCTTCGGCGCCATCAACACAGGCAACAACCTCCTCTTTCTCCTGCTGGGGATGATGCTCTCCTTGATCATCGCCAGCGGCCTCCTCAGCGAGGCCGTCCTCCGCCACGTGCTCCCCGCCCGCCGATTGCCCCGCAACCTCGAGGCTCGCCAGCCTGCCCCCGGGTCCTTCCGCGTCGAAAACCGCGGCTCCTGGCCCGCCTTAAGCCTCGAGGTCGCCGAGCAAAATACCCGGGCCGTCGCGGGCCCCCTGGCGGGCCAGACCGTCGGCCCTCGCCATGTCCCCTGGTACACCTTCTGGCGAGGCTCCGAAGCCACCCCGAAATCGGCCTCCGCGTACTGCCTCCGGGCCAACGCCGAGGCCGAGGAGTCCCTCCCCACCCACTACCGCCTCCCGGCGCGGGGCCGCTACGAGCTTCCCGGGCTGGAGGTGTCCACCCGGTTTCCCTTCGGCCTCTTCGACAAGTCCCGCCGGTTCGACGCCCCCGAGGAGATCACCGTCCTCCCCCAGATCTTCCCCGCCGACCTCTGGCTGAGCCGCCTGGAACTTCATTGGGGCGACGTCAGCACCAACAAACGGGGCCCCGGCGAAGAGTTCTTCGGCCTCCGCGACTACCGGGCCGGCGAAGACCAGCGCCAGATCCACTGGAAGAGCTCCGCCCGCCGCGGCGAGCCCGTGGTGCGTGAGACCGAGGCCCTTCATCAGCGGGCCCTGGCCGTGCTCTTCGACCACCGCGGGCCCACAGACTCCAAGCGAGACATCCTCCGATTCGAACGAGGACTATCCCACCTCTGCGGCCTCCTCCAGACCCTCCAACGCCGGGGCATTCACACCCACCTCATCACCTGCCATGACGCCTTCGACCTCGGCGGCGGCCTCACGGCAGCCATGCACCACCTGGCCACCATCGAGTTCGCCACCATCGACACTCCCCCACCGTCCCTCCCCGAGGGCCTCCGGGACCGGGTCGGCCCCATCCACGTCGGCTTCGACGAGCTCCTCCCACCTGCCACGCCGGGCTCCCTCCGCCTGACCTTCAACGAGCTCGCCGACTCCGCCGACTCCGCCGACCCGACGCACCCGGAGGAGCCATGATCCCCATGGTCCGGGACCTCTCCCGCCTCCACGACACCTTCCTCTACCTGACGATCCTCCTGGCCTTCGCCGCCGTCGTCACCGGCGGCGGCGTCGGCGCCTGGATGGTCCTCCTCTTCCCGGTCAGCCTCATCGGCGCCCACCTCTTCTACCGGGCGGGGCTCGCCAAGCCGCACCACATAAAGTGGTGGAACGCCTTGATCCTCCTGGTCCTCCTGGCTTCCTTCGTCGAGTACATCGTCTCCCTCCGCGTCGAGCCCATGGACATCGGCGTCCGGTTCGTCCTGATCCTGATCCTCATCAAGCTCTTCAGCCGCCAGGGAGCCCGCGACGAGATCCAGCTCCACGCCCTCTCCTTTCTCACCCTCGCCGCCGCCAGCACCTTCAACGAGGAGCTCTCCTACGGGGTCTTCTTCGGCCTCTACGTCCTCACCGGCACCTTCGGGCTGGCCCTCTTCCACCTGAAGACTGAGGCATCCCAACACGCCGGCCTGGCCAGCCCCCGGAGCTCCCCCTTCGACCGCCTCTACGTGGGCACCCTGGCCATGATCAGCCTGGCGATCTTCGTCAGCTCCCTGGTGATCTTCTTCGCCTTCCCCCGGATCGGCCTGGGCCTCTTCATGGAGCAGTCCCGGCAGTCCCTGAGCGTCGTGGGCTTCTCCGACGCCGTCTCCGTCGGCGACCACGGCGCTGTCCGGGACAACCCCGCCGTGGTCATGCGCGTCGACTTTCACGGCGAACCGCCACCGGGCCTGGACTCCTTCCGGTGGCGGACGATGTCCTTCGATGAGTACGAAGGCGGCGGATGGTCCCGCACCCGGGCGGCCTCGGCCACGCCGGCCCCCTACTCCCGCCGTCGAAGCTACGACCTCGACGTCCTCCACACCGAGCCCATGCAAGAGCTCCTGGACGACGCCGACACCTACACCATGGAGATCTACCTCGAACCTCTGGGCACCAACGTCCTCCCGGCCCCCTGGCCGGCGGCCCAGATCGACCTCGCTACGGGCGACCTCTCCCGCCTCCTCCGCGGCAACCCCCCGGGGCTGGCCATCGACACCTACGGGGACCTCCACACCACTCGCACCATCGAGTCCGGCCACGTCTACGAGCTCACCATCTACGCCTCGCCACCCACCGAGGAGCTCCGCCGCCCCGGCAGCCACGACCTCTCGCCTTCCGACCGAGATCGCTACCTCCAACTCCCCGATCTCGACCCCCGCGTCGCCGAGCTCGCCAACACCCTCACCGCTGACGCCGCCTCGAACTACGAAAAAGCCGAGGCCATCGGCTCCCACTTCTTCACCGACTTCCAGTACACCCTGGACCTCCCACCGGTAGACGGCGAACCCGTCGAGGCCTTCCTCTTCGACACCCGCCGCGGCCACTGCGAGTACTTCGCCACCGCCGCCGCCGTGCTCCTCCGCACCCAGGGCGTCCCCACCCGGGTCGTCAACGGGTTCCTCGGCGGCTCCTGGAACGACCTGGGCGGCTACTTCACGGTCCGCCAGGGCGACGCCCACGCCTGGATCGAGGTCTACGTCCCCGAGCTCGGGTGGGTCCCCTACGACCCCACGCCCCCCATCACGAGCTCCTTCCTGGAGCGCGCCGGTATCCTCCCCTGGATGCGCGACGCCTCGGACGCCATGCGCCAGGCCTGGCTTCGGTGGGTCCTCGAGTACGACCTCGACGCCCAGGCTCGCCTCCTCCGCGATCTGGCCCGCTCCGTCAGCCCTGCCGCAGACTCGGGCCGCCAGGAAGAGACCACCGACGAGAGCGACCAACGCCGCGGCCTCCCCCTGCGTATGTCGATCTTCCTCGGCGGCTGGGGCTTCCTCCTCCTCCTGGGGTTCTCCCGAGGCCGCCGATGGCCCTACACCTTCCGCCCCACAGTCACCCTCTACGCCACCAGCCTGACCCTTGCCGGCGGCGCCTGGACTGGCCTCTTCCAGGCCTGGTCGCCCCTCTGGATCGTCGCCGGCGCCGGCTCCGTCGCCCTCGCCACGGCCCTGCCACCGCTCTTCCGCGGCCCCCAGACCGACCCCGGGCTCGCCACCCAGCTCTTCACCACCATCGCCACCACGGCGGCCCGCCACGACCACCCTCGCCAGCCCGACGAGGGCCCCGGCGACTACCTCGAGCGACTCGCCAGGTCCGTCCCCGACGACGGCGCCCAGCACCTCCACCACTTCCGCCGCCTCTACCTCAAGGCCCGCTTCGCCCCCACCACCATGACTCCGGCCCAACGCCGGGCACTGGAGTCCGCCGCCGCCCGCGCCCGACAGGCCCTCCGATCCGCCAGGAGTTAGTCCCCATGGCTACAGACACCCCGACCAGAGACCCTCAAGGCCGGTTCTTCTGCGACGGCTGCGCCGGCCGCTTCACAGACCACGGCCGATGCGACGCTTGCGACGGAGAACCCCTGATGGATCTCGGCGACCCCGAGATCCACCGGATGTTGATCTCCCTCGACGAACAGCGAATCCGCGAACGGGATCAGAAGATTCTCTTCGCCGTGATCTTCTTCACGGCTCTGGTCATGATCGCCCTCCTCGGCATCGCCCTCAGCATCGATGTCGAGCTCATTGGCCTACCGATAACCGTGGGGATTCCCCTCGGCATGGGCCTCCACATCGGCCTCCGGTGGTTCTTCGGCGAAAAGCCGAGGGTCCCCCGGACCTACAACAACCGCACCCCATCATAGTCAGCAGCCCCTGAAAGTCCGCGATCGCCCTTGCGCCTCCGCGAGGTCACCGACCACGTGGGGTGGCGCGGTGCGGCCGGCGTCGG
>SKON01000162.1 GCA_007120035.1 Myxococcales bacterium
CGATAGAAGTCACGGGCGGCGTCGATCATGGATGTGATCAGTTCTTCTGCGGAACGCTTGGGGCTCATGGTGTCACCGTGTGAAGGGAAGCGTGAGATCTTCTCTGTACCGGATCTGGGGATGGAAACCAACGGGAAGGACGCAACGAAGAGTCACGAGAAGGGGAGTTGGGGCGCCAACTTGTCAGGTCCTGAGGTTTGGGGTACGAAACTAGGACTCGTGTCGGAATGGACCGGCCGAGTTGGAACAGGGAGAGGACGCCATGTCGGAGAATAAAGAAACCAATCCTTTCGCTTCCCAGCCGGGGACGCAGACCCGCCTGCGGGCGATCGCCGAGTCCGGTCTGGTGGTGGTGGTGACCAAGGCTTTTGGTCCGAAGGGCGAGAGCCTGGTCGATCAAGAGGGCCCTCAGTTCAGCGGCTATCCGGGGGTCAAGCTCCTGGTGAAGCAGGGCGACGTGGAGGAGACGGTAGTGTTGAGCCCCTACTTCGGAGATCCTAGCAAGGAGGGTGGCACCAAGTTCGTCGATGGCAAGCCCTGCGAGCTCTTCTCGCCGAAGTCTCGGACGCCCCTGGATAAGATTCCGGGGATGAGTACCGAGGATGGCGGTGAGTACTACGCGATCTACCTGACGTCGGAGCTGGCCAACGGGGAGCTCGTGGCGGTGAACAATATCTGGGGCAACACGAACTCGCGAATCCTGAGCGAGGACGAGGTGTTGCTTCTCTTCGCCGACGCCGAAGACGGCGGCGCCTGAGGGGAGGCTGGAAATTTGGCGGGTACCGCCGAGTTTTCTATCAGGAACCCTGGAACTCCTCTCGCGGAGCGTGAGATGGCGAAAAATATCCCTCTGCCCCTGGCTAATCGACAACCGGAAGCCCCCCAGCGGGAGCGAACCAGCGGCCCGGCCCGGCCGGCCCTGAAGTTTCGCCCCGATGAGGCCGGTCCTCGCCCGAAGTGGATTCGGAAGCGGCTGACGCTGAAGAAGGAGTTCTTCGAGACCCAGGAGCTGGTCAAAAAGGCGGGGCTGAACACGATCTGTGAGTCCGGGCAGTGCCCGAACATCACGGAGTGTTGGTCTCGGAAGTCTTTGACCTTCATGATTCTGGGCAATATCTGCACCCGGAGCTGCGGGTTCTGCGACGTGATGACCGGACGGCCCGGGGCGGTGGATCCCGATGAGCCCCGGCGAGTGGCCGAGACCCTGGCGGGGCTGAACCTGAATTATGTGGTGATCACCAGCGTGGATCGGGATGATCTCCCCGACGGTGGGGCGGCGGCCTGGGCGAATACGATCCGGGCGATCAAGGAGTCCTGCCCTGACCTGGGGTTGGAGATCCTGACCGGTGACTTCAAGGGGGTCCGAGAGGACGTGCAGACCGTGCTCGACGCCCAGGCGGATTGCTTCTCCCACAACTTGGAGACCGTCGAGGAGCTGCACCGGGAGGTGCGGCCCCAGGCGGACTACGAGCGGAGCCTGTCGGTGCTGCAGTGGGGCGCTGAGGACGGGCGAGCTCTGGTGAAGACCGGGATGATGCTGGGGTTGGGGGAGACCAATGATCAGGTGCTGAAGACCATGGAGGACCTGGTGGCCCGGGGGGTACAGGTGTTGAACCTGGGCCAGTACCTGCGTCCCAGCCCCCGGCACCTGCCGGTGCGGCGGTGGGTCCACCCCGACGAGTTCGCGATGTTCAAGGAGGAGGGGGAGAAGATGGGCTTTCAGCACGTGGAGGCCGGTCCCCTGGTGCGCTCGAGCTATCGAGCGGACTTGCAGGCCGAGGAGATCGCCTCCAAAGCCCCGACGGCCTTCGGGGGCTGTGGGTCGAGCTTCGCCAACTCCGGTGGAAAGTGAAAGGGCCCTTTCTCTACGCCATCATCGATCGGGGGCAGTGCGAGGCCCGTGGGATCACCACCGTGGAGGGGTTGGTCGCCCTGACCGAAGAGGTGATCGCCGGGGGAGCTTCGGTGGTGCAGCTTCGCGACGAGGTGAGCACGGCGGTGGAGATCTTCGAGGCCGCCCGAGAGCTCTCCGAGGTGTGTCGAGGCAGAGACGTAAAATTCGTGGTCAACGATCGGCTGGATATCGCGCTCGCCACGGGGGCTGACGGGGTACACCTGGGGCCCGAGGACCTGCCGATCCGGCAGGCCCGGCAGGTGGCGGGAGAGGGGTTGCTGATCGGGGCGTCGGCGGGAACCGTCGAGGCGGCTCGCCAGGCCGTGAAAGACGGCGCGGACTATCTGGGTGTGGGGGCGATCTTCGGGGGGAAGGCGTCCAAGCCGGACGCGTCGGCGCCCCGAGGCGTGGAGATCTTGCGAGAGGTGCGGGCCGCTGTGGAGGTGCCCCTGGTGGCCATCGGTGGCGTCGACGAGTCCAACGCGGCGGCGGCCATCGGCGCCGGGGCCGATGGGGTGGCCGTGATCCGGGGGTTGCTGCGTTCCGGAAAGCCCGCTGCTGCGGCCCGTGGGCTCTGCCGGGCCATCGGCTCTCTGTCGTAGGACCAGGTAGCTCTTAGAGTCGGCGACCGTCGGCGGCGAAGAAGTGGAGGTGCTCGGGGGTGATCGTCAGGTGAATCTCGTCGCCGGGCGCCATCCCGTGGAGGCTCTCGGCCCGGACGTGGGCGATGATCGGGGCCTCTCCGAGGTGGATATGGGCGTAGGCCTCCCAGCCCATGGGCTCTACGACGTCCAGGGTTCCCTTCAGATGGACCGCCTCATCACCGGTGGTCTCCTCGTCGGAGGCGACGAAGAGGTGTTGAGGTCGCAGGCCGACCTCTACGGCCTCGGCGGCCCGATCGGGGACGGGCCCCAGGGTGAACCCGTCGCCGTGAAAGGCGCCGTCGTCCACGGCTCCGGCCAAGATATTCATGGAGGGTGAGCCGATGAACTGGGCGACGAAGCGGTTCGCCGGGGTCTCGAAGAGCTCTTTCGGGGTGCCGACCTGCTGGAGAATCCCGGCGTCCAGCACGGCGATCCGATCCGCCAGGCTCAGGGCTTCGATCTGGTCGTGGGTGACGTAGACCATAGTGGTAGCCAGGTCGTTGTGGAGCTTCTTGAGTTCCACCCGCATCTGGGTTCTCAGGGCGGCGTCGAGGTTGGAGAGGGGCTCGTCGAAGAGGAAGGCGTCGGGCTGGCGGACGATGGCCCGGCCCATGGCGACCCGCTGGCGCTGGCCACCGGAGAGCTGTCGGGGCCGGCGATCGAGATAAGCGGAGAGACCGAGCATCTCGGCGACCTCGTCGACCCGGGCCCGGATCTGGTCGGTCGGTTGCTTTTGAATCTTCAGAGCGAACCCCATGTTTTCCCGAACCGTCATGTGGGGATAAAGGGCGTAGGATTGAAAGACCATGGCCACGCCTCGATCCCGGGGTTCCACGTCGTTGACGAGGCGGTCGCCGATATGGAGGGTGCCGGAGGTGATGGTCTCCAGGCCGGCCAGAAGTCGCAGGAGGGTGGATTTTCCGCACCCCGAGGGGCCAACCAGGACCAGGAACTCTCCGTCTTCGATGGCGACGTTAATGTCCCGAAGGACCACGGTGTCGCCGAAGGACTTACCTACGCTCTTCAGGGTGATCGATGCCATCAGGGGCTCCTCAGGTGGTCTCCGTGGGGTCGTCGGCGATGGACTCGTCGCCCAGGTAGGGAGCGACGGTGTCGTGGTGCTCCTGGCAGCCCAAAACCTGGTCCAGGTGGGCAGGCGGGGTCCAGGGTCGGGGCAGGTGGCTCAAGAGCTCCGATTTGACGCGTCGCACCCGGGCGGCGCTCTCCTGAACGCGGGCCCGGATGGCGGGATCTTCGACGGCTCGGCGATAGAGAAAGTCGATGGCCCGCTGCCACTTCTCCTCGGTGTGGCAGATCAAGAAGAGGTCGACGCCGGCGTGCAGCCCGAGGGCGACCATCTCTTCGATGTCGTAGTGCTCGGCGACGGCTTTCATCTCCAGACAGTCGGTGACGATCACGCCGTCGAAGCCGAGCTTCTCTCGGAGGAGCCCCGTGAGGATCGGCCGGCTCAAGGTGGCCGGGTGGCGATCGTCGAGGGCCGGCAGGAGGATATGAGCCGTCATGAGCATGGGAACCCCGGCGGCGATCGCCCGCTCGAAGGGGAAGAGCTCCACCGAAGAGAGGCGATCCAGATCGTGGTCCAGACGAGGGAGGCCGAGGTGGCTGTCGACGTCGGTGTCGCCGTGGCCGGGGAAGTGCTTACCGCAGGGGACCACGCCGGCGGTGAAATGCCCCATCAGGAAGCCGGCCCCGCACCGAGCGACCCGCTCGGGGTCGCGGGAGAAGGACCGATCGCCGATCACCGGGTTGTCCGGATTGGTGTCGACGTCGAGAACGGGGGCGAAGTTCAGGTTGAATCCCAGGGCGCCGATCTCGGTTGCGATCACCTCGGAGACCCGACCCACCTCCCGGAGATCGGCGGCGGCGCCGACCCGGCGCATGGCCGGCAGGGGGGTGAGGGGCTCGGTGACCCGGACTACCTTGCCCCCTTCCTGATCGACGGCGACGAAGGGCAGCTCCGGGCAGGGATCGGCCGCGGAGTAGATGTCGCCGATCAGGGAGAGCAATTGGTCCAGGTCTTCCACGTTGCGGCGAAAGAGGATCACCCCCGAGAGGCGCCCCGCGGAGAGGGCCTCCTGGACCGCCGGGGGGCAGCTTTTGCGGGGTCCATCGAAGCCGATCACGAAGAGCTGGCCGACGTCGTGGAGGAGATCCTGATCGAGGGGGTCGGTCATGGTGGCTTAGCTCCGGGTGAGGGCGTGGGGGTCGAGGACATCGCGGAGTCCGTCGCCGACGAAGTTGATCGAGAGGACGGTGAACATGATCGCCAGCCCCGGAAAGATCGCCAGGTGGGCGGTGAGCAGGAAGTAGCTGGCGCCTTGGTCGAGGAGGGCTCCCCAGCTGGTCATGTCCTGCGGCCCCAGGCCCAAGAAACTCAACGCTGCTTCGGCGAGGATCGCCCCGGCGACGCCGAAGGTGGCCTGGATGATCACCGGGGCCAGGCTGTTGGGGACCACATGCCCGAAGAGGATCTTCCTGGTGGGCAGGCCCAGGGCCCGGGCGGCCTTCACGTAGGCCTCCTCCCGGAGGGCCAGCACCTGGCCGCGGACCAGGCGAGCGTAGCCGGCCCACCCCGAGACCGAGAGGGCGCCGATCACGGCGATCAGGCTGGGCTCCTGGGTGATGAAGATGATCAGGATCGCCAGGAGGATCCCCGGGAAGGCCATCAGGATGTCGGTGACCCGCATCAGGACTTCGTCGATGGCGCCGCCGAAGTAACCTGAGACGGCGCCGAGGATGATTCCCACGGTGGCGCAGATGGAGACCACGGAGATCCCCACCAGTCCGGCCACCCGGGCGCCGAAGATCATCAAGGTGAGGACGTCGGCGCCGTTCTCGTCGGTGCCCAGCCAGTGGTCCGCCGAGGGCCCCTCGAGCTGGCGAGTGACGTCCATGTGGGTGAGCTCGTAGGGCGCAAGCCAGGGCGCGAAGATGGCGACGAAGGCCACGAGCGCCAGAAAGACCATCCCGAAGTAGGCCAGGAAGCTGAACTTGTTGGGGCCCCCGGTGGTGAGGGCGAAGAGTCGTCGGAAGCGGGGCAGGATCATCGTGGTCTCCTTCAGTCGTACCGGATCCTGGGATCGACGAACCCGTAGAAGAGGTCCGTCGCCAGGTTCACGATGATGTAGACAAAGGAGATGAAGAGGACGCACCCCTGAACGATCAGGTAGTTGCGGGCTTCGATCCCGTCCAAGAGGAGAGTGCCAACGCCGGGGCGGGCGAAGACCTTCTCGACGATGATGGCTCCCGTTAAGAGGGCCCCGAACTGGAGGCCGATGATGGTGACCACGGGGAGCATGGCGTTGCGGAGGGCGTGCTTGAGGATCACCTTGGCCCGGGGGAGCCCTTTGGCCCGGGCAGTGCGGACGTAGTCTCGATGCAGGACCTCGAGCATGCTGGAGCGGGTCATCCGCATCAGCTTGGCGCTCAGAGCGGTGCCCAGGGTGATCGCCGGCAACACGAGCGCCGTCAGGCCGGCGACCTCACTGCCCGGGTTGGGGAGGACCTGCAAGGTGAGGCTGAAGAGGATCAGGAGCATCGGCCCCAGCCAGAAGTTGGGGATCGAGATCCCTCCCAGCGCGATCACGGCGGTGGTGTTGTCCACCCAGGAGTAGGGCCGCAAGGCGGCGATGATCCCCAGGGGGATCCCCAACAGGAGGGCGAAGAACATCGCCGCCAGCGCCAGCTCCATGGTGGCCGGGATGTTGTCGATCAGGCGCTCGGCTACGGTGACGCCCCGCTCGTCGCAGAGCTCTCCCAGGGTGCCGCTGAAGACGTCCTGCCAAAAGAAGCCGTACTGGACCAGGAGGGGCTCGTCGAGGTTCAGGCAGTCCCGAAGCGCCTGCTTGTCCACCTCCAGGGCTTGCTCACCGAGGATGGACTCCACGGGGTCACCCGGGACGGCCCGGAGGACGAAGAACACCAGCGTCACGACACCGAAGATGACGATCAGGGAGGCGAAGAAGCGGCGGAGGAGAAAGCGAGCCATGTGGTCCGGGACGTAGTGATCCGAGGCAGTCCTCTTCGGGACGTCCGTACGGTAGTGCCTCTGGAGCGGGTGGACAAGCCTCTACGGGAGGGCTAAGCAGTGGAACCGGAAGTTCTTGTTGAGTGTGAGGTGAGAATGCTCCTGGTCATCGATGTGGGAAATACGAACACCGTCCTCGGCGTGTATCGAGGCGACGAGCTGGTGAGGCACTGGCGGCTGCAGACCCACCAGGGACGGACCAGCGATGAGCACGGGATCTTTTTGAGGCAGCTCTTCGAGCTGAGCGGTCTGGCGGCCGTGGAGGTCAAGGACGCGATCATCAGCTGCGTGGTGCCCCCCATGGAGCGGCTCCTGGTAAAGATGATCGAGGTGTACTTCCACTGCGAGCCCGTCGTGGTGGGGGAGAGCATCCGGGCCGATATGCCCGTGCTCTATGATCACCCCGAGGAGGTAGGGGCTGATCGGATCGTCAACGCCGTGGCGGCCTGGGAGCGATACCAGACAGCCCTGGTGGTGGTGGACTTCGGGACGGCCACCACCTTCGACGCCATCTCTCACCAGGGAGAATACCTGGGAGGAGCGATCTGTCCGGGGATCACCGTGTCCAGCGAGGCCCTCTTCCACGCGGCCAGTAAGTTACCCCGGGTCGAGCTGGCGAAGCCACCGGAGGTGATCGGGCGGACGACGGTCCACTCCATTCAGGCGGGACTTCTCTACGGGTATATCGGCCAGATTCGGGAGGTCGTGACCCGGATGAAGGAGGAGTTGCAGGGGGAGGTGACCGTGCTGGCCACAGGAGGCCTGGCCCCGTTCTTTGCAGAGGAGACGGACATCATCGACGAGGTCGATGAGTTCTTGACGCTGGAAGGGTTGCGGTTGATCTACGACCGGGGGTCCGAGGACTAGTCCTCGCTATCTTCCGCTTCGGCCTCATCACCCTCCTGGCCCTCATCACCCTCGGCCTCTCCGTCGGCCGCCTCGGCGTCTCCGCCCTGGGCCTCTTCTTCGGCGGCGGGCTCGTCGGCGGGCTCGGGCTCAGGGGCTGGCTCGGGGGCCGGGGCTTCCGTGCCGGGCGTCTCCGGCGCCTCGGCGGCGCTGGCCGGAGCGATCTCGGCGTGCATCAGGCGTTGGACCTCGTCGAAATCGCCGGTGACGGCGAAAAAGAGGGGCTGCCAGAAGATAGCGATCAGCAACCCGGCCACGATCAGGCCGAAGCTGCACATCGCCGTGGGGAGCTCCTTTCCGTCGACCTCGAGCTTCTTCAGGGCGAAGAAGAACGTGTAAGGGGGGAAGAGGAGAACGAGCAATCCCGTACCTCGGCTGAGGCGGAAGCCGTATTGAGCGAGTTTGTAGGCACCTGCAAAATAGGCGACCACGCCGATCAGGATGAGGATCAGCGTAATAACCACGAGTCCCATGGGACCTCCGTCGAAGGCGATGCCAGAGCACCGAAGTATAGACCCCTGAGGTGTAACGGAGAAGTAAGAGAGGTGTCAACTGTCGGGATTTCACTTGCGATCTTGGGAGAGATTCGCACTATGAATGGCGATTCATTCATGGCCCCAAGAGTTCACCCCTGCAATAACGCGAGGAGAAGAGGATGAGTGAGTTCCGGATCGACCGACGAGATGTGGATTTTAACCTCTTTGAGCAGCTGAAGATCGACGAGCTGACGAAGCTCTCGCGGTACGCCGACTACGACAAGGAGACCTTCGAGATCGTGTTGGCTCAGGCCCAGCGGTTCTCCCAGGAGCGGCTAGCGCCGACCACGGAGCAGGCTGACGCCGAGGGGTGTCGACTGGAGGACGGGAAGGTCTATCTGCCGGAGTGCTACGAGTCGCTCCACAAGGAGTTCTGCGAGATGGGGCTCTTCGCGCCGGTGCACAATCCGGAGTACGGAGGGATGGGGTTGCCCCATAGCCTGGGGATGGCGCTGGTGGAGTTTTTCATCTCCGCCCACCCGTCGTTCATGTTTACGCCGGGGCTGACCGTGGCGGCGGGCCACTTGATCGAGGCCTTCGGGACGGACCGGGACATCGATCTCTACCTGGAGAAGATGTACACCGGCCAGTGGGGAGGGACGATGTGCCTGACCGAGCCCCAGGCCGGCTCGGCGCTCGGGGAGCTCACCACCACGGCGGCCCCCGTGGAGGGGGAAGAGTACTACCAGATCCGGGGCAATAAGATCTTCATCTCCGCCGGGGACCACCAGTTGACGGAGAACATCATCCACCTGGTGTTGGCCCGGGCCGAGGGGGATCCGGAAGGGATCCGAGGGGTGAGCCTCTTTATCGTTCCGAAGCTGCGGGTCAACGAGGACGGCTCCGTCGGGGAGCTGAACGACGTGACCGTCACGGGCATCGAAGAGAAGATGGGGATCCATGCCTCGCCGACCTGCGCGCTTTCCTTCGGGGACGCCGGGGACTGTCGGGGATGGCTGGTAGGAGAGCGGTGCAAGGGGATCTCCTACATGTTCCAGATGATGAACGAGGCCCGGCTGATCACGGGTCTGCAGGGGGTGGCGATCGGAAACGCCGCCTACCAGATCGCCTTGGATTATGCCCGGGAGCGAAAGCAGGGGCCGAAGGTCACCGATCGGGATAAGAACGCCGAGAGCGTGGCGATCATCGAGCATCCCGACGTGCGTCGAAACCTGATGACCATGAAGGCCTATGGAGAGGCCATTCGGGCGCTGCTCTACCACAGCGCTTTCTTGAGCGATCACGCCCTCTATGGGGAGGACGAGGCCCGCAAGGCAAAGTCCCAGGACCTTCTGGATCTCCTGACGCCGATCTGCAAAGCCTTCGCCTCCGATATGGGGTTCAAGATGACCGAGCTGGCCATGCAGGTCCTGGGCGGCTACGGGTACATCAAGGAGTACGGAGTCGAGGGGTTGATGCGGGATGTGAAGATCGCGTCCATCTACGAGGGGACCAACGGGATTCAGGCCCTGGATCTTCTGGGACGAAAGATGCGCCAGAAGGGAGGGGGGCTCTTTTTGGCGTGGCTGCAGGATGCCAACGAGTTCTTGATGCCCCTCTTGGAGGATCCCGAGTTCGGGCCCGTGGCCAAAGAGGTGGACAAGGCCAAGAACACCCTCGGGGAGGCGGCCTTCGGGTTCCAGCAGCTGGGCAAGCAAGATCCGGAGTATCCGCTCCTCCACGCGACGCCGTTTTTGCGGATGTTCGGGTTGGTGGAGTCGGCGCAGCTCTTGTTGAAGCAGGCCACGATCGCCCGGGAGAAGCTCGGTGAGATCTGGGAGGACCGGGGTATCGACAGCTCCGATCGGGAGGCCCGCAGGGAGCTGATGGAGGCCAATGAGAACGCCCGGTTCTACGAGAACAAGATCGCGACCATGGAGTTCTTCGTGTTCCAGATCCTCCCCGAGGGTCGAGCGATCTTGAAGAGCATTCAGTCCGGAGATCGGAGCGCTTTGGATGTGATTCTCTGAGGTTGCGAAGTCTGTGATCTTGTCGGTAGAATGGGGGCACGACGAGTATTGTTACGTTTTGTCACCAAGTCCTCTGCGGGCATCGGGGGGAGGTCCCGAATCCGGGCAGGAGGTACGAATGCCGGCACGAAACACCTTTGCAGCTACCCGACGATCCCACGCGCTCTTGAAACGTCTGCGGGCCGGGGAGGGGATTACCATTCAAGAGGTGAGCGATGAGTTCGGCATTCAGTACCCCCAGGCCCGGGCAGATCTGAAGCTCTTGGAAGAACTCTACGGGCTCCACACCTATCGTCGGGGACGAACGAAGGTGTGGAAGATGCCCGGGGTGGACAGCCAGCAAGCCGTGGTGGGGACGGCGGCGGCGCTGGAGCTGGGGGCGATCGCCCTCGATGTGTTTCGAAACACCCCCTACGGTCAGTACATCGACGATCTGGCCCAGGAGTGGAAGCAGCGAGCCGGAGCGCCCCATGACGAGCGGTTCCGAAGGCTCTCGTTGGCGTTGGTTCTGCGCCGGACCTGGGCGCCCACAGACCGCCGGACCCTCCTGGAGGTCCTCGAGACCCTGCTGGACTGCATCACCCTCAAAAAGGGGGTGGTGATCGACTACGAACGAAGTGACGATGAGGTCCGTCGGTACGAGCTGATCCCCCGACGGCTGATCTGGTACCAGGGCCGGCTGTGGTTGCAGGCCATCGATGGCGACGACGAGAAGCTCTTCGATGTCGCCGGGATCCTTACGGCCAGCGGACGAAAGCGAAAGGATCTGGTCGCCGATCGGGTGCGTCCGGCCCTGAAGGCGTGGAAGAAAGAGCAGGACGAGCGCCCCGATAACGAGGCCGTGGGGGCTCGGCGGCAGGAGCTTCGAGAGGCCTTCGGGGCAGAGGTCGACGGACTCTTCGAGTACGGAGAGAGGGCCGAAGAGGACGCTTATTTTGCTCAGGCGTTCGGGATCTTCGCCAGGAATTTTCCGGTAGAGAAGGTCTCGCTACGAGTGACCGGCCCATGGGCGAAGTACCTGCGGCGGTATCGCCTTCATGAGTCTCAGCAGAACCAGGAGATCGACGGCGGGTTGCGGGTCCACTTTGAGTTGGGCCTGTGCCCGGAGTTCCGGTCCTTCATCCTGGGGATGATCCCCGACGTGGTCGTGGAAGCGCCGGCCTCTTTTGCTGAGGAGCTGCGCGAAAGGGCAGGTGAGTTCGCTCAGCGGACCGAGTAGATGCCTTCGCGGCGATCGTAGCGGATCTGGAGCTGCTGAGGAGTCCGGTCGGCATCGAGCGCAGAGAACTGCAGGACCGGGGTAGCGCCGGTGTGGAAGTTCGGCGGCTGTAAGGGAGTGCCCTGGAAGTGGCGGTTCATCTCCTCGGCCCGGCGGGGAGATGAGACGATCTGCCACCCCGGTCGAAAGAGGGAGAGCCGGGAGAGGATCTCCTTGGCTGTGCTCTTGGTCAGGGCCAACCCGGTGCGGGTCAAGAACCGGGCGAAGTGCTTGCGGCTGCTCAGCACCAGAAACTCGCCAGTTCGGCCCAGGTAGGCCATGGCCACCCGGCCCTGGGAGTCTGTAGCCCCCGGAATTCCGGCGAGTTCTTGGGGGACGAACTCTTGATCGACCAGGAACGTGGTGTATCCCACCTCGCCGCGCTCCTGAATCTCGATGCTGTCGGCGATGCGCGGGGCGTCGAGGTCATTGAGGACGAACCGATAGGCGACCCACATCTCCGCCAGGCTGAGCTTCAGGCCTTCTCCTTCGAGGCCCGGCGTGGGGTCGATATGCTCGGTGAAGGTCGGCAGGGAGGTGCTGGAGCGCAGGGCGAGTTCGGCGTCGTCGATCAAGGACCGGAAGGACACGTCGTCGAAGTGGTCGCGGTCCAGAAAGTCTCTCGCCAGGGCCATGGGGTCCAGAGTGACGTCGCCGAGGAGGACCTTGGAGGACTCCGGAGGATCGCCGTAGTGCCAGGCACCGCCGTAGGGAACGGAGACGCACTCGCCAATGAACTTGCCGATGCCCAGTTGAAGCTGGTCGCGGATCCGAGCGTCCTCGGAGTAGAGATCGATCAGCTTCGGCATGTCGTCGGTGAAGGAGTCCAGGAGATTGAGCTCCATGCGAGGAATGGAGTCGGGGGTCAGGGGGAGCATGATCGGCTTCTGTGCCAGGGCGGCGGCGATCAAGGAGTTCATGCACCGGTCGAGGATGATCTGGATGGTGATCTGGCCGCCGGTGATCCGGAAGTTCTGGTTCCGGATAGAGCTGCTCCCCCGGAGGATCGGGTCCTGGGCGAACCCGATGGGTTCGACGATGTCGATGGGCTCTTCCTGGGAGGAGGGCCATCGAGGCGGAAAGACGGGGTCCACCATGTCCTGAAGGCACTCGTTGAGGCGACGCTCTTCGGCGAGGACAGCGCTCATGTTCTGAATGTTGGCGTGCATCTGGGAGGGGCGAGCCTGGGGGCGGGGGACCCGCTGGGAGAGCTGCTGCTGGACGGTCTGAACTCGGGAGTCGCGCCGGCGGTCCTGTCGTTGCTGTGGAGGTTGCCTGGGGTTGGCTTGTCTCTGTTGTGGCTGCTGTCGCTGCTGTCGCTGCTGTCGCTGCTGTCGCTGCTGTCGCTGCTGTCGCTGCTGTCGCTGCTGTGCCTGCTGTGGCTGCTGTCGCTGGGGTTGACGGTCTGGTTGGCGACTCTGGGCCGGCGTAGGCGGGGGGGCAGCCGACGAGGCGCCGCCTCGATCGCTGTAGCTCCAGGCCTCGCGGAGAGCACCCCGATCCATGCGGCGGGTGTTGTTCAGCGCCCGGCGAGCGCCGGCGAAATAGGCGTTCATCTCCTGGGTCTTCTTGGCGGCGGAGTAGTCGATGCGGTTGACGAACTTCAGGCCGTCAGCCTGAGGGATTCGCCGGGCCGCCACGGCGTCGACCATGTCGGCGATCACCCGAGCAATGTGGGCGAAGGTCTGTTCATCGCGGTAAGACATGGCGGAGATGAAGTCCTCCGTGCCCTGTTGCCATTTGCCCTGGCGGACCCGTTGTTCTCCCAGGAGGGATTGGAAGAAGCCCTGCTCCGGGGCCCGTCGGGCGACGTCTAAGAGTCGCCGCTCGGCGTCGGACCGCTTGCCCTGGCGGCCGAGGATGTCGGCGTGAAGCGCCTCGGCCCAGATCGACGGGTTCTGATTGAGGAATCGATCGGTGACCGTGGAGGCCTCCGAGGAGCGCCCCAGGGCGATCAGCGACAGGGCTCGCCCCGCCGTGGCGGACAGGGAGTCCTGGCGCTCAAAGTGATTCAACGCTTGGTCGAATCGTCCCTGATGAAAGGCCTGCCAACCTTGCTGAAGGGCCATGTCCGCTCCGGTTCTGTCGGTCCCGTCTGGTGAACAAATACGGGGAAAGTGGTACCAGTTGGCGCTTGAGATGGCAATGAGGACTGGCGGTCAAGGGGCGGCGATGGTGGGGAAGGTCGCCGAGATCCGTGTGCGGCAATTGGCCGTGGAGTCGATCAGGAGCTCTCCGCCGTGGCTCTCGACGATCTGTCGAGTGATGAAGAGGCCGAGGCCGAGGCCCGAGGGGCTTCGAGACTGGCGAGTGGTGAAGAGGGAGTTGCTGTAGATGCGGTCGATCACGTCCTGGTCCAGGCCGTCTCCGTCGTCGCAGACGGAGATCCGTGCCTGGTCGTCTTCGGTGGAGAGGACGACCTTGATCGCTCCCGAGTCCGGCCCGTGCTTCAGAGCGTTATCGACCAGGTTGGTGACGACTTGCTCGACGCGATGGGGGTCGACGTTGGCGAAGAGCGCTGTGGAGGGAGTGGTCAGGTGAATCCGGTCGCTCTGGGGTCCTCGCAGCCAGGGGTCCATGATCTGATGAAGGAGATCGGTCATCTCCGTGGGCTCGGGGTCGACGGCCAACTTCCCGGTCTCGATACGGGAGAGGTCCAGGAGGCTCTCGATCAGGCGGCGCAGGCGAAGGACCTGGCTCTCTGCTCGCTCCAGCAAGGGAAGTTCGACCTGTCCCCCCTCCTCGAGCCGCTTGCGGGCGATCTGCAAGAGGCCCGTCAAGGGGGTCAGGGGGCTGCGAAGCTCGTGGCTGGCGATGCTGAGGAAGTCATCCTTGCGGCGATCTCGTTCTGTGCGCTGGGTGATGTCTCGGCCGGTCACCAGAAAGAAAGAGATCTCATCACCGTCGCGGACGGGGACGATATCGATGGAGAGGACTCGATGAGCGTCCCCGAAGTCGAGCATTACCTCCAGATTCTTGTAGGTCTTGCGAGTCTGCAGGGCTTTGAAGAGGGGCCATTGGTCGCGAGGGAGTGCTTTCCCGTCGGGGTCGCGGGGCATGAAGGGGTGATCTTCCTGTCCCAGGACATCCCAGGTGTCGCGGCCGACCAGGACTTTGGCTCGCCTGTTGAGGTGGATCACCCGCCCGTCGGTGTCGAAGAGGAGGACCGCCGAGGGGAGCTCCTCCATGGCCCGTTCCAGCTTCCGGCGGGTGTTGGCGAGGGCTCCGATCTGAGGACCTTCGGTGTGAAGGTGGCAGAGGTGGTAGGGGGAGCCGTCGATCGGTGGGAGGGGCAAGAAGGTCGCCCGGAGGTGACGGGGCGGGGTGCCCCGGAGGACTCCATTCCAGTCCTTCGTGGATGAGGTCTGGAGTTCGCGGCGGGCGTGAAGAGCCAGACTGTGGGGCTCTTCCAGGCTGTCCACGGCGGCGAAGTCGTCGAGGGTACGGGGGAGAGCGTCATCGGCGAGACCGAGGAGGGCGAGGGCCCCTTCACTGAAGAGGCAGATCTCCTGCGGGGGAGCCAGGACGAAGACCGCTGCCGAGGCAGCCCCGTAGGTCCCCTGGAAGAGGGCGAGATGTTCCTTCGGGCAGCTCACGAGTCCCGATCCCGTGGTGGAGGTCTGTTGTCAGACACCGAGGTTCCACGAATCAACACCTTAGCATAGCGCGGGGAAGGCTTCGGGGAAAGGGTAGGGATCTCACCACCGGTTTTGGTCAGGGCTCGGGGAGGTCTCCCGGGAGGAGGTCGGAGTTGTTCGGACTATCAAGGACGACGCCCTGTCCGGGCTCCCATACAGGCATCCCCGTGATATCGGCCTGCTCATAGTCAGTGCCTCCGAATTCGGGCTCCTCACTAGACTCGAAGGCCAGCGCTGGGAAGTCGTTGCCCGCGCGCTGTGCCCATGAGTTCTCGTAGGCGTAGAGTCGGCCGCTGCCGTGGAAGAAGCAGCCGAACCGATCGTTTCGGCGCATATCGTTTCGGACCAGGAGAGCATCGGAGTCCACGAACTGGATCCCGTCGGCCATCTCAAGGCTCACGGCGTTGTCGACGAGATATTCGGGGTGAAACTTGGTGAGGAGGAAGTCGGAGTCGTAGAGGGCGACGTTCTGGCGATAGGTGTGGAGACCGGCGATTTGATTGCGAACGAAGGCGGTCTCCATGATGATCGCCGAGCCCCGATCCCGGTCGTTGCGGCTGCGAAGCTGGGCGCCGCCGAGCTCGTTCCCGAGGAAGACGCTGTCGTAGACGAAGAGAGTGGGATCCTTGAGATCGCCCATCTCGTGAGGTTCCGGGTTCTCCCTCAGGTCCGTGGCCAGGAGCCCGATCCCCTTGTTGTCCACAAGGATGGTGTCGCCGACATGGGTGAAGGGAGATCCCTGGGCGATGATCCCGTGGGCCGGTCCGGCGCTGGCCAGAGCCATGGGCCAGGACGGCGGATTCTGGGTGCCGGCGATGTCGATGCCGTGGACCAAGAGGCCCGTGTCCACGGCATGGATCCCGGCCTCGATGTTGTCGAAGAGAGAGACGTTCCCGGTGACGGCGACGACGCTCCAGAGGTCCTCGGCACCGAGGCCGCTGGCGGCCGGAGAGAGGGGTCCGGCGGCGCCGCCGGGGAAGAGAGTGTCGCCGGGGAAGAGAGTGTCACCCGGGAAGAGAGTGTCATCCGGGTCGTCGGGGTCAAGACTGCTCGTGTCAAAGAGGGACTGCCCAAGTGGGAAGAGAGTGTCGCCGGGGAAGAGAGTGTCGCCGGGGAAGAGGGTGTCACCAGGGAAAAGGGTGTCACCCGGGAAGAGGGTGTCTCCGGGGAAGAGGGTGTCGCCGGGGAAGAGGGTGTCGCCGGGGAAGAGGGTGTCGCCGGGGAAGGCGCTACTGCTTCGGTCGATGGTGGCCGGAATAGTCGCCACGGGAGCGAAGAGGAAGTCACCGGGGTCGATCAGGTCGAGCCCTTGGAGGTCGCGATTGAAGAAGGCGGCCAGGAGGCTCCGGTCACGGGTGGCGTAGATTCCTCGACGGTTATGGTCGATGCGAGTGGATCCCGAGACCCAAAGGCGGCTCTCTTGAGCCCAGATCCCTGGTCCACGATTGTTTATGATCTCCGAGTCTCCATGGATCATGAGGAGAGAAGCACGGGAGGAAAGCCCCGCCCCTCTGGACTCGGCCATGGATCCAAGTCGGCGCACGGAGACGTCTGAAAGGACGACGAACGACGCGTTCGCTCGCAGTCCGATTGAGGGGCGGTCTTGTCCGTCTCCTTCAATCATAGACCGAACCATCAAGAGCTGATTGTGGTAGGAGCTGCGGGCTGTGGAGAGGGGATGAAGATCGACACCGACCACTCGATTCCGTTGAAAGAGGGTAGAACGGATCACGGCATGAGTGTCCCGGAGCGACACACCGGTATTGAAGGTCTCGATGGCCGAGTGGGCCAAAAAGAGTTGTGCTACCTCATTGATTGCGAGCCCTGCTTCACTGTTTTGCGAGCCGACCAGACGTGTGTTGGTGACGAATCCGGTGTCGACCCCCTCCATGACGATGGCGGACGAAGGCCCGTCATGGTGAATCGACAGCCCGGCCAGAACAGCGATCTCGGACTCGACGAATCGAATCGAAGCGTCGGCGAGGTGGATCGAGGCCGACGAGGCGCAGGGGCTGGCAATGAAGGTCGGGCCATGGAAGGTGAGATCCTCAGAGAGGTGGTGTTCACCAGGGAGCAAAGAGACGATCACCGGGCCCTCCTGGAGGGACGGGATGTCGTCAAGCTGCGGGTACGTAGACTCTGACCCTCTGGGGGCCACGTAGGTCACTGTCGCGTTCTGAAAGAGGGCGCTATCGAGATCGCCCACGGAGGAGAATTCGAAGAAGTATCCTTCGACACACTCGGGGAGTCCGATGTAGTGACCGCCATGATCTTCACCGACCATGCCGGAGTTAACGGCGATCTCATCCTCGGTGGTGCGCCAGCCCTCGTAGGGATCATCATCATCGGGGCAGTCCCCAACGCAGAATGGCGAGGCAGGCATTCCGTTAACCGGATCCCCGTTCGGTTGGTTCTGGTTCTGGTTTTGGTTCTGGTTCTGGTTCTGGTTGCTGTCGTTCTCGTGGTTTACTAACGACGACCCATTCGGCCCTGTATCGTCAGGCCCGCAGCCTCCCGCAAGAGGAACGAGGAGAAGGAAGAGGACCGCAAGCAGGGACTTCAGTGGCAGGCGACCAGACATGGTAGCTCCAGTTCGAAATTGGGCGAAGAACGCAGACCGGATTCGGTGACTCTACGAAAATCAGAATCTCGATGCAAAGAATCTCCGATCCGATGAGATTCAAGAGAGCTCGAGGACCAGGCGGAACCCATAGTGGGAATGCCGGAAGCCAGCAGGACCCTGGAGCAGGGAGTCGAGGCGGCAGGTCACATGGTGGGAGTTGAAGGACGCTCCCCGTAGCAGGAACGTGTCGTCCCCATCACCAGGGGTGGAGGTCCACTCCGAGATGTTTCCGGCCATGTCGGTGACTCCAAAGGGAGAGGTGTCCGCCCGGTAGGTGCCGACCGGTGCGGGCATCGGCTTGCCCGGGGCGCTCTCACGAATTCGACAGAAGGAGGGATCGAAATTGTTTCCCCAGGGAAAGATCCGTCCATCGATCCCACGAGCCGCTTTTTCCCACTCCAGAGATGTGGGGAGCCGAAAGGAGTACCCATCCCGTTCACTGCGCCATTGTGCGAACGCCGTCGCATCGTGGAAGTCGATCAAGCAAATGGGCCACTGCGGATCCCATCGGTCGCCATCGGCGTCCTCGGTGGGAACAATGAACTTCCCGTCGACAAACGGGAAGTACGAGGTGGAACTGGCCTGGTTTCGAGGAGATCGTTGAATGGCCTCGTCGAAGTCAATGGTTACCAGATGATTGAGGAACTCCACGTATTCGCCGCAGGTGACCGGTGTTCGCTTGATCGCGAATTCGTCGAGGGTGACGGTCTGTTGGCTCAGGGAGATGTCGCGGGCCGGTCCGGTGAGGAAGGGTCCGGCGGGGATCACGACGAAGTCTTCGGGGACGTCTCCTCGCGGTCGGAGGCGAAGGGAGGTCTCCACGTTGGCGAGCCTGTCCAAGAGGATCGGGAGTTGGAGAGGCGCGTGATCGGGGGCGGTGGCGTGGAGGAGGTACTGGCCGTGAGGGATCCGATCGATATGGAGAGGGGCCGAAGACATGGCCACCACGCCCCCGGGAACCAGCCGGCGATGGTGCTCTCGGAGGGGAGCCAGGGTGAGGTCGGTATGGGGTGGCGAGGCGTGCACCGTGAGGGTGGCCAGGCCTCGCAGGCGCTCGGTGAAGCCGCCCCGGTTGTGCTGACGCACGAGGTGCTCGAAGTGGGTAGCCATGGCCCGATCGTTTCGTCGTTCCGCCTCGACAAAGCGCTCCCAGTAGAGGGTGGCCAGGGCATCGTGGGCCTCGGGCAATGAGGCGAAGCCAAGGCTCTGGCTCAGGAGGGAGACGGTGTCGCCAAAGCGTTGTTCCACCTCGACGCGGAGCTCTTCGGCCTGATCTTCGGCCTCCCAGAGGGCGACTCGATCCTCTCGTGGGGCGTGGGAGGTGACCGAGTCTTGAAGTTGGTCCCGGTCCTCGATGCACTGGATCAGGCGACCGCGGACCTCTTTGTACGCGGCGTGGGCCTTCCGGGCCTCTTCGATGAGCTCCTTGGCGATGGCCTCCTGTCGTTCTCGTTCCTTGACCCCTTCTAAGAAGAGCTCCAGGTCGTCGGCGAGCTCCTGGGCGGACTGGTAGCGATCGCTCTGGATTTTGGCGAGGGCCCGAAGACAGATCTCTTCCAGGGCGGTGGGGACGTCCCGGTCGGGGGCCCGCTGAGACGGGGGCACGGGTTCGTCCTGAATGATCGTGACCAGGAGGGAGAGGACCGTGGAGTTCTCGAAGACGGGTTTTAGGGTTAAGAGTTCGTAGAGGATCGCGCCCAGGGCGTAGACATCGGTTCGTCGGTCGACGAGCTCATTGTCGCCGTTGGCCTGCTCCGGAGACATGTAGAGAGGAGTGCCGACCAGGGATCCCGGGGCGTGCTCGCCGGTGCGATAGAGGTCGATGTCGGGGAAGGGATCCATGATCTTGGCGATCCCCCAGTCGATCACGAAGACCTCCCCGTACTTACCGATCAGGATGTTCTCAGGCTTGAGATCCCGGTGAACGATCCCCTGGTCATGGGCGTACTGGATGGCGAGGCAGACCTGGCGGAGGGTCTGGATGAGCTGTTGGAGCGAAGGGGCGTCGGGGTCGTGAGTGCGGAGTTGCTCGAGGGTGGACTCCAGGCTCTCCTCGGTGATCACCCGCATGGTGTAGAAGGGCTCGCCGTTGGTCAGGTGCCCGAGCTCGTAGACGGGGATGATGCTGGGGTGCTCCAGGCGTCCCGTGAGGCGAGCTTCGGCGACGAGGCGAGCCTGGGGGTTGGAAGCCTGGACGTCGGGGAGGAGGGTCTTCAGGGCGATCTCGCGGTTGAGAACCACGTCGCGAGCCCGAAGGATCTGACCCATGCCGCCGCGTCCGAGCTCGTCGACGAACTCGTATCGGGCCTCGGCGGGGGTGAACTCCGAGGACTCTTCCGGCCCTGGTGGGTGGGGCGCCAGATCGAGGGTTCGCTGGACCGCGAGGTCAGGCGCCAGGCCCTCCAAAAGAGAAGCGTGTTCGGCGGAGACGCTGTCCCGGACGCTCTGAAGAACCAGGGTCTCCCCCTGGTCGAGGGCTTCCCGGAGACGATCTGGGGAGAGGGTCTCGAGCTCGTCGGCGAGGCGATCCACGTCGGCCATGCTCAGGCCACCGGCTGAGCAGAGAGAGTCTGCCAGGGTTCGTCGGTGGGTGACGGCGTCACTGACACAGGCCATCAAGCGGGCCAGGTCGATCATCCCCCGAGCCAGCGCGAGCTGGCCGATCCGTAAATCTGCTGGAGAGAGGTGCAAAGCCTTCGACCTCATGACTCGAGTAAGAGTGCCCACTGAATCCAGGGCTTTAGGGGCAGGCTACCAGAGGACGGGCGGTGAGCAAATCTCGGTAGCCCTTCCAAAAAGAGGGGTCGGCGATCTTTTTTTTATAATTCCCTTGACGAACCGCCAGAAGGCCCCTACCTTCCGTCTCCCTCGACGGGACCGCGAAGAAGCGGGAAGTCGAACCAGACGTCACCAAAACTTTTGAAAAAAGTCCTTGACGTCGCCGAGCGGCGCAATTATAGATCGCCGCCCGCTCGACGGAGCGCTCGAAACGAGCCTCTTCGACGAGGGAGACCGATGCGGTCTTTGACAAGTTCATAGGAATTCAGACAGGGCCCCTGTTTCAGGGGTTCTGGTC
>SKON01000124.1 GCA_007120035.1 Myxococcales bacterium
GCTCGCCACCGCCGCCGGCGGCGAACTCCCCCCCGACGCCGACGCCGAACTCACCGACGTCCCCGACAACGTCGCCGACCTCGCCGCCGCCCTCGTCGACGCCATCGCCGACGCCTACCAGGCCCGTGACCAGGCTTTCGCCGACGCCGGCCTCGACCCGGCCCACCTCGACGACCTCTTCGATCACGCCCACGCCCTTATTCTACCACACAGTTCCGAGACCTCCGTCCTCGATGATCCCGACCTGGTAGCCACGCTAGAGGAGTTCCCCATCCAGGATCTCCTCGACATCTCCCTCGCCCTCACGGCCCACATCACCGCCGCCATCGACAACTCCGAACTCACCACCGACGACCTGGACGCCGAGTTCCTCGCCATCTTCGACACCCCCGCCGGCCTGGTGATCCTCGGCGACGCCGGCGACACCCTCTACGATCCCGCTGACAATCCCCGCCTCGAAGGTCCCATCGCCCTCCTCCTCGACATCGGCGGCGACGACACCTACCGGCTCCCCGTCGCAGCCAACCAATCCGTGCTGAACGGCCTCTCCGTCCTGGTGGACCTCGGCGGCGACGATCTCTTCACCTACGCCCAGACCGGCGACCCCCTCGACGGCGGTGACCTCCTCGCCAGCGACGACGCCGGCCGCCGAACCCCGGACCCCGCGGGCCCCTCCGCGCTGGGCGCCGTCTCCCTCTCCGACACCGCCCGTCAGGGCGCGGGCCGCCTGGGCATCGGACTCCTCTTCTCCCTCGGCGAAGGCGACGACACCTACGAGACGCTTCGCATCGGCCAGGGCGCAGCCGTCCTCGGCGTCGGCGCCCTCTTCGACGATGGCGGCCACGACACCTTCACCGCCGAGGCTCTCGCCCAGGGCGCAGCCCTCGCCGGCCTGGGCCTGCTCTTCAACGCCGCAGGCGACGACTCCTACCACCTCTGGCACGCCGGCCAGGGCTTCGGCACCGCCGGCGGGACCGGGATCCTCCTCGACGCCACCGGCGACGACCACTACTACGCCACCCCGGGTATCGGCGCCCCCGAGCTTGTCCTCTACCGGGCCCCCTTCGAGTCCGGCAACGTCAACGCCAACTTCGCCCAGGGCGCATCCGTCGGCACAGACCAGATCGCCGCCGGCCGAGGCATCCTCCGCGACCGCGCCGGCGCTGACCGATACGACGCCGCCTACTTCGCCCAGGGCTACGCTCGCCAGCTCGGCCTCGGCCTCCTCTCAGACGGTGACGGCGCCGACATCTTCGAGGCCCGAGGTTCCGCCCAGGCCACCGCCGAACGGGGCGGCCTGGCCCTCTTCTTCGGCGGCGGCGGCGACGACGAGTTCAACCTCGAGACCTCCCCCCGCCCCCTCGGCCAAGGCGCCTCTCCTTCGATGGCCTTCAGCGCGTTCATCATCGACGGCGGCGCCCCGGTCCTGCGCTACATGACCCCTGGCGGCGCCGTGTCCTTCGACGGCGGCCTCTCCCTGGCCCTCTTCGACGGCGGCCCCTCGGACCACCGCTCCTTCGGCGGCGGCCTGGGCTCGGCCTCCTTCGATCTCCCCACCGATTCTCCGTTGACCCGCATCATCACCGGCGCCTTCTTCGTCCAACTCGGCGCCCAACTCGACCTCTATGACCACCCCACGGCCTCGGCCCTGGGCATCGACAACGACACCTCCTGGCGGCAGGACGACCCCGACCTCCCCTTCGAGATCGGCGTCGGCCTCGACCAGTGACCTTGACAGATCCCCCGAGGTTTCGGTCGAATGTGCGCCAACGTCTTCGGCCCCATAACACGGCATCCAGGACCACCCCATGACCCAGCCCGTCACCTTCTGGCTCAACGACCAACCCATCGAGACCGACGCTCCCGACGGCCTCCTGGTCCTTGACTATCTCCGACGTCAGCGCCTCCTCACCGGCACCAAAGAGGGCTGCAAAGAAGGGGACTGCGGCGCCTGCTCCATCCTCCTGGGCGACCTCAATGACGGCCGCGTCGTCTACACCCCGGTCACCAGTTGCCTCGTCCCCGTCGGGGAGCTCCACGGCCGTCACCTGGTCTCCATCGAGGGCCTGAACCTCCCCTCCGGACTGAACCCCGTCCAGCAGGCCATGGTCGACCGATGCGGGTCCCAATGTGGCTTCTGCACCCCGGGGTTCATCGTCTCCATGTGCTGGTATATGCTCGGATCCCCGGATCACAAGCCTACCTTGCAGGGCTTTCAGCGGGCCTTCAGCGGCAACCTTTGTCGGTGCACGGGCTACGCTTCCATCAACCGGGCGAGCCTCGACCTGGTGGACCGATTCTCCGAAGGCGGCGATCTCCACCACGTGTGGACCGCCGATGACCGGGTCGCCGCCCTCTGCGACGCCGGCCTCCTCCCGACCTACTTCACCTCCATCGCCGACCACCTCGCCACCATCGCTCCCCTCGACGAAGAGCCCATGGACCGCCTCGAAGAAGCCGACTTCTTCGTCGCCGGCGGCACCGACCTCTACGTCCAGAAGGGCGAACACCTCCCCCGCACGACGGTCAAGATCCTCAACCGTCACCCCGAGATGAAGGGCATCGACCGCCTCGACGACGACGGGATCTTCCGCGTCGGCGCCCTGACCACCTTCGAGGAGTTCGGCCACCACCCCGACATCCAGGCCATCATCCCCCGCATCCAGGACTATCTCTTCCTGATCGCCTCTCTCCCCCTTCGCATTCGGGCCACCCTCTCGGGTAATATCATCAACGCCTCCCCCATCGGCGACATGACCGCCCTCCTCCTGGCCATGGACTCCACCCTGGTCTTCGACAACGGCGACCGCCGCCGCCCGGTCCCGATGAAACGGTTCTTCAAAGGCTACAAGATCTTCGACAAAGAGCCCGACGAACTCATGACCGAGATCCACTTCCCCATCCCCGAGCCGGGCACCAAGATCCACTTCGAGAAGGTCTCCAAACGCAAATGCCTCGACATCGCCACCGTCAACAGCGCCGCCTCCCTGCGCGCCGATGAACAAGGGGTCCTGCGCCACGTCAGCCTCACCCTCGGCGGCGTCGCCGCCATCCCCCTCTACCTGAAAGAGACCAGCGAATTCCTCCTCGGACAGCCCCTCACCACCGACGTCGTCCTCGACGCTCTTCGAATCGCTCAGGGCGAGATCTCGCCGATCAGCGACGTCCGAGGCTCCGCCGATTACAAGCGGTTGCTGGCCCACCAGCTTCTCTGCGCCCACTTCACCGAACACTTCAGCCACCGCGTCTCCCCCGAGGCGCTCCTGGCCAGCTGAGGACCCCATGGCTTCCGACAAGACCAAACACTACGACGCCGAGCTCCACACCCGGGGCCTCTCCCACTACGTCGACGACGTCGCCCCCCCGGCGGGCATGCTCCACGCCGCCGTCTTCGGCTCCCCCGTCGCCAATGGGACCCTCCGAGGTATCGACATCTCCGAGGCCCTCAAGGCCCCCGGCGTCGTCCGGATCCTCACCGCCGACGACATCCCCGGCGAAAACCAGATCGGCGCTGTCCTACCCGACGAGCCCCTCTTCGCCTCCGACGAGGTCCACTTCCAGGGCCACCCCATCGCCCTCGTCATCGCCGAGACCTATGAAGACGCCCGCCACGCCCTCACCCTGATCAAGACCGACATCGACGAGAAGCCCGCCGTCGTCGACCCCCGGGTCGCCCACCAAAACGGAGACATCCTCGGCACCCCTCGCACCTTCGCCCTCGGCGACGTCGACAGCGCCTTCGCCGACTGCGACCTCATCCTCGAGGGCCGGGCCGACGTCGCCGGCCAGGAGCACCTCTACCTCGAGACCCAGCGCGCCCGCGCCGTCCCCACCGAGGGCGACCGCCTCCGGGTCTTCTCCTCCACCCAGAGCCCCTACGCCGTCCAAAAGGCCGCCGCCCGCGTCCTGGGCCTGCCCAACCACAAGGTCGAGGTCGACGTGATCCGCCTCGGCGGCGGCTTCGGCGGCAAAGAAGACCAGGCCACCTGCTGGGCCTGCATGGCCGCACTCGCCACACACCTCCTGCGCCGCCCCGTTCAGCTCGTCCTCCACCGCCTCGACGACCTGAAGATGACCGGCAAGCGCCACCCCTACACCGCCGACTACAAGATCGGCCTGACCCGAGACGGCAAGATCCTGGCCTACTCCGTGCGCCACTACCAGAACGCCGGCGCCAAGACCGACCTCTCCCTGGCCGTCCTGGAGCGGACCCTCTTCCACTCCACGAACTCCTACTTCATCCCCAACGTCCGGGCCTACGCCGCCTCATGCCGCACCAACCTCCCCCCGAACACAGCCTTCCGAGGCTTCGGCGGTCCCCAGGGCATGTTCGCCATCGAGAGCGCCATCGCCCACGCAGCCGACGAGCTCGGCCTCTCCCGCGAAGAGATCCAGCGCAAGAACCTCCTCCAGGAGGGAGAGTTCTTCCCCTACGGCCAGCGCGCCGAACACGCCCGCGCCGTCCCCACCTGGGACAAAGCCGACGAACTCTACGACCTCGACGCCTGGCGGGCCCGCGTCGACGCCTTCAACGCCGAGAACACCGCCCACAAGAAGGGCCTGGCCGCCATGCCCGTCTGCTTCGGCATCTCCTTCACCGCCACCTTCCTCAACCAGGCCTCGGCCCTCCTCCACGTCTACACCGACGGCAGCGTCAGCCTCTCCACAGGCGGGGTCGAGATGGGCCAGGGCATCAACTCCAAGCTCATCGGCATCGCCGCCCGGGCCCTCTCGGTCTCCGAGTCCCGCATCAAAGTCGAGACCACCAACACCACCCGGGTCGCTAACATGTCCCCCAGCGCCGCCAGCGCCACCACCGACCTCAACGGCAGCGCCACCGTCCTCGCCGCCGAAGAACTCCTGGACCGGTTCCGCACCCTCATAGCCAGGGAACTCTCCGCCCAGGATCCCGAGAACATCACCTTCGAGAACGAGCGGGTCTACTACCGCGGCAAACCGACGGACTGGACCTGGGAGAAGGTCGTCTCCCAGGCGTACCTCTCCCGGATCTCCCTGACCTCCCAGGCCTTCTTCGCCACCCCCAACATCTGGTTCGACAAATCCCGCGAAGAAGGCCGCCCCTTCGCCTACCACGTCTACGGCACCGCCTTCCTCGAGGTCACCCTCGACGTCCTCCGCGGCATCTACGAGATCGACACCGTCCGCCTTGTCCACGACCTGGGCCGCCCCATCAACCGCCTCGTCGACCTCGGCCAGGTCGAGGGCGGCCTCGCTCAAGGCCTGGGCTGGATGACCCTCGAGGAGCTGGCCTTCGGCGACGACGGCCGCCTCCTCTCCCACGCCCTTTCCACCTACAAGGCCCCCGACGGCGACTTCCTCCCCGACGACATCGAGGTTCACTTCCTGGAAGACGAAAACCCCGTCGGCCCCTACGGCTCCAAAGCCGTCGGCGAGCCACCCCTGATGTATGGCATCGGCGTGTACTTCGCGATCCGCGACGCCATGCAGGCCACCGCCGGCGACGCCCCCCTGCCCTTCGACGCCCCACTCACCCCCGAGAAGGTCCTCCTCCAGCTCCACCACCGCCGGGTCGCTCGAATCTGGGAGGCCCCCCGGGAAGCCGCCGCTGCCGGCGAATAACCCTCCGAGGCACATCGATGGACCCCACCGTATGGACCTTTGCCCGAGATCGACTCGTCGACGGCGAGTCGGTCTTCCTCGCCATCGTCGCCGATCACACCCGCCACTCCCCGGGCACCACGGGCGCCCAGTTCGCCGTCGCCCTCGACGGCACCACGGCGGGCACCATCGGCGGCGGCATCATGGAGGCCGACGTCCTCACCATGGCCGCTCGCGTCCTTCACGGCGACTCCTCCCATACCTACCCTCGCCAGGAGCGCCTCACCCACCGCCGGAAGGCCCCCGACGGCGCTTCTCCCTCCGGCCTGATCTGTGCCGGCCACCAGACCAACCTCTACGCCCTTCTCCGCCCCGAGCGGGATCTCCCCACGGTCCAAGAAATCACCGCTCGGATCACCACAGACCAACCGGGCCTCCTCACCCTCTCCCCCGAGGGGCTCACCCTGGACACCACCGATCTACCCCCACGCTCCACCCCCACCACTCTCCACCCGGGCCCCCCGTTTCGCTTCCAGGCATCACTCCAGAACTGGAAACGGGCCGCCATCATCGGCGGTGGCCACTGTGGCCTCGCGCTCTCCCGGGTCCTTCGCCACCTGGGATACACCGTCACCGTCTTCGAGACCCGCCGGGAGGTCTTCACCTTCCAAGAGAACGAGCACGCCCACCATCGGATCGTCGTCGACGACTTCTCCGAGGCCGGGCCTATGATCACGCTCCCGGCCTGGACCCACGTGATCGTCATGACAGCCAACCTCCCCTCCGACGTCCGGGGCCTCCTCGGCACCGCAGAACTCCCCTTCCCCTATATCGGCGTCATGGGCGCCCCCGCCAAACTCCAACGCATCCGCGCCGCTCTCCGCGACGCCGGCATCAGCGACGACGCCATCGCCGGTATCCACGCCCCCATCGGCCTCCCCATGACCAGCAACACCCCCGAGGAGATCGCCATCAGCATCGCCGCCCAGCTCCTACAACTCCGCGAGGAGCTCTTCCCCTTCACCCGCCCCCCTGACCCCGGAAATGACTGACCCTTTCCCCGGTTCTCTCCCGAACTTCCGCCCCAATACGGTGAAAAACACCATGGTCACCGTCAGCGAGCCGATTGACTTGCGAGTCACATGACATCCCCGGCATACTGGTGTACCCATACCGGGCAGTATCCTCCCTACTTACGATGACCTGCTGAGAGCACCGCATGACCTCCCCTGCCTCTGAACTCCCCCGCTACCCCAACACCCCTCGCCAGTGGTACTACGCCAGCCGCTTCGTGCTGATCCACATCCTCTGCTTCGCCGCCATCTGGACAGGCGTTCCCCTGGAAGCCCTCCTCCTCTGTCTGGGCCTCTACGTGATCCGTATGTTCGGCGTCACCGCCGGCTACCACCGGTACTTTTCCCACCGCACCTACAAGATGAACCGGGTCATGCAGTTCTTCATGGCCCTCCTGGCTCAATCCACCCTCCAGCAGGGCGTCCTGTGGTGGGCCGCCCACCACCGACACCACCACAAGCACTCCGACACCCCCGAAGATGTTCACTCCGTTCGCCAGGACGGCTTCTTCTGGGCCCACGTCGCCTGGGTCTTCTCCCCCCGGTGGACCGAGACCGACGAGAGCCGAGTCAAGGATCTGGCCCGCTACCCGGAGCTCCGTTTCCTGGACCGCTACCACTGGATCCCGGCCGTTTTGATGGCCGTCGGCTGCTACCTGTGGATGGGCGCCCCCGGACTGGTCGTGGGCTTCCTCTGGAGCACCGTCCTGGTCTGGCACGGCACCTTCACCATCAACTCCCTGGCCCACGTGATTGGCTCCCGCCGATACGACACCGAGGACGACAGCAAAAACAACTGGTTCCTCGCCATCATCACCCTCGGCGAAGGGTGGCATAACAACCACCACCACTATCAGGCCTCGGTCAACCAGGGCTTCTTCTGGTGGGAGTTCGACCCCACCTACTACGCCCTCTGGGTCATGAGTAAGCTCGGCCTCGTCCGAGACCTCCGCAAGCCCCCCAAACACGTCATCGAGGATCGGCCTCACCCGACCGCGGTCCTGAAGGCCCGCGCCCAACAGGCTCGCCGAGACTTCGAAGAACGCCTCGGAGAGCTCCGCCTGGCCGCCCAGAAAGCCCGAGAAGAAGCCTCCAAACGGGTCGAGGACCTGGGCCATGACTTCGCCAAACGCATCGATGAGATGAGCTTCGACGTCGAGGAGCGCCTCGACGAGCTCTACCAGAACATGCAGTCCATCAAGCGCGGCGCCCATGACAAGATGGAGCAGCTCTCCCGGGACGCCTCAGAGCGTCTGGACTCCCTCTCTCACGAGATGGCCGTGAAGATGGCTCAGATGCGAGCCTCCGCCCAGGCCTCCGGAGATCGGGCCGCTCGGGCTATCGATGAGATCGCCGAGGCCACCCAGATCCGGATGCAGACCGGGGCCTCCATCAGTCAGGCCTGATCCCTTCAGTCCTCCAGATAGTCCTGGAATTCTCGCAGCGTTCGAAACGCCCGGGTCCCCTCGACGTCCGCCGGAGCACCGCCGCCGCCGATCAGCACCTCTACATTCGGCGGCAGCATCTCCAGCAGGTCTCGTAAGAACGCTCGGGTCGATCCTCTATGGGCCGACGTGGACACGCTCAACGCGATCGCGTCGGCCCCACACTGCTCGCTGGCCGCCGCCAGATCCCCCACGGGCGTATTGACCCCCAGAAAGACCACCCGCTTCTGGGAGAGCGCCGCCACCAGAGCTGCCATATGCAACCCCAGGCAATGCTGCTCCCCCGACAGGGTCCCCAGGACGATCGGCGCTCCCCGGGCCCGATCGCTCATCGGTCTCCAGGCGCTCACCAGAAAGTCTCGCAAGCACTCGCTGGCGAAGTGCTCGTGCAACACGCTCAGCCTCCCCGTGGCCCAGCTCGTGCCCAGCTCCACCAGAAAGGGCCCCACCCGATCCTCCAGAAAGTTCAACGCCGTCATCCGGCTGAACTCACTCCGCATCAACCCTTCCAGACTCTCACGGTCCAGCGATGCCACCGCGCTCATCCACCCATCCACCCACGATCGATCTCGCCTCTCCTTCTGGCTCTCCGCCGGGGCCTTCGGGGCTTCCTCGACCTCCGCTTCTTCCTTCGGTCGACTCCGCTCCAAGAGGTTCTCCAGATCCTCTCGGCTCAATCCCCTCAATTGGGACGGACGGTACCCCTGGTCCAGCACCTCCGTAATCATCCGCAGATGCTCGATGGTATCCACGCTGTAGATCCGATGGCCGGCATCGTTGCGCTGAGACTCCGGAAATCCGTACCGTCTCTCCCAGGTCCGGATCGTCTCCACCGGCACCCCTGTCGCCATGGACAGCGCCCCGATATTCAATGTCGCCTCTTCCTCATTGCTCATGTTCGCTGCCATGATCTAGATCTCGTTGAACACTAATTGAACGCCCTACCGAGATCTTAATCACACTTCCCCCGTTGTGAACAGCTTCTGAATTGTTTTCTTGCCTCCCCCCAGAACTACCGCGGATCCTTGTACTCCTTGCGCCGGTGATTATTCCTCCCGGAGATCTCTCCTTCTCCCTTGCACCGGAGTTCTGATGGGTACCATGGTCGATGGAAAATGGCGCACTGACGCCTGGATTCGTGACAACGAAGGACGCTTTGAGCGAGAGCCCACCACCTTCCGCGACGCCGTCACCGACGACCCCGGCGGAGACTTCCCCGTCGCCGCCGGCCGCTACCACCTCTACGTCTCCTACGCCTGCCCCTGGGCCCACCGCACCCTGATCGTCCGGGCTCTGATGGGCCTTCAGGACGCCATCTCCGTCAGCGTCGTCCACCCCCACATGCTGGAGGACGGCTGGTCCTTCGACACCGACTTCCCGGGGACCACCGGCGACGGTCTCTACGATCTCCGGTTCGCCAGGGAGCTCTATCAGAAGGCCGACCCCAACTACTCCGGCCGAGTCACGGTCCCGATCCTCTGGGACACCGAAACCCAGACCATCGTCAACAACGAGTCTCGGGAGATCATCCGGATGTTCTCCTCGGCCTTCCCCTCCCTGGCCACGACCACCACGGACCTCTTCCCCGAGGCCGCCCACGACAAGATCGACCACTTCATCGACGCCATCTACGAGCCCATCAACAACGGCGTCTATCGCAGCGGCTTCGCCACCACCCAGCAGGCCTACGAAGAGGCCGTCGACGAGCTCTTCTCAGCCCTGAGGCGCTTCGAAGATCACCTCGGCGAGAACCGATTCCTGGCCGGAGAGCTCTTCACTGAGGCCGACGTCTGCCTCTTCACCACCCTCTTGCGGTTCGATCCCGTGTACTACGGACACTTCAAGTGCAACATCCAGCACGTCTACGAGTTCCCCCACCTGTGGAATTACACCCTCGAGATCTACCAGATGCCCGGGGTCGCCGACACCTGCTTCCTCGACCACATCCAGGAGCATTACTACTACTCCCACGAGACCATCAACCCCACCCGGGTGGTCCCCGTCGGTCCCCGCCTCAATCGCAACACTCCCCACGACCGGGCCCGTCTCCCGGGACGGATCGCCTCCCGATAGGCTGGTCAGCCCTCAAGGCATGATCATCTTCTTCACGTAGGTATAACCGTCTTCGTAGTCGTAGTAGACGATCAGCGTGAGATGATCTGAGCCTCGGACGAAGGACCGAAAGTCCGAGGCCTCGGAAGGAACCAACTCCTCTTGCACCAGTCGTGAGATCCCTCGCATCACGGGCTCCAACTCCCACCCGTAACTCCCCATGTGGCGGTCGTAGTAGCTCACCACTTCCCAGACAGGCTGAGTCGACCGATACAAGAAGGTGTGCATCCCTTCCTCCCGGCCCTGACCGCTCATCCGGCTGACCCGTCGACATCCAAAGCACAGTGGCATTGTATGCTCAATGGGGTGCACCGTCCCCTCGTACACCGCTCCCGGGCCATGTTGGAACTTCCTCAGATCAAACCCTTCATCGGCCCAGACGGCAGTGATCTTCGTCTTCAGACTTCCCTCTTCTCGTTCCGCATCGAGGAACCGAAACGCCCCCATCATATCGGCCGGATTTGCCATCCCCCCCTCAGCCTCTTCAAAGACCTCTGCGAATGTCCGGGCCTGTCCGGCGGTCTCAACACCGACCATGGCCATCCGATTTCTCGTCAGGTGAATGGGTACCAACCCTCCGGTAAAGAACTCTTTGCTACCGACGAACGCTTGAGCGATATCGTCTTCATCGACGAACTCTCTGTGCGGCTCGATCGGCTCCCGTACCGTCTGGTGCGGAATCGTGTTCACGCCCTCAGCCGCAAAGGCCTCCTGAAACCGATGCATCACTTGTTCCGGACTCTCCCGTGTCTCCGAATAGGAGAAGAACACCTGGTTTCCGTTGTGATCGTAGGACCGGGGCTGGGCCATTCCCTCTCGCTGCAGCACCCGGACAAACTTTTCATTCTTGGTCGTCTGGGAGGCAAAGATGTCCCAGATATCGGCCTCCGCCGTCTGTACCTCGCCGGTGGGCCCGTCGATGACCAGAAACAAAAACCCGATTCCGGCGATGACGCAACCGGCGAGCGCGATCTTCCCCAATACGGCCAGGAGCTTACCTCGACCGGGTTGCTTTTCGGTTTCCCTCATCTCTAGCTCCTTCATTCCGATTCACCGTACTTGCCGACCGCATCAAAAGAGTCGCTCCCCGACAGTTCCTGCTTCACGATATCCAGTGTCACGAACTGGTTGGAGATGGTCTGTCCCGTCAGGTAGTAGAATCCATACTGGTGTTGCTCTCGCCCGATCTCTCCGATCTGATAATCCACCCAGGGGATCGACTGATCGTCATGAGCGTTCGGCGAGAGAGCCGTCGCGTACGAGGCATACCAGTACTGAGACGTCCACTCGTACATGATTCGCACGTCGGTCATGGTTTGGGCTTCTCCACGCCCCTCCCCATACCGAATCCCGGCAAAGACGCTGGGCACCGCACCGGTGGCCTCGAAGAACACACTCATCGCCGACTGAATAATACCGCCGACCGAGATATCCGTGCCGGTCACGGTGTCGAAGATATTCGACCCCGAATCCAACAGGTTGTCATCAAACGCCCACTTCGGCCGGTAGTTCTCCGACCCGATCACCGAGCTGGTCAGGGACAGCGGTCCTGCCCCTCCTGTTCCGAAGTGATTGTTTAGACGAGTGGCCGCGTCCGTGTCTCCACTCCCATAGTTCACCCCACCGAAGCTCAACAGCCGGCTCAACTCCAGGTGGGCTTTCGACTCCCCCCAATGCCCCCCGACCCCGACGGCGGCGGAAATCGCCGAGTCTCCGATATCCACCAGATGAAACCCATTGAGATCGGGCACCACCCCGGCCAACTCCGCTCTCGGAGACATATTTGCCAAGTGCATTCCCGTGGACTGCTCGTTGTGATCCACCCACATGTCTTGATAGGCCGCAGGGAACACTGCCACCGACGCGATCCCCGCTCGCCCTAGATGGAGAACCACCCCCAGGAGAAACATGAAGATCGGCAGGGTGATCGCAAACTCCGTGAGCGCCGCGCCCTCCTCTTCTCTATGCCACAGTCCGACTAGTTTTCGAATCTGCATCATCATTTGACTACCCCGTCCATTCGCTCGTCGGTCATCGGCTCGAAGCTCTGGTAGGTGGAGAAGATCTCTTCCAGAATCGTCATTCCCCCCTCAATGCTGATCGACTCCACATTGTAGGGCTTGGTCAGCAAGTTCTGGGTGTTCGCCGTCGACAGGAAATCCATCCCATGAGCCAACAGGATCCCAGCGATCATCTCCCGCTGGATCTCCTGCAACCCATCCCAGGGTGTGAAGTCGCCATAAGACTCCCACTCTCCGTCGAGAGCAACGGGGCGAATCCTTGACGCCCACACCGACTCCCAAAGGTGGGGGCCGTCGATGGGATCGTGATTGTACTTGTCCCGATCTCCCTGCCAGGCGATCTCCCCACGGCTCATCGCCCAGGTTCCGCTGCTGCCGAAGTCCAAGAGCCCTTGTTCCGCCGGGGCTCCCACGAAATCGTACTTCGTTCGAGCCCCCATGTTCCGGTGGGCGTTCGGGCGGTAGGCGTACATCAGCGTGGAGCCCTGCATCAACCAGTTCGCGCTGCTATCCAACTCCCAGGCCGCCGCTTCGGCCGCGAAGTCGCCATATCGGTTCTGAGTCTGGCCTCCACAGCGATCTCGGAAGGACCGCGGCAACAACCGCCTGATGATCCGCCAGATAAACCCGGACCTGCCGTCCAAGATCTGCGTGGGATCTACAAGCAGTCCCAACGCACCGGAGAGGAACACCGCTCCATACATCCCCACGGAGTCAATATTGGAGCAACTGAAGCTATTGGTGACCTGCTGGATCGCGTCATTGAGCGCCTCATTCAACTCCGAGGTGGCACAGTCCATCCCGACATTGATGTACTCCGTGGCGCCCTCCAGACGTACCGACCCCTCCTGATCCTCACACTCCGGTGGATCTTCGTCGTCGGGATCGGGCTCAGGACACGGCACTGGCGGGATGTAGTCGCAGTCTTCACAGTCCGAGAGGATATCTTCCAACTGCCCGCAGTTCTCGACCTCGAAGTCCAGATCCGTGTCCCCTTCAATTCCATCATCGCCGAGATCGACGCCGTCAGGCATATCCCCTAACTGGTCTGTATCCAAACTCGACGTCTCCGTCACGGCTCCCAGGACGTTCTTCACCATGAAGTCAAAGAACATATACCAACGATCGGCCTGCCGAGTGATACTGGAGAAGAACGCCGCCGGCCCACCGCTCATGATAGCACCGATCGAATCCGGCAGGCTCGGGGCCCACTGAATCTTCTCACACATGTTATCCCAGCTGTTTCCTTCGGGCACCCGGATCGGAAGAGCGGCGGTGAAATTGTCCGACGCCTTCGGGGCCGGGTATCCCACGGTCACCGGCGCCGAGTTCGTGAAACCTCGCCAGACTCCCGCGGACCAAGCCCAGTACGGCGTGATGTCCGCCATATACTGTTGGTAGTTGTTGTAGGCCCGGATCTCCGGGCCGAAGGTCCCCCGAACCACATCCTCCCATTGGGGTCGCCGATCTCCGAAGTGTTCGAGCGCATACACACAACTTGCCGCCGCCGATATCCTCGCCATCTGCTTGCACACCGGCGTGATCAATCCCTTCGTCAGGGGTATCAAGACCCCACAAATCGCCGTCAAGATCCACGCCACAGCGTTCAAGAACCCAAGCCACCCCATCACCGCGTCATAGCCGGCCACATACCCGACGTTGATCCGCTTGCCCACGTTGGCAAAGGAGATCATGTTCATGGTCCGAGCCATCACCGCCGCCTGGCTATGGGCAGAGGCGTCGGCCGCCGCTTGGATATGTGCCTTCTCCTGAGAGACCTCGGCCACATCCATGACCAACAGGCCCATCATCACGATGATCAAGATCCCCGCCAGGCAGAGCATCGCCAGAGCCCCTCGTTCCTGACTGTGAATCTCTTTGAACCTTCGCATCGGCATCTTCATTTCTCTTCCTTATTTCAGCCGTTCCAACGACTGCTTTACTGCCTCGCCCGTCGACGCCCTGTCAGGGCCGACCCACATAATAGACCTGGGCTGGCAACCGATAGTCCGACTCATGGGGCTGAAAGTACGTATTTGTGCCCATGCTCTCTCCGAAGAGAGCTCCCACCAGTGGCATCGCCTGGAAGTAGTGATAGGTGTACTCTGCGTATACCATTCCCTGCTCCCCTTCGGCGGGGAAATGCACGTCGATGATTTCCGTGGACCGGTACGCGTGGGTGAACTTCGTCCGGGCTCGCTCTCCGTTGGAGGCCGACCCGTCCAGGCCCGCCGCCACCTGCAGTCGCTCACCGGGGACCGTACTCAGACCCAACGCATCGGCGATGGACATGGGAAAGAGCATAAACCGCGCTTCCATCAGGTCACGGGTCTGCTCCGCCCGGGGTGTCAACGCTGCGTTTCTCTCATATCCCGGAAACGCCCCGGGCGCCGTCGGTGCCATCACCAACGCCACGGAGATTCGCACTCGATCTTTGAGCTCCTCCTCGTCGATCCCTTCCTGATGCCACACCCACGCGGTCCGAGTCGCTTGAAACTCGGCCACCTTGTGCAGGATCGCCGTCATGTTGTTCAAGGACATCTGGAACATCCCGAAGATCAAGAGCATCAGCACCGGCAGCACGATGATCGTCTCCGTGATCACCGTCCCCTTGGCCCTCTTGACCACCCGAGGGGTCCGTTTCGCCAATCGCCCCAGATCCAGATAGCTGAACAGGAGCGCCCCCATCGTCCACAGGCATCCCGCCAACCCCAACTGGATCACCAGGCGGAACACCACGGCGTCCCCCATCCCGTTCTCCATGGCGAACCCTACCGCCCCCAGGGCTGTCTGCAGGGGCATGGACAACGCCACCAACGCCGTGAACACCAGGGTCACACCGATCAGGTGAAAGAGTCCGGCGATCACGACCGCCCCGGCGGTCCACTTCTTTCGGCCTTTTTCGCTTGTCTTCGTCATCGTTCCGCTTCCTTGTTCCACGGAGTCCTTCATCATCGAGCGCCGCACCTGCACGTTTGATGCAAAAGATGTACCAACTACGGCGCCCCTCACGAGCCCACCGAAGATCCCTTGAAGTACGCGATGATCCCCGCCTGAGCTCCTCTCTTCACTATGACTTTCTGGCACATTCTGGGCCTCATCTCGTCCTATCTCGACTGATCTGGGGACAACTTACCCCACTTTCCATGCACGACTGATTCATCAGTCACGATAACAGAGAAAGTCGCTGATTTCGACTCTCATGGGAGACAAATATGCTCGCTCGCATTCACTCCGGCGCCGTCCTCGGGATCGACGCCTTTCAGATCGACGTCGAGGCCGACATCACCCTCGGTTTCTCGGCCTTTCATCTCGTCGGACTCCCGGACAGCGCCGTCCGGGAGAGCCGCCTCCGGGTCCAATCCGCCCTGGAGAGCCTCGCCATGACCTTCCCCCGAAGCCGGCGGGTCACGATCAACCTCGCCCCGGCGTCGATCCGCAAAGATGGCACGGCCCTGGATCTCCCCATCGCCCTGGCCATCCTGGTCGCTCAGGAGGAGCTCTCCCTGGACCAACACCTCCCCCTGGACCGGTATCTGATCGTCGGGGAGCTCGCCCTCGACGGCGCCCTGCGCCCTGTTCGTGGAGTCCTTCCCCTCGCCGTGCTCGCTCGTGACGCTGGCTTTCGCGGCGTGATCGTCCCCTCGGAGAACGCCGCCGAGGCGGGGATCGTCGACGGGATCGACGTCCTCTCCGTCCCCCACCTTCGAGCCCTCCTCGCCGTTCTCCAGGGCCGCCGTGACGTCGACGAGCTTCGGCATTCCTCTTCGCCACCGCCCTCGGGCTGCCTCGACGACCACCTCGACTTCGCCCAGGTCGCCGGTCAGGAAGCGGTCAAACGGGCCCTGGAGATCGCCGCCGCCGGCGCCCACAACCTCCTGATGGTCGGCCCCCCGGGCAGCGGCAAGAGCATGCTGGCCCGCCGACTCCCCACGATCCTGCCCCCTATGTCGTTCGAGGAGGCCCTCCAGACCACCCGGGTCTACAGCGTCACGGGACAACTCCAGGACCAGGGCTTGATGTCCCGACGTCCCTTTCGGGCCCCTCACCACACCATCAGCGACGTGGGGCTCGTCGGCGGCGGCTCCGGGGTGCCTCGTCCTGGAGAGCTGAGCCTGGCCCATAACGGGGTCCTCTTCCTCGATGAGATGCCCGAGTTCCGCCGGTCTGCCCTGGAGGTCCTCCGACAACCCCTGGAGAACCGGGAGGTCACCCTGACTCGGAGCATGCTCCGGGTGACCTACCCGGCGTCGGTGATGCTCGTGGCGGCCATGAACCCCTGCCGGTGCGGGCACTTCGGTGATCCCCACCGATGCCAGTGCAGCCTGGAGGACGTGAAGCGGTACCGCGGGCGCCTCTCGGGCCCCCTCCTGGACCGCATCGACCTCCATATCCAGGTCCCGGCGGTACCCTACAAGAAGATCCGCAGCGCCCACCGAGGCGAACCCTCCGAGGCGATCCGTCTGCGCGTGGAGGCCGCCCGTCAGGTGCAACTCCAACGATTCGAGGGCACCCCGTATCACGCGAACCACCAGATGGGCCCCGATCTCCTGCGGGCCCATTGCGTCGCCGACGACGCCGGCCACCGCCTCCTGGAGACCGCCGTCGACCACTTCGGGCTCAGCGCCCGGAGCTGCGACCGGATCCTCAAGGTCGCCCGCACCATCGCCGACCTCGCCCAATGCCCCTCCCTGACCTCCGACCACATCGCCGAGGCCATCCAATACCGGGGACTGGACCACCCCTCTCGTTCCCTTCAGAGCCTCTCGGGCTAGGTCTCTCCGGGGATCCGTCGCACCATTGACTTTCCACCCCCCTCCGGTATCGTAGCCTTCCTCACTCTCCTGTCGGGGAGACCAACTGACGCGATGTAGCACCATTGAGGACATACCTGTTTCTGGTTCTGACAACCCTTGTCTTGTAGGAGGCACCCCATGTCGTACCGTTCAATCGCTCGAATCGCCGCCCTCTCCCTGCTCTTCTCTCTGATGGCCATGAACCTGGCGTGCCGAAGCTCCGAGCCGGCCCCCGACGAAACCGTCACCCAGGCCCCGCAAGAGACCCGGACCGTGGTGCTCTACCAGTACCAGTTCAACCCCAACTCCCTGACCGTCTCGGCGGGCACCACGGTCACCTTCCAAAACCGTGACACCGAACGCCACAACATCAACATCCCGGCCCTCAACGTGGACCAGAACATCGACGCTAACGGCGAGTGGAGCTACACCTTTGCGACCTCCGGTGAGTTCGCCGTCACCAACCGGTTCCAGGACGGCATGCGCCTGAACCTCACGGTCCGATAAGGTCTCGCGAGTCCTCTCGTAGAGAAAGCCTTGCGAAGTTCGCGAAGAAGGCTCGCCAAATGGCGAGCCTTCTTCGTTTCCCCTCGGTCCCGGCGAACCCATGGCGAACACCACCGTCGTCGTCCACTTCTACCGCGCCATCGTCATGCACGCCGACGTCTGGCGGCAGCGCCTGGACGCCACCACCAACTGGGCGGTAGTCACCAACGTGGGGGTGATCTCCTTCAGCTTCACCCGCCCCGACTCCCCTCACTTTCTTCTCCTCCTCCTGATCATGGCGAGCTGCCTCTTTCTGGTCATGGAGAGTCGCCGCTACCAGATCTACGACCTGTGGCGCCGCCGGATCCGCATCGTCCATCGGTTCGTCGTCGCCCCCAACCTCTCCGAAGCGTCGTCCCCCTCCCAGGAGAAGATCGACGAAGAGCTCGACCACCTGGCCCGGGATCTGGGCCGAATGGTACCCCACCTGAGCTTCATCGACGCTCTCGGGTACCGAATTCGCCGCAATTACGGCTATCTCTTCATCTTTTCCGTGAGCTCCTGGGCTCTGAAGCTCTTCCTCCACCCCCAGGAGGCCCGGTCCACCACCGAGGTCCTGGCCCGAGCAGAGCTGGGCATGATCACTGGGACCACCGTGGTGATCCTGGTCATCCTCGCCAGCGCCCTGATCCTCTTTTTGGCGATGCGGGCTCCCTCGGAGCAGATGATGCGATGGCGAGAGCTCCCGTCACCCTGGCGTCGGTTCGTCGCCCGATTCCTCTTTCGTCGCAGCACCACCGCCGAAGAAGAAGAAGAGGAGAGCCTGTGGGACTCTCCTCCTGATGACCTCATCCGATAGCCGATAGCCGACCGTCGGGTCTGTAGACATCGGTCAGTGCAGAGACTCCACTTCCCACCGTCGCCGGAGCTCTTTGACGGAGTCTCGCAGCTGATCAAACCCCTCGGCCACCCAGTAAATGGGCTGGTAGATGTCGATCCGAAACGGCGTGGAGATCACCTCATCGAGATCAAAGGGACGGATCTCAGGGCCGCCGACGAAGACGTTCTCGGCCTCTCCAAAGCTCGACATCAGCCCCGACCCGTAGAGCTTCACCTGGTCCTTCTCTTCGACCAGCCCAAACTCCACGGTGTACCACCAGAGTCGGGCCATCGCGTCGAATCGATCCCGATCCTCGAGCTCGCTTACCAGCTTTCCATACTCCGCCACGAAGTCGGCGAACACCGCATCGGTATGCATCGGCACGTGGCCAAACACATCATGGAAGATGTCGGGCTCCTGCAGATACTCGAGCCGCTCCATGGGCCGTACCTCCAGGGTGGAGGGGAACTGACGCTTCGCCATGGATCCGAAAAACATCTCCGCCGGGATGAACCCGTTGACGGCCCGCACGGACCACCCCGTCAGGGGGCGAAGCCGCTCGTTGAGCTCATCGAAGAGGGGAATCCGATCCAGGGGCATCTGAAGCTTCTCCAGACCGTCGAGCCAGGCCTCACACGCCGTCTCCGGCAGCTTCGCCATCCGCCGCTCGCAGAGGATTCTCCACACCTCGTTTTCTTGGTCCGTATAGGTCTTGCCTTCGTGGGGGATAAACCCGGCCCCGGACATCTTCAGGCCGTCCAACTCCTCCGGTGACTGCGGTGCCATTTCCATGAGAGTCCTCGCTTTGGTTCAGGGAATTTCTCCCTCTTGTACCTGAGAAGGGTCCTGGGATTCAAGTTCCCTTGGCTCTTCCACCACCCAGGGGGCAGGCAGAATCGGCCCCCGCTCTCGGGCCTGAGAGGCCCGCTGCAACTCGATCTCGGTGGTCAAGAGCGCCGGCGCCACGGCCGACACGGGGACGAACCCGCTCTCAGCGCCACAATAGCCGTTGAACACCCCGATCTCGTCGCTGGCAGCGACGATCTTGTTGATACTCGACAGGGGAGTGCCCACCATCTCTACCCCTCGCACCAGGGTCTCCTCGCCAGTCTGGGCGTCGACCTTGTAGATCATCGTCGGGATCCCCTTGAACGCCTGGTACCCGAAGTTCAGAGTGTTCGTCGATCCCCCGGTGATGTCCTCAATGATCAGCCCGTAGGGTCGATCCTGGCGGCGAGCCTCTTCGATGAGCATCTCTCGGAGCTCTTCCCGGGTGACCTGAGCGTCCTCGGAGGCCTCGATCACCAGGTTCGCCATCCGTCCTCGCGGCATGTTCACCCACTGGGCTCGCCCGTGGCCCGTGGACCGATCGAACCCCTCGATGGGAGTCCGGCTCATCAGAAAGCCGGTGACCACCCCGCTCTCCACCAGGCTCGCTCGCCGGGCTCGCACCCCTTCGTCGTCGTAGCGATAGTGGCCGTTGAGCTGGACCCCGGCCATCTCTTCCAGATTGGGATCGTCGTACACCGTCAAGAACGCCGGCAAGAGCCGAGTGCCAATCTGCCCGGCGAAGGTCCGGCCCTCGTACTCGTCCCGCTGCCGCTCTCCTTCCAACCGATGCCCCACGGCCTCATGGAAGAGCACCCCCGAGGCCTCCGGGCCCAGGATCGCGGGCCCGGTGTAGGGATCCAACACCGGCGCGGTGCGCAGAGCGTCCAGATCGGCCACCATCTGCTCCACCTCGGACCAGATCGCCTCGTCGTCGGGGAGCCGATCGGCATCGAGGGCGTAGAACATCCGACTGTTCCGCAAGAGCATCCCGTCTTCGGCCCGGGCTACGGCCTGCACGCTCACGCTGTAGATCCGAAACTCCTCCACCACGTCGGTGCCCTCGGAGTTCACCAGATACCGAACCTGGCGGCGGCCGGACACGTTCATCTCCGAATCCAAGAGAAAGTCGTACTCCCGCAGCCTCTGGGTCGTCTCCCGCACCAGGCCACGCCACCGCTCGTCGTCGAAGTTCAACGGCAAGGGATCGCTGCGATAGTTCTCCGGCTCCTCTCGGGTGAAGCTGGGGACCTCCTCGTCGCGCTCCGCGGAGTACACCGCCCCACCCCGCTTGGTCAGATAGTCGCTGAGCGCCCGCTTGTAGGCCTCGTCGGTCAGTAACCACAACGCTCCTCGGAGGGCGTCCTCGTTGGCGTCGATAGGCAGCTGCAGATCCGCCCGGAAGTCTCCCATCCGCCAACTATAGGCGTCGATATTGGCGAAGTTGTCGAAGTCGTAGTCCCCGACCCGGCTCTCCACGTACGCGAACCGCCGCTGCTGGCGCTGTTCACTGGTGATCGCTCCGTACTTCCCCCCCAGCTCGACGCTCTCCTCTTCCTTGACCCGATAGGCCAAGAAATAGGGCGGATCGTAGTCGGAGATCCTCAGCCGATCCATGGACCGCTCCAGCTCGGCCTGCATCGCCCGGATCACGGTCTCCCGGTCTTCGTCGGTGAAGGTCTCCGGCGCCGGCTCCGCCCCGGTGGGGGTGGCCGCGCAGCCCATCACAGCCACCCAGATCAGGGCCATCACCCGAGGTCCCGACAACAACTTCCGCATCTTTTGCCTTTCGGTTGGTTCGTTCAATGAATCCGACGGATCTCGTCCAGGGTACGGGGATCTTCGTTCTCGGGGCTGCGGATGAAGTCCGCCGTCCAGGGACCGGCTCCCCGGTGGTCTTCATTGTAGCCCCACTCCCCAACCAGGTTGTACCCGTCCCCGTCGGCGACCAACTGCAAATACCCTTTGCCCCGCATGGTCCGCCGCACCTGGTCTCGGCTGCCCGGCTCTTCCCAGTCAAAGACCAGAAGGTTCCCCCGGACCTCGCCGGAGATCTTTCCTCCCGTGCCGTAGGCGTAGACCCCCTCGACGCGGTCGCCCTCCTGATGGAGGTACATATGCTCGAATTGGTCGGAATACCAAAGCCCGGCGAAGCTCATCCCGTCGGGCATCTGACCCGGGCTTGGGACTCCGGCGGCGGTCGTACATCCCGACACCCCGAAGACCACCGCCATGACCACCACCATCACCCCGCTCCACGCTCGTCTTGCTTGACTCATCGGCACCGACCTCATCTTGGTTCCAGAGAACTATCGAGACTCAACGCCCGCCTGGTCGACGGGTCCGCTTGTTCCAACAGGTCGTGAAGAATAGCGGAAACCCGCTCATTTTCCAGCAGCAGTTGCCACTCCTTACGAGAGAGGTAACTGGTACGACGGCTCTCCTCCTCGGCGAACACCAACCGGACGGTCACCTCTTCTTCATCCTCCACCAGGGCCACCAGCTTCGCTTCCTGTGGATCCTCCAGCCGGAGCAGGTCCTTCTCCAGGCTTCGCAGGTGCCGGTACAGCCGCACAGCGCGCTGCACGGCCCGATCCTCGTAGGCCTCAAAATGTCGGTTTCGGCTGAACCCCACCTCGTCTTCCCGCAGTAGCCGTCGTACAATTCGATAGGTCAGGTCCATGGGAATTTCTGCTCAGATCCAGACAAAGATCGACTGGAGGCCGCTTGCCTTCTGGAACCTTCGGAGACGAGCCAGCAGCCCCTCGGTCACGATCATATCCCGGGGAGCCACAGGAATTCCCTGGATGGTCTGGAGCGGGCGGGAGAGTACCATCCCCACCCGCACCTCGGCGACAGTGATCTCCTGCTCTCGATTCTTCGAGGTCGCCCGCTCCCCGTGGGTCATGACCAGGAATCGATCCACCAGCTCCGGATCAAAGGCCCGACCGCGCTCTCGCTTCAAAAACTCTGCGCCCGCCTGAGCGGCAGCGTCCGTCTCCCCGGGCACGGTCTGGGCTATCCTCGTCCGGACCTGCTCGAAGGCGCTACAGATCGCCAGCACCTGGCACTTCTTCAACAACTCCGGGGTCGGCGCTTCCCCTTCCCACTCGTCGGCCTCCCGGGGTTCGGGCGCGTCGTACCGATGCAGGTAATGAAGGATAATTCGGCCCGCCTCCCGCAGCTCCGGCACGAGCTGAATCGCCTGCTGTCCCAGCAAGGGGTGAAAGTCCCAGGTCGCCCGCTCTACGGCGTCGAACTCGTCGACGGTCTTGGCGAAGAGCCCCGGCGGCGCGTTGATCAGGCCCAGCCAGTGCAACCGGGCCGCCCGCTCCAGATCCCGCTGCTGATCCAGGGGCCACCCCAGCTCCTCCACAAATGCATTGACCCGCTCGGCGGTGCGTCGGCAATGTTCCACCATCTGGATTTCACCGAGCTCCATGATCGCCATCAACGCTCGAATCGTGGCGTCAAAGCTGGTCTGCAACTCCTGATACAACCCCACCACTTCCTGCTGCTTGGCGACGAGCTCGGAGGTCCGCTCTTCCACCCGGCTCTCCAGCTCATCGTTGAGCCGCCGAAGCTTCTCGTTCTGGCGCTCGATATGGGCCTCGTACCGCACCTTGGAGACCATCAGCTCGTGGTGTTCCACGGCCAGGGACATCAAGTGCAAGAACTCCTCGCGCTCCCAGGGCTTGGTGACGAACCGAAACACAGCGCCCCGGTTGATCGCGTCCATGGCGGTGTTCACGTCGTTGTTGCCGGTGAGCATGATCCGGACCGTCTCGGGACTCTCCATCTGAGCCCACTGCAAGAGCTCAGAGCCGCTCATCCCCGGCATTCGCTGATCCGAGATCAGCACCGCGAATCGTTCCTTCTGCAACCACTTCCGGCCCTCTTCCCCGGAGGCGCAGGTGATCACTTCGAAGGGCTCGTCCTCGAAGAGTCGATTGACGGCCTTCAAAATATGGCTCTCATCATCGACGAAGAGCACTTTCGGTCGCTCCAGGACAGCCCCCGGATTCTTCTCGGCCTCCAGGGTCTCCCCTACCGCGTTGTCCCACTCCACCTCACCCATCGGGCCCCTGTTTCCTGTCGAAAAGAAACTCACCCACCACCTACATCTCGATCGCGGGTCAAGAATCGGCAGATCATCGCCGCCATCGCCGGCAGCGCCGTCGTCAAGAGCACCAACCCCTGCGAGGGCACCACCCAACGGACCAGGGTCTTAAAGCTCGAGTCCCCATGGAGCACCAGATCGGGCATCCACATAAAGAGGGCCGCCACCACCAGGCTGCTCCCGAGGACGATCAAGGCCGGATACACGGTCCACCCGATGGCCAACCGACGCCGCCGCACCTCCAGGGTGCTCTGGCGGAACATGCCCCGCAGTCCCAGGAGCAGGGTCATCGCGATCGCCCCGGCTCCATGGCCGGCCACGATCAACCACCCCCACTTCCAGACCCATCGGTTCTCCGGGACGTAGAGAAACGCCCACACGCTGCCGGCCACGATCGCCGCTCCGGGGAGGAGTGCCAGGGCCACCAGGATCACCCGCAGGGTTCGGCTCCGGGTCCAAATCATGGCACCCCAAACGCCCCAGGCGCCGCTCAATACCACGGCGACCAGACAGCCGGCGATCCGCTCCGTCTCCGACCACCCCCAGATCTGGGAGGCCGCTGCCATGACCATCACGCCCATGCAGGCGAGGAACGCTGTCAACAGCCACCACAGCATCCACTCCCCAAGGATGGACGGTGCTTTCATCTCCGAGTCTTTCATCGCCTTCTCCCTCGATGGAATTGTCGCCACCGGTTGATTCCGTCGCCTCGATCATAGTACCCGTTCCACCGATGAAAACAAAGACCCTCGCCGGTTTGATTCCCTGGAGACCCCGTGATCTGTACTCGTGCCGTGATCCTCGCCGCTGGCTACGGCAGCCGACTGAGCCCTGATGAAGGCCACAAGCTCCTGACCACCGTCGGCGATCGGCGACTCTTGGACTTCCATATCGACAACTTCCACCGCCTGGGGGTCACCGATCTGGTCGTCGTCACCGGATTCGACGCCGAGCCCCTGGAACGAGCCCTCGCCAACTCCGTCACTCCCCCGGGAATGACCCTGCGGCCGGCCCGCAACGAGGCCTTCGATGGCCAGAACGGGCTCAGCGTCCTGGCCGGCGCCGACAGCCTTGGAGACACCCCGTTCTGGCTCACCATGAGCGATCACCTCTTCGATCCGGCCCTCTTCGATGAGCTGGCCGCCCGATTCCCCGCCGAGAGAGATCCCCGATGGCAGGGGGCGCTCTTCGTCGACCGAAAGCTCGACACCATCTACGACATGCCCGACGCCACCAAGGTCCGTCTCACCCCATCTTTCGATATCAGCAAAGCGCTGGAGGACTTCGAAGCCATCGACGTGGGCCTCTTCTTCTGCGATCAGGGGTTCGTCGACGCCCTGGTCGCAGAAAAAGAGGCCCGCGGGGATTGCTCTACCTCCGACGCCGTCCGGCGTCTCCACGAGGAAGGTGCCTTCCGGTTCTGGGACATCGGCTCCTACCTCTGGCAGGACGTGGACACCCCTGGTGCCCACGCCCACGCCGAGAAACTTTTGAAGAGCTTCAGAGGTTCTTGAAGATCATGCACACCGAGGTTCGGTCATCGCCACCCATATTGGCGGTGATCCCCACCTTGGGCACGTCGGCAAGCTGGTAGTCGCCGCACTGACCTTTCATCTGGCGGTAGACCTCCAGCACCTGCTTGACCCCGGTGGCTCCCACCGGGTGGCCGAAGGCCAGGAGCCCGCCGCCGGTATTCACCGGGATCGAACCCTTCAGGCCCGTGGCTCCCGACCTGGCGAGGTCGGCGCCTTGGCCGGGCTCGGCGAAGCCCAGGGCCTCCACCATCAGGCACTCCGTGACGGCGAAGCAGTCATGGACCTCGGCGACGTCCACCTCCTGAGGGGTCACCCCGGCGTCCTCGTAGGCCACCTGGGCGGCCTTCTTGGTCGTCGAAAGCTCCGTGAAGTTCTCCACCCGACCCAGGCCGCCCGTGGCCTGGCCGTAACTGACGAGCTCCACACAGTCGGACTCCGAGATCCCGAGCCGCTTCAGGCCCTCTTCGGTGGCCAGGATCACCGCGGCGCCGCCGTCGCTGACCTGGGAGCAATCGGAGACCTTCAGGTGGGGCTTCAGCTCTTCGTTGCGCAAGAACGCCGGGTTGCGGTCACCGGCCACGGCGGCGGTCTCCAGATCCCAGCTCACCTCTCGCATGTGGGCGTGAGGGTTCTTATTGGCATTCTGGTAGGCCTTCACCGTGACGTGGGCGATGTCTTCGTCAGTCACGCCGTAGGCGCTCTTGTAGTGCATCGCCCGCCGGGCGAACATCGCCGGGAAGGTGAAGTCGTCGATCTCCCGCTCTTCCTCCCAGTGGGCGGCCCGGGCCAAAAACCCCGCGCCGTCGCGAGCGCTCACCGTGGTCTGTACCTCGGCGCCTGCGGCGAGCACCACGTCGCTGCCAGCGTGGAGGGCGTCGACGGCAGCCACCACGGCCAGACCACCGGACGCGCAGGCCCCTTCCAGACGAGCGAAAGGGGTGCCTTCCAGGGCCTCGTCGGCCCGGACGGCCATCGCCCCCAGGTGGCCCTGATTGCTGAAGAGTTCGCCGGCGAAGTTGCCGATGAACCCACGGTCGATCTCGGCAGCGCTCACCCCGGTCTTCGCCAAGGCTCCCCGAATCGCCGCCGTCAGATACTCCTCCAGCGTGGGGTTTTCCCGCTTCCCAAAGTCGGGGTGCTTCTTCCAGATGAAGTCGGGGTGCATCTTCCCGATGAAGGTCGTCAGATCGCCGCCGACCACGAAGATTCGCTTGCTCGGTTTCACGTTCGCTCCTTGTCGCTTTCAGTAGGGCTTTCAGTACCAATCGTCTTCTGCAGGCCTGGCCACAACAGGCGGCCAGGCCCTCTCATTTCATCGTCCTGGCGCCGAGAGGCTTACGCCATCGGGGGCAGGGCGATCTTGTCGCCCGGCTTGACCCCGGCCTGCCGCAACTCTTCGGCCTTCTCATCCCGGGCCGCGAAGAGGCGACCCACCTTCTTGTGGATCGGCTTCAGCTTCGCCTCCCACTCCGGATCGGGCACCTGGCCTTCGGTCTCCCGGCGGTAGGTGACCATCGTGTAGGCCAGGGCGAAGGGCTCGAAGATGGCGAGCTCGATGAACCGGGCCAAGAGGAAGGCCATGGCCGCCCCGAAGAGAACCAGGAGCTCTCCGTAGCCGTCCATGGACCGGCCCACCATGGCGGTGAAGAGCAGTCCCGGCACCATGAACATCACCAGGAGCAGGAGATTGAAGACCTTGCCGATCACGTAGATCTTGGCCGCCGTGATCACGATGGCCTTGGTGTTCTGAGCGTAGAGAATCAGCCCCTGGACGGCCCCGTCGTAGGCGTTGGGGTTCCGCTGGGCGATGGCGTAGGAGAGGATCGCGTCGTCCACGTAGCTCGCCGCCCGCCGAATGATGGTCAGGATGATCTGCCGCAGCTTCTGCATACTCTGGGGCAACCACCGGGTCAGCCGGCTGATCCGACGGCTCAGAGACCGCACGGCGGCGTCCACGGCCTCGTGGACGAGCCACAGGACGGTGACGTCCTTAAAATAGGTCTCGATGATCTTCTTGCCGTAGGCGAATTGCCCCGGTCCTTTCGGGACGTCTCGCCCCAGCATCACCTCCGTCATGGCCGCCACATGAGGGGCTTTGACCATGTAGAGCACATATCGCCGGGCCAGCCGCCACATGGGCCACCCGAAGCCGATGGCGATGATGAAACAGATCAACACCCCCATCCCGGACTCCAGCACGGCCCCGAGGAAGAGCCCCAGACCGCCCCAGAACCCGAACCACATCAAGGCGATGAAGAAGAACACCGCGTAGACCGCCAGCCGGGTCAGCAGCATGGGGATCGTCGCCGCCAGGAGGCCCAGAGCCTCCTTCATATAACTGCCCTTCGCCGTAGCCATCTCCACCATCTCCGGAATTATGGTACTCCAACGCCGGCCCCCAACCTAGATCCGAGCCTCGTCGGGGTCAACACCGACGCGGTTCCGGGGTGTGATCGAGTTCCCTCGGTCGGGACGTCGCCAGTCCCACGCCGCCCGGCCCTACGGATAGAGCCGATGCCGCTCCCATCCGGGGCCGACGGCGAGAAACCGCCACCGGTCGTGGAGGCGATGGTCCCCGAGCCGCCAGAACTCGATCCGTCGGGGGATCACCCGGAACCCGGACCAGAAGTCGGGGCGGGGCACGGGCCCTCCCTCGAACTGCTCTCGGGCAGCGATCCACCGGTCCTCCAACACGTCCCGGCTCAGCAAGGGAGCGCTCTGGTGGGAGGCCCAGGCCCCGAGCTGGGACTCCCGGGGACGGCTGGCGAAGTAGGCGTCAGCCTCGGCGTCGGTGACGGGCTCTACGGCCCCGTCGATCCGGACCTGACGGCCCAGAGTCTTCCACCAGAAGTTCAAGGCCGCCTCAGGGGTATGCTCCAGGTGTTGGCCCTTCTCGCTGAGGAGGTTGGTGTAGAACACAAACCCCTTGCGGTCGTGGGCCTTCAACAACACAATGCGGGTGGTCGGAGCCCCGTCGGGGCTGACCGTGGCGAGACCCATCGCGGTGGGCTCGATCTCGTCGCTGGCCAGGGCTTCGTCAAACCACAATCGGAACCAATCATAGGGATCGTCCATGGGCATCGTCGGCATAAGTTCTCCATCACAACGGTTTGGGAAGTGGCTGGGTTCGGTGTGCGGGACCCGCTTGGGATCGGTTCTTCGGCGCTTAGGTTCTCTGATATGTCTCACCGGTCTTCATGATACTGACCGATGTTCTCGCCGGGAGATATGACGTGAGTCAACACGAACGAGACACGGAGGTCGTCACCAAACCGAAGCCCAAGGTCAAGAAACCCCGCTTATTCAAGGTGATCTTTCATAACGATGACTACACGACCATGGAGTTTGTCGTCCAGGTCTTGGAGTCGATCTTCCACAAAGGGCCCGCCGAAGCAGCGCAGATCATGCTCCGGGTCCACCAGAAAGGATGGGGCGTCGCCGGGGTCTACCCCCGAGCCATCGCCGAGACCAAGGTCGCCGCCACCATCGAGCGCGCCCGCCAGGAGGGGCATCCCCTCCTGGTGACTATGGAACCCGAATGAGGCGAGTTTGTCGCCGGAGCACAGCCCATGATTCAAAAAGATCTCGAAATCGCGCTCTACGCTGCTGTCCGTGAGGCCAAACAACGGCGCCACGAGTACTTGACGCTGGAGCACCTGTTGTACGTGTTGTGTTTCGACGAGACCACTCGGACGATCTTGCGCCATTGTGGGGCCGACGTGGAGCAGTTGACCTCCGACCTGGACGCCTTCCTCGACGACCAGGTGGAGCGGCTCCCCGACGACGCCACGGCCGAGCCGGTGCAGACCGTGGCCTTTCAGCGGGTGATGCAGCGGGCGATCATGCACGTGCGGTCCTCGGGCAAGACCGAGGTCGACGGGGGCAACGTGTTGGTGGCCCTCTTCAGCGAGCCCGACAGCCACGCCGTGTACTTCCTGGAGGGCCAGGGGGTCACCCGCCTGGACGTGGTCTCCTACATCAGCCACGGGGTCTCCAAGGTGGACGACGACGAGATCTCGTCGTTCCCCGATGACGGGTGGGACGAGGGCCCCACAGGCCTCGACGAGGAAGACGAGGACGGCTCCCAGAACCCTCTGGAGACCTACTGCACCGACCTGGTGGAGCGAGCCCTGGCCGGGCATATCGACCCCCTGATCGGCCGCGACGCCGAGATCGAACGGACCGTGCAGGTCTTATGCCGCCGGCGAAAGAACAACCCCATCTTCGTCGGCGAGCCCGGGGTCGGGAAGACCGCCGTCGCCGAGGGGCTGGCCCGCAAGATCGCCCACGGGGAGGTCCCGGCAGTCCTCAAAGAGGCCCGAATCTGGTCGCTCGACATGGGCGGGCTCCTGGCGGGGACCAAGTTCCGGGGGCAGTTCGAGCAGCGCCTCAAAGCGGTGATCTCGGCGTTGCGAAAGCGCCCCAACTCGATCCTCTTCATCGACGAGATCCACACCATCGTCGGCGCCGGCGCCACCAGCGGATCCACCATGGACGCCTCGAACATCCTCAAGCCGGCCCTGGCTGACGGCTCCCTGCGGTGCATCGGCTCCACGACCCACGAGGAGTTCCGCAAGTCCTTTGATCGGGACCGTGCCCTGGCCCGTCGGTTCCAGAAGATCGATATCATCGAGCCCACCCTGGAGGAGACCCAGGAGATCCTCCGGGGCCTCCAGAAGTACTACGAGGACTTCCACGACGTGACCTACTCGGCGGACGCCATCGACGCCGCCGCCGAGCTGGCCAGCAAGCACATCACCGAGCGGGCTCTACCGGACAAGGCCATCGACGTGATCGACGAGGCCGGCGCCCGCCGCCGGGTCCATCGAGACCACTACGACACCAACCTCATCGACGTGGACCACATCGAGGAGGTGGTCTCCTCCATCGCCCGAATCCCTCAGCTGAAGGTCCAGGGCTCCGAGAAGGACCGCCTCCACCACCTCCTCTCGGAGCTCAAAGACCAGGTCTACGGCCAGGACGCCGCCATCGAGGCCGTGGTCACCGCCGTGAAGATGAACCGGGCCGGCCTGACTCGCCCCGACAAGCCTGTCGGTAGCTTCGTCTTCGCCGGCCCCACGGGCGTCGGAAAGACCGAGGTGGCCCGACAGCTCGCCAGGGTTATGGGGATCCACTTTCTGCGGTTCGATATGTCGGAGTACATGGAGCGTCACGCCGTCAGCCGCCTGATCGGCGCCCCTCCCGGATATGTCGGCTACGACCAGGGGGGCCTGCTCACCGAAGAGATCCGCAAGCACCCCCATTGTGTGCTTCTCCTCGACGAGATCGAGAAGGCCCACCCGGACATCTTCAACGTCCTCCTGCAGGTCATGGACAACGCCAAGCTCACCGACAACAACGGCCGCGAGGCGGACTTCCGCAACGTGATCCTCATCATGACCTCCAACGCCGGAGCCCAGGAGATGGCCCGCAACGTGGTCGGCTTCAACCGGGGCATCGACGTCTCCCGGGCCTCCAAGGCCCTGGAGAAGACCTTCGCCCCGGAATTCCGCAACCGCCTCGATGACATCGTCGTCTTCCAGCCCCTCCCCCCGACGGTGATCCTCCGGGTGGTGGACAAGTTCATCGACGAGCTCGAGCTCCAGCTCGCTGACCGCCGCATCGAGATCACCCTCGACGACGACGCCCGCAACTGGCTGGCCGAGCGGGGCTACGACGAGACCCTCGGCGCCCGGCCCCTGGCTCGCCTGATCCAGGAGAAGGTCAAGCGGCCCCTGGCCGAAGAGATCCTCTTCGGAGCCCTCGAAGAAGGCGGAGAGGTCCAGATCGGCGTCGACGGCGAAGAGCTCACCTTCGAATTCTTCTCCCTCGAGGCCGAGACCCTGCCGTGACCCTCGCCAGGGCCCCTGGAAAGCTCTTTCTCTTCGGGGAGTACTCCGTGCTCGCCGGCGGCGCCGCCGTCGTCGCCGCCACGGATCGGGCCGTACGAGCCGAGGCCCTGCCCCAGAGGAAGCAGGGGTATCGGGTCCGGGGTGCCCGCTTCGCTGAGCCTCGGAGGCTCCCAGAGCTCGTCGCCGAGGTCTTCCGGGAGTCCCTGGGCACGTCACCAAACATCGACGCCCTCCTCTTGGACGTCACCGACCTCTACCACGACGGCGAGAAGCTCGGGCTCGGGTCCTCGGCGGCCTCCACGGTCGCCCTGGTTCGGGCTCTGGGGCCGGCGCTCGAGGACCGTCAGGTCTTCGACATCGCCATGGAGGCCCACCTGCGGCTCCAGGGCGGTCGGGGCTCCGGCGCCGACATCGCCGCCTCGGCCTTCAGCTCCACCCTCCTCTACCAACTCCGGAGCCCCTCCCCGGGCTTCGTCGACATCCTCCACCCACCTCGGCTCGAGTTCTCAGTGACCACGGAGCACGCGCTCATCGAGCCGGACCTCCCGTTCCCACCGGAACTCGCCATCGTCGCGACCTGGACCGGAGCGCCGGCCCGATCCACCTCGTTCATTCGGGGAGTCATGCAGGCCCTGTCGACCCATCACTCCGAGGTCGCGCACCTGATGCAGACCCTCTCCGATTGTGCCGTCCAGGGACACCGTGCCCTGCAAGAGGGCTCCGCCCGGGGGGTGATCGACGCCTTCCAGGCCGCCGACAGCGCCATGGAGGCCCTGGGCAGTGTCTGCGATCTACCGATCGTGACCGACGCCCACCGGCGGCTGCGGGAGCTCACCGCTCCCGACGGTGTCGTGGTCAAACCCTCCGGTGCTGGTGGGGGAGACTTCTCGCTGGTGGCCGGTACCCCGGAAACCGTGGAAGAACTCACGGCCTACCTGGGAGACGTGACGATTCGAGTCGCTTGACCTAACGGATCAGTGGCTCGTGAACATCGACTTCAGATACTCCCGCCGCATCCGGGCGATCACGTCGATGGAGATCTCCTTCGGACAGGCCGCCTCACACTCGCCGATATTTGAGCAGGCTCCGAAGCCTTCCTCGTCCATCTGCTCCACCATTCGTTTCGCACGCCGAGTGGACTCCGCCTTGCCCTGAGGCAGCATGGCCAGGTGGCTGATCTTAGCGCCTGTGAAGAGCGACGCTGAGGCGTTCGGGCAGGCCGCCACGCAGGCGCCGCACCCGATACAGGCCGCGGCATCGAAGGCGGCGTCGGCCCGGGGCTTGGGGATCTTCAGAGAGTTGGCGTCGGGCTTCGGCCCGGTCTTCACCGACACGTATCCGCCGGCAGCGATGATTCGGTCCAGGGCGGTCCGATCGACCACCAGGTCCTTGATCACCGGGAAGCCGTCGGCTCGCCAGGGCTCGACCACGATGGTCTCCCCATGGCGGAACACCCGCATATGAAGCTGACACACCGTGGTGCCCCGCTCCGGACCATGGGCCTGGCCGTTGACTACACACCCACAGGTCCCGCAGATCCCCTCTCGGCAGTCGCTGTCGAACTCGATGGGATCCTCGCCAGACTTGATCAGGTCTTCGTTGATCACGTCCAAGAGCTCCAGGAAGGACATGTCGGGGTTGACGTCTTCCTGGGTGTAGGTCCGAAACTCCCCTTCGTCCTCCGGCCCGGACTGGCGCCAGACCTTCAAGTGTACTGTCATCGATTCCTGCGCCATACCACTACTCCTTCACGGTCCGACGATCACTGACGTTTACTTATAGCTTCGCGTCGACGGGGTCACGTTCTCGAAAACCAGCTCTTCCTTGTGCTTCACGGGGTCGCCGCCCTTATTGTACTCCCAGGCGGCCACATGGCTGAAGTTCTCGTCATCCCGCAGGGCTTCACCCTCGTCGGTCTGATACTCTTCACGGAAGTGACCACCGCAAGACTCCTCGCGCTCTGAGGCGTCGACGGCCATCAGCTCGGCGAGCTCCAGGAAGTCGGCGACCCGGCCTGCGACCTCGAGCATCTTATTGAACCCGTCGTCCCCGGAGACCTTCACGCCGGCGTGGAACTCTTCGCGAAGGGCCACGATCTTCTCCCGAGCCTTGGCGAGCCCTTCCTTGGTGCGGCTCATCCCGACCTCGTCGTACATCACGTCTCCGAGGTCCTTGTAGATATCGATCACGGTCCGCTTGCCATCGCTCTTCAGGAGCTTCTTGACCCCCTCTTCGACCTCATTCTCGGCGGCCGCGAAGGCGTCGTGTTCCGTGGTCGCTTCGGGGATATCGTAGTTCGCCAGGTAGTTGCCGATCGTATAGGGCACCACGAAGTACCCGTCGGCCAACCCCTGCATCAGGGCGCTGGCTCCAAGCCGGTTGGCCCCGTGGTCCGAGAAGTTGGCCTCCCCGGCCACGAAGAGTCCCGGGATATTGCTCATCAGCTCGTAGTCCACCCACAGACCACCCATGGTGTAATGGACGGCAGGGTAGATCCGCATCGGGACCTTGTAGGGATCCTCGTCGGTGATCTTGTGATACATGTGGAAGAGGTTCCCGTACTTGTCCCGGATCGTATCCTCGCCCTGCTCGTCGATGGCGTCAGCGAAGTCGAGGTACACCGCCCGCCCCGTCGGGGGCACGCCGCGCCCCTCGTCGCAGACGTATTTGGCGTTTCGAGAGGCCACGTCGCGAGGCACGAGGTTCCCGAAGCTCGGATACTTGCGCTCCAGGTAGTAGTCCCGCTCGCTCTCGGCGATGTCCTTGGGGTCCTTCTTGGCGTCCTCTTTCTTCTTCGGCACCCAGACCCGCCCATCGTTTCGCAGACTCTCGCTCATCAGGGTGAGCTTGGACTGGTAGTCCCCCTTCTGGGGGATGCAGGTGGGGTGAATCTGCACGTAGCAGGGGTTGGCGAAGTAAGCGCCCCGGCGATGACACCGCCAGGCCGCTGTCGCGTTGGAGTTGAACGCGTTCGTCGACAGGAAGTAGGTCCGCCCGTAGCCGCCGGTGCAGAGCACCACCGCTTCGGCTTCGTGGCGCTCGAGATCACCGGTCTTCAGGTTCCGGACGATGATCCCTCGGGCCTTGCCATCCACCAGAACCAGATCGAGCATCTCTCGGCGAGGCAGAATCTCGACGCTGCCCTCGTCGGCCTGCCGCATCAGCGCCTGATAGGCTCCCAGCAGGAGCTGCTGCCCCGTCTGACCGCGAGCGTAGAAGGTCCGCGACACCTGAGCGCCGCCGAAGGACCGGTTGGCGAGCTCGCCGCCGTACTCCCGAGCGAAGGGGACTCCCTGAGCCACGGCCTGGTCGATGATATTATTACTCACCTGCGCGAGCCGGTAGACGTTGGCCTCCCGGCTTCGGAAGTCGCCGCCCTTGATGGTGTCGTAGAAGAGCCGCCAGACGCTGTCCCCATCGTTGGGGTAGTTCTTGGCGGCGTTGATCCCGCCCTGGGCCGCGATGGAGTGGGCCCGCCGTGGGGAGTCCTGAATGCAGAAGGCTTTGACCTTGTAGCCCATCTCTCCCAGGGATGCCGCCGCTGACGCACCGGCCAGGCCGGTCCCCACGACGATCACGGAGATGCCCTTCTTGTTGTTCGGGGCGACCAGCTTGATCTCATGGAGCCGGTTGACCCATTTCTCCTGCAGGGGCCCCTCGGGTACTCTCGAGTCCAACTTCGACATCTTCAAACTCCCTTGACTACATCAGGAACAGATAGAGCGGAATTCCCAGAAATCCGATGGCCAGCAGCACGGCGATGAACATCCCGATGGCGTTGATCGCTCCCGACCACTCGGGCTTCATCGCTCCCACGGACTGGAAGGCGCTCCAGAACCCGTGGCGTAGGTGGAACCCCAGGACCAAGCCGGCGGCCATGTAGAACGCGACCCAGCCGGGATGCTGGAAAGCCTCCACCACCAATCCGTAGAGGTTGGTCATCTCCTGGCCTTCCACGTAGATCTTGCCGGCCTCCGTGACCTTCCGCACTCGGAAATGCCAGAGGTGGACCACGATGAAGATCCCCAGAAAGATGCCGGAGAAGATCATATTCGCCGACAGGAGGGTCATATTGCTCGGCCCCCCCTTGGTCTTGATGCCCTCCTTGTAGGCTTTCTTTCGAGCAGCGCGATTCTTCAACGTGACCGTCACACCCCAGAAGATGTGAATCAGGATCACCGCCAGGAGCCCCATCTCGATCACGTAGAGGAACGGCCCCAGATCCTCGAACGCGGCGGCGTACTTATTGAACGCTACCCCACCGTCGGGGACCAAGAGGGTTAGGTTCCCCAACAGGTGAACAATCACGAAGAGCACAAGCGCGATGCCCGAGATAGACATCACAAACTTGCGCCCGATGGACGACTCCAGCGCCCGACTCAAAGGTATCATGACACCAACTCCACTCGACCTGCGTTGCAGAACACCTCACTCACGCCCGACGTCCTTAACACGAAACCTCAACCCACGAAAGCACGCCGGTCTTCCAATTTTCACTCCTCAGTGGCCAAGAGCACCTCGTCGGCGGGCAACCGAAGGTTGTACTCCGAACTCATGGCCCGACCGTAGGCGCCGGCGTTCTGAATCAGCAACACGTCGCCGGTCCCGGTCTCGGGGAGGCGTCGGGCGTGACCCAGGACGTCGCCGCTCTCGCAGATGGGCCCTACCACCTCGTAGAGGTGATCTGGTTCCCGTCCCCACTTTGTCAAATTGACGATCCCGTGATGGGCGCCGTAGAGGGCGGGCCGGATCAGGGTGTTCATCCCCGTCTCCACCCCCACATACCGCACGTCTCCCTTGGTCTTGGTCTGAGTCACTTTGGCCAGGAGCACCCCGGCTTCGCTGACCAAAAACCGCCCCGGCTCCATCCAGAGCTCCAGATCGGGGTGAGCCTCCTTGAAGGCCTGAAGCGCACGGTCGACGCCGTCGAGATCCAGGGCCGACTGTCCCCGACGCTCCACGACCCCCAGCCCCCCCCCGAGGTTCAGGGCCCCCACCTCGGGGAAGAGCTCCCGACACTGCTCCAGGAAGACCGCCGTGTCCGTCCAGGTCCCGGGCCTCAGGACCCCACTGCCCACGTGGGCGTGAAGCCCCACGACCGTCGCGCCCTGTCGGGCCGCAAGCTCGGCCAGTTCGGGGAGCTCCTCCGGAGAGACCCCGAACTTCGATCGGGGCCCGGCGGTCCGTACGTACCGGTGGTGGCCCCGACCCTGGCCTGGGTCGACCCGCACCAGCACCTCCTGACCGGCGAAGATCTCGCCCCACTCTTGCAAGGGAAAGAGGTTATCCAGGGTGACCATGGCCCCCAGCTGGTAGCCCTGGCGATACTCCTCAGCCCCGGCGAAGTTCGGCGTGAAGAGCAGGCGTCCCCCGTCGAGATCGGGGAAACACTCCCTCACCCGACGAAGCTCCCCCGGGGACACGCACTCAAATCCAAGACCCATCGCCTCAAAGAGCGCCAGGATCCCCCTGTGAGGATTGGCCTTCATCGCGTAGAACACCCGGTTGACGGCGCTCATCCCCAAGAGCGCCCGGGCCTGCCGCCTGAGCGTCGCCTCGTCGTAGGCGTAGAGTGCTCCCCCGTCGGCTGCCAGCGAGACCAGCTCCTGGCGCCGGGCGACCCACCAGGGCTCTTCCCTGGGCTTTTGAGTTCGAGGGGCCACCAGATCGTTCCACCGGGGCCCGAAGAGGGGGTCCTCGCCCACCTCATCGAAGAGCTCCCCGTGGAGCTTCTTCACCAATCGATCGGCCTGTTCTTCGTCGACCACAAGGGACAGGTTCAGATCGCTGGCGGCCTGGGAGACCAGATGGACCTGATGCTCCTCGAAGACCTTCAGGGTCGGCGCCAGCCGAGAGAGGATCGACCGGATCTGCCGGCCCACCAGGCTGACCACGGCACACCCCGGGGTGATCCGGGCCGTACACACCTCGTCCAGATCGGCCTTCAGCGCCGCCAGCACCTCGGGCTCCAGGGCGTTGGCCAATGGATCGAGGGTGACCGTCACGTTGGACTCCGAGGTAGCCACGAGATCCACGGAGAGCCCCCGAGCCTTGAAGATCTGAAAGGCGTCAGCCAAGAACCCCACCTGCTGCCACATCCCGAGAGTGGCCATGGACACCGTGGTCACCCCTTTCTTGGCCGAGATGGCCTTGACCTGGGCGGCCTGATCCACTCGCCCCGAGATCACCGTGCCCTCCAGCTCCGGACGGGGCGTACACCGGAGATGCAACGGAATGGATCGACTCCTCACCGCCGGCAGACACCGGGGGTGGAGGACCTTGGCGCCCATGGTGGCGAGCTCCTGGGCCTCATCGTAGTCCAGGCGCCGCAAGAGCCGGGCCGAGCCGACCTGCCGGGGGTTGGCGGTGAACATCCCGGGCACGTCGGTCCAGATCTCCAGGCGCTCCGCTCCCAGGCGAGCCGCGAAGTAGGCCGCCGAGGTATCCGATCCCCCCCGGCCCAAAAGCACCGTGCGGCCCCGGTCGTCGGCGGCGATGAACCCCTGGGTGAGCACCACCTCCGCGCCGCTGAGCTTTTCCCGCAACCCGGGATCATCGTCGACGTCACAGGTGGCCGACAAGAATCGCCGGGCCTCCTGACGAGTGGATTCGTCGCTGGCCGTCAGGAGAGTACGGGCGTCCTCCCAGCGCAGCGCCAGGCCCTGGCTCTGCAAGAACGCTGCCCCCAGGCGAGTGCTCATCAACTCCCCGAGAGCCATGATCCGGGCCTGCACCCCGGGGCTGACCTCACCCACCAGCGAGGCCCCCTGGGCCAGGCGCTCCAGGGTCTGAAGCTCCCCCTCCAGGATCTGCGCGGCCTCTACCCCAAGTGACTCCCCCATCTCCTGATGGCGGGCGCGAATCGCCTCGACCCGATCCTCGACGCTCCCTCGAGGGGCCTCATCGATCACCCCTTGCAGGGCGTCGGAGATCCCGCTGAGCGCCGAGCAGACCACCACCACCGTGGCCTCCTCCTCCCGTTGTATCTCCTCGATACGGGCCTGTATCTTTCCCCAATTCTCTCGGCTGGACACACTGGTCCCACCGAACTTCAGCACCACCCATCGTCGCGACTCGGTCATCGCCCCTCTCCTCATGTGAGTTTGTCCGGGCTATCTCAAGGACCACACGCACCGGAAGGAATGGTTCGTCCGCCGGGCCACGGGATCGTAGCGACCCCGAGTAGCACAGCGGAGCGCAAACTCGGGGTGGGCGAAGGACCCTCCCCGTAACACCTTGGCCGTCCCCTGAAAGGGCCCCTTGGGATCGGAGAGCGGCGCCTGCTCGTAGTAGTCGGCGGCAAACCAATCGGACACCCACTCAAAGACGTTGCCCGCCATATCGAGGACGCCATAGACACTCTGAGCCTCCCGGAATCGTCCCACCTCCACGGGGCCGCTCTTGCCCCCATACCAGGCCAGCCGCGTCGACGGGGCTTCATCCCCCCACGGGTAGGTCCGCCCGTCAGGTCCTCGGGCGGCCTTCTCCCACTCCGCCTCGGTGGGCAACCGCTTGCCCGCCCACCGCGCGTACCCCTGGGCCTCCGCCCAGGTGACGTAGACCACGGGGTGCTCTTCCCCGAGGCTGTTGGCCTGCTCCCACTCCTCGTCGGCCTCCTGCCCGGTGGCCTGCAGGTACCGCCGAAACTTCCTCACCGTCACCGGGGTTCGATCGATGAAGAACGCCCCCACGTCGACCATCGCCGACGGGCGCTCCTCGGGGCGGCTATGCCGGTCGGTGCGCTCGCTCCCCCGATGAAAGGGGCCGCGGGCCACGGGGACCATCCGCTCGTCATCGGCGGGGCTCAACCGCCCGACCGCCTCAGACACGGATCGGCGCTTCTCGACGCTGCGCTCTCCGCTCCGGACCAGGATGTTGAAGATCCCCTGGATTCCCTCGGCGATCTCGCCCCCATGGCGCGCGGCGACCCGCTCCAGGGCTGCCCCGATCGCCTCGGCGGCGGTCTGGTAGACCTGATGCTCCTGACCGATGAACATCGCCCCCAGGAGCCTCGCCAGGCCCCGGAAGTCCTCGGCCACCAGCTCCTCGTGATAGTCCCCCACGCCCCCTCCCAACGCCGGCTCGGGCACCCCCGATGGCCCCTCAGAGCTGACCCACACCGCCCCGGGGCCCACCCCCCCATGGCTTAACGCGTGCTCGTGGAGGGCACAGACCCCACCGAGGAGGCGCTCAAAGAAGTGGAGCACCACGGGCAGGGGCAACCCCATGGAGCGCCGCAGCACATCCCCCAGGGACTCCCCGTCATCAATGGAGCTGACCAGGATCACCCGGTGCTCCCCCTCGCTGATGGCGAACATCGACAAGAGCCCCGGGGCGGCCACCTCCTGGCGCCGACGAGCCAACTTCACCTTATGAGATCGGCTCGTCTCCAGCTGGATCCGCTTCAGGGGTCGCAGGAGCACCTCTTGCCCGGTGGCGATGTCTTCTCCCAGAAACCACCCCACGTCCATCCCCGGGGCCGGGCCCGTGAGAGCCCACCGCTCGTCGATCAGCTCCTTGGTGGGGGTGCCGCGCATGGTCGCCCCCCCGGCCAGGCTTCTCCCTGACAGAGGTGCCTTACACCGACGACAATGGCCCAGGGCTGCTCGGTTCCGGGTCCCACATCGCGTGCACAGCACGGTCGTCGCCATTCACAAACCTTCTCTGAATCACCACACCACCTTCACGTAGGTCACGTTCCACGGACGCGGCACCGCGGTCAAGGGGCGTCGGTGTCCCGGCCCTCAAAAAAACGCCCTTCTCGGCCTCGGTCTGGCGGCAACCGGGTGCCCCCAGCCCTAGTGCAAGATACGACCGAACACGATCTCTTCCACGATCCGATCGGCCACCATATGTGTGGGCACGGACTCTCGTTGAGCCCGCTCGTAGATCTCCCACATGGTGTCGTAGATCTCGGAGGTCTTCGCCCGAGCGGCGTCGGGATCGTAGCCGACGAACTCCTGGGCCACGTTGATCAGGCCCCCGGCGTTGATCGCGTAGTCCGGTGCGTAGAGGATCTCCCGCTCCATCAGGGCCACGCCATGGCGCGCCTCGAGGAGCTGGTTGTTGGCGGCCCCGGCGACGATCTCACAGGTCAACTGGGGGAGCGTCTGATCGTTGATCGCCCCTCCGAGGGCGCAGGGGGCGAAGATGTCGCACTCCACCCCATAGATCTCATCGACGCCCACCGCCCGGGCACCCAGCTCGTCTACGACCCGGGTCACGGCGTCCTCGTCGATGTCGGTGACCACCAGGCTGGCGCCCAACTGCCCGAGTTCCCGGGCCAGATGATGGCCCACGGAGCCCACCCCCTGGACGGCCACGGTCAGCCCCTCCAGATCCTCTCGATCCCAGCGGAACTTCACCGCCGCCTCGATCCCCCGCCGCACCCCGTAGGCCGTGAACGGCGACGGGTCGCCGGAGCTCCCCTTGTCGGGATCGAACCCCAGGACATGTTCAGTCTGATCGTGGACGATGTTCATATCGTCCACGGAGGTCCCGCTGTCTTCACAGGTGATGTAGTTGCCGCCCAGGCTGTCGACGAACTGGCCGTAGACGGCGAAGAGGCGCTCTCGACCTTGGTCGGTCAGGTTCGCCGGCCGCATGATCACCGCCTTGCCTCCTCCATGGGGCAGACCGCTGATCGCCGCCTTATACGTCATCCCTCGAGCCAACCGCAGGGCGTCCTGAAGGGCCTCGTCGCTCGACCCGTACTCGATGAACCGACATCCGCCGATCGCAGGGCCCAGCTTCAGGTTGTGGATCGCTACGATCGCCTGAAGGCCGGTCTCGGCGTCCCGCTTCAGGTGAATCTCTCCGTAGTCCAGCTCTCCGGCATACTCAAACAGGTCCACGACCGCCTCCTTCGTCTCTCAACCCAGGTTTCTTGGACCTTATAGTGACCGAAATGGGCCAGCGCAAGGCCGAGATGTGACGCTCTGCGTCAACCCACACCCCCCACCGTGTCGCAGGTAACCACCGGGGAATCCCCATGTTTTCTCAGGGTCATCTGTCTTTCCTTGACAGGGCGCCCTCTCTTCGATGAACCTAACCGCCGGTCCGGGCCCTGTTTCGGGAGGCATGGGCCCACGAAGACTCGATCAACCGCGACACGTCTGACTCGATGGTCTATCCCTGAACGTATTTCAGTGGTCTCAACAGGATGATCCTCATGGCTCAACGATGGCATCAAAGCCTCGCCATTTTCTTCTCCACAGCTCTCCTCCTCTTCCTCGCGGCCTGCGGCGGCGAGGATCCTGTGGACAATCAGAATCAAAATGATCAGAACCAATGCGATCCGGAGACAGAGAACTGCGAAGAGATCTGCGATCCCTTCACCGACCCGGACTGCGAGTGTGATCCTGACGTCCACGACGTGTGTCCCGAGCCGGAGAATCAGACCGAAGGTCCCTGTCAGACCGACGACGACTGCTCGGGCACTACTCCCTACTGCTACGAGGGACCGTCGACGTCGAACTGCGTCTCCGAGACCTTCATCTGCAGCCTCGTGGACTGCGCCGGCCGCCCCGGGGTCTGCGACGCCGCCAACCGAGAGTGCGTCAACGCCGAGGTCTGTACGGCCACCATCGACTGCCTCGACGACCATCTCTGCGTCGAAGGGGACTGCGTCCTGGAAGACGACGCCTGCGATCCCTGCACGGAGTTTGAGATCTGTGAGTACGATCGGAACACCCTCACCGTGGAGTGCGTGAACATCCTCTGCGAGCCCAACTCCCGAGAGTGCGACGGCGATACCCTCTTGGCCTGCAACAGCGAGGGCACGGCGCTCCAGGAGATCCAGTGCACCGAGGGCTGCGACGACGAACTCGGGGTCTGCCTCGATCCTCAAGGCGAGTCCTGCGCCCTGGCCCTGGAGGCCAACGACGGCGACTCCATCGAAATCGACTGGACCCTCTTCGCCAACACCTACGAGCCCGCCACGGGCTCCAGCTGCATCACCTCGGACCAGACCAGCCAGGTGACCGGCGCTGACGTGACCTTCCAGATCGAGGTCCCCGCCGGTGAGGTCATGATCGTCGAGATGCGGTCCGCTGCCGCCTACGGCGCCCTCTACATGTACTCCTCTTGTGACGCCGACGGCGAGTTCGACAGCTGCGAGTCCCCCACGGGCTACGAGGAAGGCCCCGACGGGTCCCACTACCTGCACACCTTCTGGTATCACAACGACGGGGCCGACGTGGAGACGATCTTCCTCACCGCCGACTCCGGCCCCGGCGCCACCCAGAACCCGGCGACCATCGACTTCCATCTTCTCCCCCGGATCTGTGATCCCGACGAGCTAATCTGCTCCGCCGGCACCGTGGACCAGTGCACCGCCACGGGCACCTCCGTCGACGAGATCCACTCCTGCGAGCTGGGCTGCGCCGACGACGACGTCAACTGCGCTCCTCTGGATCACTCCTCCTGTGAAGACGCCCTCGACCTGGTCGCCGAAGGCGGCTCCTACGCCGAGAGCATCGTGAACTTCCTGGCCGACGACGCTCCCCTGGATCCGTCGTCCTGCGACGACGACGACTCCACCGCGTCCAGCTACGAGGGAGCCACGGCCTACTTCGCCATCAGCCTGATCGCCGGGGAGCGGCTCACGGCCAACCTGGCGACCACCAACCTCGACGGCGCCCTCTCGGTCCGCTCCGGGTGCGGCACCGATCAATGCCTGGCCGCTGCCGACCAGGGCAACCCGAGCCAGCTCATCTATCAAGCCGAGGAGGCCGAAGACATCCTCCTCGTGGTCCACGCCATCGACGACGAATTCAACCCCGACGGCACCTTCGCGTTGGACATCAATATCGACCTGCCTCTCTGCGAAGAAGAAGATCCTGCCACCGTCCTGGGGTGCTTCGACAACCTCCTGGCCTTCTGTCCGGCCACCGGCGAATTCCCCAGCTTCTACGGATGCGACGGCGACTGCGTCGACGGTGCCTGCGAGACCCCCTCCGGGGACCGGTGCCTCGATCCGATCGCCCTCGGCGACGGTGAGCAGTACTCCGGCTCCTTCGCCGGCCAGCAGCACTCCTTGAGCAACCCCGGGCCCACCTGCCTGGGCTCCGGCACCAACGCCGCCGGGCGAGACACGATCTTCGAGATCGAGATCGAAGAGCCCCAGCAAGTCCTGACGGCCAGTCTTTCGACCCCGTCCTCCAACGTGGGGATGTACCTTCTCGACGAGTGCCCCATCTTCGGCCCCACCACTTCGGCCTGTACGGCCTCCAGCTTCCCGGGCTCCTCATTCGTGGAGTACTTCCCCAACCCAGGCACCTACTACCTGGTGGTAAGCAGCACCAACGCCAACGAGAGCTCCTCCTTCACCCTGGATATCTCTATCGATGACGGCATCTGCCTGCCAGGCAGCACGGTCTGCTCCGATGGCATCACCAGCCTGTGCAACGAGAGCGGCAACGACCTCGATCCCATCGAAACCTGCGCCGGAAGCTGCGACGGAGACATCTGCGGCGGCGTCGGCGGAGCGAACAACCTCTGCGACAACGCCCTGGCCCTGAACCTCTCCGTCGGCGAGCCCGTGGTGATCCGCGACAGCTTCGACGACTACGCCGGATTCCTGAACTTCTCGCCCACCACCTGCGACGGCGACGATCAGGACCTCACGGGAGCCAACAGCGGCCCCGACGCCTTCTACCAGCTCAACCTGGCTGCCCTGCGGGGGTTCCGAGCCACCCTGGATACCTCGGCCAACGCTGCCATGGTCCTCCTGACGGGATGCTCCAGCGGGTCCTGCCAGAAGATCCATCACCTGGGCACCTCCGGTGACACCCTGGAGTACTACGCTCCTCAGGGCGGCACCTACTATCTGGGCGTCAAGGCCGTGGGTTCCTCCTCGGCGGACTTCGAGATGGACGTGGAGCTCTTCACTGGCGAGTGTGACCCCGCCGTCGACAACGCCTGTGATGGCGAGACCGCCCGGGCCTGCAGTGACCTCGGGGTTCTGGTGGAGACCGAGTGCAGCTTCGGCTGCGAAGACGGCTTCTGTCTCGACCGCCCCGGCGACTTCTGCCATCGCCCCTTCGACATCGACGCCGATGGCACCGATCACGGCACCCACCTGACCTTCAACGACACCCAGCGGAGCCTGGCGGGCTACACCAACGCCTACCAGCCCACCACCGCCGGTGGCGAGAGCTGCACCGGGTGGCGCGGCGACGGTCCCGAGGTGGTCTACGGGTTCCAGGGCTGGCGCGATGACGTGATGGAGATCACGGTCCACTCCGACTACGACGCCGCCATCTGGATCACCACGGACTGCGGCAACGCCGCCGCTCAGTGCGTGGAAGGCCAGGACGCGACCTTCGGACCCGGTCAGGAACACCTGATCTTCACCGTCGAGGAGACCCGCCCCCACTTCCTGATGGTCGACGCCGTTCAGGCCGGCGCAACGGGGAGCTTCGACCTCTCCGTGGAGATCACCTTCGGGCCCCGACAGGCCGAGCCCGAGCTCGAGATCGCCGGCGCCGACGACCTCTCCTGGACCCTCGGGGTCACCCAATCCGTACAGGAAACCCTCCTCTTCACCAACGTCGGCGACTTCGACCTGGAGTTCGGCGTGAGCTCGGCGGCCAGCTGGCTCGAGATCACCCCCGAGACCGGATCCATCCCCGGCAGCGAGAGCCTGGAGATCGACCTCGTGGCCACCTGCCCCGCCGAAGACGGCACCTACACCACCAACATCGTGGTCACCACCAACGACCCCGTCACCCCTCAGGTGTCCATCCCCGTGGAGCTCGAGTGCGAGCCTGTCCCGGGCAACATGCTCGTCTCCGTCGAAGGGCTGCCCTCGGGCGTCAACCACCTGGTGCTCTACACCCCCACGGGTGAGTTCAACCTCAGCACCCTGCCCCAGAACGGGCTGGTCGCTGGCCTCCTGCCCGGCAGCTACACCCTGCTGCCTCAGGAGATCACCCACGAGGGCGTGATCTACAACGCTCCCTCGAAGACCATCGAGATCCTCACGGACTCCACCACGACGGCCACCATCGAGTACGAGGCCACCCCCGGGAGCCTCTTCGTGGAGGTCGACGGTCTGCCCTCGGGCGTCAACCACGACATCGACGTGATCGACTCCGAAGGAACGGCCTTCGTCCTTCCCCAGAGCGGCCTCCTCAGCGACCTTGAGCCCGGGGACTACACCATCGTGCCCCGCAACGTCAGCGCTGATGGAGAGTTCTTCTCCGGCAGCTCCGTCAACGCCTCCATCACCAGCGGTGAGGTCACCCAGACCACCGTGACCTACGAAGAGGTCACCCCGGCGACGGTCACCATCGACGCCGCGGGCCTGCCAGCTGGCGTCGATCCCGAGATCGACTTCCTCCACGACGACGGCTCCGTCACGAGCCTCCCCGCCTCCGGCGAGGTCCAGCTCTTCCCCGGAAACTACACCGCCCAGGTGCAGCCCATCTCCGTCGATGATCACCTCTACGACGCCGACGATTTCTCGTTCTCCGTGAGCGCCGGCGACGAAGAGGAGTTCACCGTCACCTACGAGTCCATCCCGGGCTCCCTGGAGGTGACCATCGAGGGCCTCGGTGAGGGCCTCTCGGCCACGATCACCGTCACCGGTCCCGACGACTTCGATGAGACCCTGCCGGCCTCCGGAGAGCTCTCAGACCTCGAGCCCGGGGAGTACCTCCTCACCCCGGAGCCCGTCGAAGACGGAGACGACACCTACCTGGCCGAGCCCGTGACGGTCTCCGTGGTCGGTGGCGAGGCCGCCGAGGCGACCGTGACCTACGAGCTCGATGAGGAGGATGACGACGACTGATCGGCGCGCGAAAGCCCCGTTTACCCACTCACTGGCGAGCCGGTCATGAAGAACTTCGTCGTCGATACCAACGTCCTCCTCCACGATCCCCGAGCCATCTTTCGGTTCGGGGACAACCGGGTCATCATCCCGATCTATGTGATCGAGGAGATCGACACCTTCAAACGAGAACTCTCCGAGCTGGGCCGAAACGCCCGGGAGGTCAGCCGGATCCTCGACGCCTATCGGGAACGAGGAAAGCTCGGCCTCGGTGTCCCCCTGGACAGCGGAGGTGAACTCCGGGTCTCCTTCGCCGAAGCCGACGACGAGACGAAGTTTCTCCACTCCGCCAAGAAGGACAACCTGATCCTCAGCGCCGCCCTGGCCGTCCAACGGGCCGAGCCCGACGTCCCCTGCATCCTGATCTCCAAGGACGTGAACCTCCGGGTGCGGGCCGACGTCCTGGGCCTGGAAGCACAGAACTTCGCCGAAGAGGACGTCGTCGACGTCCAGGAACTCTATCCCGGCGCCAGCGAGCTCACCGTCCCCGGCGATTGGATCGACCAGCTCCACGCCGACGGAGAGCTCCAGGTAGATCTCCAGGAACTCGCCGCCGGTCGTTCCGGACAGAGCAGCAACGGCTCCCGGCCTCACGGTTTCTACACCAACGAATACCTCTGGCTTCGCCACAACGGGGGCCCCCAGAACTCTCTGGGACACCTTACCATCGACTCCCCGGAGGCCACCCACGGCGTGATCCGTCCCCTGGAGCGGATCGACCACGTCTGGGGCATCCGACCCCGCAACAAAGAACAGGCATTCGCCCTGGACGCCCTGGTGGACGACTCCGTGTCCCTGGTCACCCTGATCGGCAAGGCCGGCACGGGCAAGACCCTCCTGGCCATCGCCGCCGGGCTCCAGAAGGTCACCGAGGAGCGCCGCCACCACAAGCTTGTGGTCAGCCGCCCGGTCTTCCCCATGGGCCGCGACATCGGCTACCTGCCGGGCACCGTGGAAGAGAAGCTCGACCCCTGGATGCGCCCCATCTTCGACAACGTGGAATACCTGATGGGCATCAGCCACGCCGACCGCCGCAGCGGCCGCGGCGCCGACGAGCTCAAGTCCATGGGCATCATCGAGATCGAGCCCCTGACCTACATCCGAGGCCGGTCCCTGCCAGATCTCTTCATGATCGTCGACGAGGCCCAGAACCTCACCCCTCACGAAGTGAAGACCATCCTCACCCGGGTGGGGGAGGGCACCAAGATCGTGCTGACCGGCGACCCCTACCAGATCGACAACCCCTACGTGGACAGCGAGTCCAACGGCCTGACCTACGTGATCAACCGGTTCAAAGGCCAGCACCTGGCCTCCACGGTGACCCTCTTCAAAGGGGAGCGCTCCGAGCTCGCCGAGATGGCGGCCAACCTCCTCTAGTCTGTCACGCCGCAGACGACGACGCCACCACTTCGCGATACACAGAGACCTGATTGCGCCCGTTCTCCTTGGAGTAGTAGAGCGCCTGATCGGCGAGGTCTACCAGGGTGTGGGGCTCGTCGGAGTCCCAGGGACCGAGCGCGATCCCCATGCTGATCGTGCACTGCAGAGGGCCCTTCTCGGTCTGAAAGCAGAGCCGGGCCACGGCCTCTCGCAGGCGATTGGCGACCTGCCGGGCCCCCTCGAGGTCCGTGTCTTCCAGGATCATCACGAACTCTTCGCCACCATAGCGGGCCGGGAGATCCACCTCCCGGAGCTCCTCCCGGAAGAGCCGTCCAACCTGCCGCAAGACCTCGTCGCCAACGGGATGGCCGTAGGTGTCGTTCACGTTCTTGAAATGGTCGATATCGGTGAGCACCAACCCGAAGGTCCGACCGTTGCGGCGGTGCCTCGCCATGGTCTGCTGCAGCCGCTCCGTAAACGAGCGACGGTTGGGCAGGTTCGTCAGGGCGTCGTACTTCGCCATGGTCTCCATCTGCGCGTAGAGCCGGGCGTTCTGCACGGTCACGGCCACCTGGTTGGCGATCACCTCCAGCATCTCCCTGCGCTGGGCCGGGAACCGGTCCCGCTCGGAGTGGCCCACCACCAACGTCCCCACGACCTGATCCTGGACGATCAACGGCAGGACCAACAGGCTCGGGAGCCCCGAGAAGTCCTCCTCTTCGGTGAGCACCGTAGCTCGCCTGTCCCGCAACCGCCCCCCCACGGGCAAGTAGTGACGATTGCGGATCACCATGGAGACCAGCCCCTGGTTGGAGTCGAAGGCGAACTTCTCCCAGGAGTCGCGACGACTCTTCGCCCCGTCGCCGTCCACGTAGACCACCTCATGGCGGTCCTCCTGGGCGTCGTAGAGCGTCACGGCCCCGAAGTCCACGTCACAGATCTCCCGGACGCTCTCCAGCGCCACCTTGTAGACCTCTTCCGGGGTCAGCACGCTGTTCAGGCGGCGGCTGGCCTCGAAGAACCGGCCCACCTCGAACCGGGTCCGCTCGATGGAAGCCACCATTCGCTCGTTCTCCACGCCCCGTAGGATGTAGGAGGCGGAGTCCTCGACGATCTGCACCTCCCGCTCTGTGAAGGGCAAATTCTCGCACCGGTCCACGCAGAGGATCCCCCGGAGGTGGCCCTGCTCGATGATCGGCACCCCGACAAACTCCGTGATCCCCGGCAGAGTCCGGTAGTACGCCAGCCCTCGGAACCCCGGACGCAGGGATGACAGACGCACTACCTCTCGCCGCCGCGAGATACCGCCCAGGACACCCCCGGCGGGATCGATGGTCCCCTCCACGAGGTCATCGCTCTCGCTGATCAGCTCCTTGATCCGGAGCTTCTCGTTGCGGAGGTCAAACCACAACAGCACCACCGTATGGGCCCGCAGGGCCGTCTGCACCAGCTCCAGGGTCACGAAGGTCGTGTGGTGCACAGCCTCCACGGCGTCGCGCAGGATCAGCTCTTCGGCCTGCTCCCGAGTCACGGGGCTGTCCGAGCGCCCGGCGTGGATCAACCGGAACTCCCGGGCTTCGGCGAGGAGCTTCTCTCGCTCCCGCTCCAGTTCTTGGTCCCGGGCCTTGCGCTTGCGAGCCGCCTCCCGACCCACCACCAGCCAGGCCAGCAGGGCGAAGGCCGCCACCATCGACAGCCGGGTCGCCAACATCCCCACGTCGACACCCTCCAGCCCGGTCCAGGTCAGGCCGACCTGAGTGGGCGCCGCGGTCTGAAGCATCTGGGAGAGCGCCTCCGTCGACACGATCGCCCCCACGGCGCCGAGAGCCACGAACGTACTGGAGAGCACCAGCACCGCCGTCAACGCCAGGAGCACCAGCCCGAAGCCCTCCAGACCCTGCACGCCGAGCCACCGGCTGATCACGAAGGCCGACGCCACCAGCGACAGGGCCTCGACGATAGTCAGCTCCCCGAAGGCGCTCCCCGCAGGCCGCTTCAGATACCCCCACACCAGAAGCCCCAGGGGCGCCACGGCTGCCACCGCGGTCAACCACACAGGGACCCCCGGGACCGCGACTAACCCCAGCGCGTAGGCCAGGAGCACCGCTCCCGGAAGCACGGCCCACCAGTGCTCGGTGGGATCTCTCCGCGGCTCCCCTCGACTGTGCATGATGCTCGGTCTCATGACGGCCTCCATGCCATCTTCAGTTCTCCACCACCGCCGGCGCCATCGGCGAGGCGTCCACCAGGTCCATCACCCGTTGCCGTTCGATAGGCCCCACTCCGTCGGCGACGCTCACCACCAGGAGTGAGCGCGGCATCTCCTCCCGGAGCGCCTCCAGTGCCTGGGACAGCTCGTGTAGCTCCACGGGACGCCCGGCCAACTGCAAGGAGTCCTCGCCAACCATCAGCCGAACCCGGACCCGGATCTCTTCTTGCTCAGACTCAAAGACGAACACCAGCTCGTCCTCTCGGGAGAGCCCCACGGTCTCGCGAGCCCGCCGCTCCACCAGCCGCGGGTCGTCCCGCAACGCCAGGATCCGCTCCTCCAAGATCTCGTTTCTGGCCGCCAGCTCGTCGTTCTGGGCCGCCAGCCTGTCGAGCTCTCGCTCCAGGCGATCGAGCTGCTCCACCCCGGGATGGGCGAACACGAAGTACGCCACCCCGCAAAGGACCCCCAAAAATCCGAGAACCAGAACCAACCGCATGTCTTCCACCTGCCCATCCTTGGGACTTGTGTCACCACCACCCTACCACCGCCACGGAGGGGTGCAAGAAACGCCGTATGTGATCCACGTTGATTGGTTGGCCCGCAGGCCGCGACGGACCTTGGACACCGGGACGTCGGGGTTGGCGGCCAAGGACATCGGAACGTCGGGGGTTGGCGGCCAAGGACATCGGAGCGTCGAGGTTCGCGGCC
>SKON01000157.1 GCA_007120035.1 Myxococcales bacterium
AGGACTCCCACGGTCCACCCCCGGCTAAAGCCAGGGGCTGGAGTGGGCAGGGCTCCGCTGGGGTCATGACCCCGCTCCGCCTGAGATGTTCTCCACACCCTTGGCTATCTGAAAACCAATCCGGTGCGGATTTCGACGGTGGTGGAATGAACCCGGGCCTGGGTCGGGAATCACACCTCTCTCCGAGATATCTCAGGCGGAGCGGGGTCATGACCCCAGCGGAGCCCTGCCCACTCCAGCCCCCGGCTTCAGCCGGGGGTGGACCGTGGGGGTCCTGAGCTATGCTCGAAAATGACCCGCCGCGAACCCCGACGTCCCGATATCCTTCGCCGCGAACCCCGACGTCACGATCAATGCCGCCGCGAACCCCGACGTCACGACCAATGCCGCGAACCCCGACGTCACGATCAATGCCGCCGCGAACCCTGACGTCACGATCAATGCCGCGAACCCCGACGCAACGATCAACGGCCTGGTCGCCCGCCTGGTCGCTTACCGAGATCCGAAGGTGTGCTCCGTGCGCTCCTCGTTGCGGTCCGTGGCGGGTGGTGGCGTCGGGGAGAGGGAGGCGATGCGTTCGTAGAGGTCGTCGGTGATCTCTACGTCGACGCTATCCAGGGCGGGGCCGAGCTGGTCGGCGTTGCGGGCGCCGATGATCGGGGCCGTGACGGCTCGGTGGGCGCCGCTCCAGGCGATGGCCAGGCTCACGGGGTGGACGCCGAGGTCATGGGCCAGGTCAGTGAACCGGCGAGCGATGTCGAAGTAGGATTGGTCGGCGTAGCGGACCTCGTAGACCTTATTTTCGACGAGGCGGCCCTGGTCGGCGGCGGTCGCCGAGCTGTACTTGCCGGTCAGGAGACCGCCGCCGAGGGGGCTGTAAGGGAAGACGCCGAGGGACTCGGCCTCGGCCATGGGGAGGAGCTCCACCTCGGCCTGGCGTTTGACCAGGTTGTACATGGGTTGGATGGCGACGAACTTTGACCATCCCTTGGCTTCGCTGAGGCCCAGGGCCCGGGCGGTCTGCCAGGCGGCGAAGTTGCTGGCGCCGAGGTAGAGGATCTTGCCGTCCCGGATCAGGTCGTCGAGGGCTCGAAGGGTCTCGTCGAGGGCGGTCTCCTCGTCGAATCGGTGGAGGTAGAAGAGGTCGATGCGGTCCGTGTTCAGCCGCCGCAGGCTGTCCTCGACGGCTCGGACCAGGTGGTAGCGGGAGGAGCCACGGGCGTTGGGGCCCGGGCCGGTGGGGAAGTATGCCTTGGTGGCCAGGACCACCTCATCGCGGCAGGGGGCGATGAACTGGCCCAGGAGCTCCTCGGATCGGCCGCCGTTGTAGACGTTGGCGGTGTCGAAGAAGTTGACCCCCCGGTCGCGGGCGGCGTCGAAGATCTCTCGGGAGGCCTTGTCGTCGGCGGTGCTGCCGAAGGACATGGTGCCCATGCAGAGCTGTGAGACGCGAAGGCCAGTGCGGCCGACGAACCGATACTTCATGACGACTCCGTGGGTTAGTTCTCTTCCAGGATCGCGTGGCGGAGGAGGTCGTCGAGATCGACGTACTCCAGGGTCTTCTCATGGGTGGCGTCGAGGACGACCTGGGGGGCGACGCCGGCGTCGAGGGCTTCGGCATACCGGGGGGCGCAGAGGCACCATTGGTCGCCGGCTCGGAGGCCGGGGAACCGATACTGGGGCGCCGGGGTGCTCAGGTCGTTGCCCTGGCGGCGGGAGAACTCCAAGAACTCATCGGTGACCCGGACGCAGACGGTGTGGACGCCCTGGTCGCGGCGGTCGGTGTTGCAGCAACCGTCGCGAAAGAACCCCGTCTTGGGGCTGTGACTGCAGGATTTCAGGGGACCACCGAGGACGTTGCGAGCCATGGTTACTCCTTGGGAAACACCGTGTTGGGCGGTGGGGACCATAGCAGGGTCGACGGATACAGCCAACCGGCGGCATTGATCACGCCGAGATCTGCCACCTTCGACGCGAGCCTGCCTCCGGAGGCGGCAGGGCTCCGGTGCTGCTCCCTCCCTCGCACACCGCCGGTTCTTACGCCGAGAGCCGCGATCTTCGAGGTCGGCTCCAGCTCCACCGCGCACATGCATACTCGGCGAACACCTGCGCCGGAGGCGGCAGGGCTCCGGTGCTGCTCCCTCCCTGGCAAACCATCCGTTCTTAGGCCGAGAGCCGCCACCTTCGAGGTCGGCTCCACCTCCACCGCGCACGTGGACACTCGGCGAACACCTGCGCCGGAGGCGGCAGGGCTCCGGTGCTCCTTCCTCCTTCGCACACCGCCGGTTCTTAGGCCGAGAGCCGCCACCTTCGAGGTCGGCTCCACCTCCACCGCGCACGTGGACACTCGGCGAACACCTGCGCCGGAGGCGGCAGGGCTCCGGTGCTCCTCCCTCCCTGGCAAGCCACCCGTTCTCACGCCCAAACTCGACGCCATCACTGCGCACCCCTACGAACCGGATCGAGTGGGTGGAAGGGGTACGCGCCCCATGGACTCAGAACGCGGGGCAATACTCCAGAATGTCGTCACAGCAGTCGCCGTAGCTCTCGCAGAGGTCGTCGCACCAGCAGGAGCCTCTCAAAGGCCAGGGAGAGGGGACGGGGCCGGCGATGACTCGGCAGCTCGAAAGGGTTAGGAGAGGTAGAGGTATTTGCCTCTGGTCAGGAGGCTCTGGACGGGTTGCGGGAGAGCTCGGCGGCTGAGGGCCCGGACCTGATCCCCTGCGATCTGGAGATGCCGGGCCTGACGGGGCCGCAAGTTTACCTCCGGCTGGCAGAGGAGGTCCCGGAGTTGACCGCCCGGGTGGTGTTCATGAGCGGCGGGACGTACACCGCGGAGAACGAGGCGTTGTTGGAGACCTCCGGGGTGCCGCTCTTGGCCAAACCCTTCTCGTTGGAGGAGGTCTTTGAGGTGGCCGAGATGCTGCTGGGAGAGGTGGCCTCCGGTTGACATCGGGGCCGAGGGTGCGAGGTTCGACCCTGCTGAGATGACCTCGAAGATAGGAGTGTGTGATGGGTTCAGGTGAAACGAAAGCTGAAGGGTTGGATATGGCCGGTGGTGTGGCTCTTGCCAGGCTGCGAGAGGGCGAGCCCCTGTCGGGAGTGGTCGGCGAAGACGCTGTGGTAGTGGTGAAGCGGGGCGACTCGATCTTCGCGATCGGTGCCCATTGTACACACTATGGAGCGCCCCTGGAGGATGGTCTGGTGGTGGGGGCGACGATTCGGTGTCCCTGGCATCACGCCGTGTTTGACCTGAGGACTGGCGAGGCCGTGGGGGCGCCGGCGTTTTCCAGCGCGGGGTGCTATCCCGTGGAGGTGGAGGGCGATCAGTTCCGGGTGTTACCGAAGGCCGATCCGGAAACGCCGGAGAGTCCGGCGCAGCAGCCCGAGTCGGTGGTGATCCTGGGGGCCGGGGCGTCGGCGGCGGCGGCGGTCGAGACCCTTCGTCAGGAGGGCTACCAGGGGTCGATCACCATGATCGGTCAGGAGGAGAGCGGGCCTGTGGATCGTCCGAATCTGTCGAAGGACTACCTGGCCGGAGAGGCGCCCGACGAGTGGATTCCGCTGGGAGGAGATGACCATTGGGCCGAACTCGGGGTGGACCTCGTCAAGGGGGCCGAGGTGGTAGCCATCGACCGGGAGGGCAAGCGCTTGTCGACCGCGGGCGGTGAGACCTACGACTATGATGTGTTGATCTACGCCACCGGCGGGGAGCCCTTCGTGCCCCCCGTGGAGGGGTTGGACTCGACTCGATGGTTCACGCTGAGGAGTTTTCACGACGCACAGCGGATCTCAGAGGCCGCCGAGAAGGGAGATCGGGCCCTGATCCTGGGGGCCGGGTTCATCGGTCTGGAGGTGGCCGGGTCGCTGCGGAACCGAGACGTGGCGGTCACCGTGGTGGCCCCCGACGAGATCCCCCTGGCCGGGCCACTCGGGGAAGAGCTCGGAGGGTTCGTGCGGTCCATGCACGAGGAGGCCGGGGTGGAGTTTCGCCTGGGTCAGACGGTGGAGCGGTTTGACGGGACGACGGCCTTTTTGAGCGATGGCGGCGAGGTCTCCTTTGATTTTGTCGTCGTCGGGACGGGGATCCGACCCCGCACGGAGCTCGCCGACAAGGCGGGCTTGAAGGTCGATGACGGGGTGTTGGTCGACGAGAGTCTTCGGACCGACGATCCGTCGATCTACGCCGTGGGGGACGTGGCCCGGTATCCCGATCCCATCGGCGGCGGTACGGCCCGGGTGGAGCATTGGGTGTTGGCTCAGCGGCTGGCGCAGCGGGCGGCCCGGCACATCCTGGGCCGGCCGGCCCCGGCGTTCACGGAGGTGCCCTTCTTCTGGAGCCGGCACTACGGGACGTCCATCGCTTATGTGGGTCACGCCGCCGAGTATGACGAGGTCGTGGTCCACGGGTCGGTGGAGGAGAAGGACGTCACCGTGGGGTACCTGAAGGCTGGCCAGGTATTGGCCGTGGCGACCGTGGGTCGGGGCCTGGCGAGCCTGGAGGCCGAAGAGGCGCTGGCCCAGGGAGATCAGGAGACGCTCCGGGAGATCATCGGCCGCGAGACGGCTTAGTACTCGCCATTACTCGGCAGGGAGGTCCAGGAGACCACGTGCCATGCGGCGGGTCGCGGGAGCGGCAGATCCCGGGGGGATGTGCTCCCGGGCGGAGGCGGCGATGGTGAAGTAGCCCTCCATGATCGCTACCAGCGCCGCGGCGCAGGCGTGGGCGTTGAGATCGCCGGTGCTGAACTCCCCGGCTTGCTGCCCGTCGGTGATCACGTCGGAGAAGAGGCCCAGGAGCCGGGCGAGGGACTCCGAGTAGGCCGCGGCGATGTCGGGCTCCCGGATCGCCTCGGCGCCGACGCTCACCCAGGCGGCGACCGCGTCGGGTTGGGCGGCGTCTCCCATGGCGAGCAAGTGGTCGATCATGGCCATCAGGGCCGCGGTGGGGGAGTCGGCGGTCCTGGCGAGTTCTTCGAGTGCCGCGACCTGAGGGGTGACGAGCTCGTCGACGAGGGCCAGCAGGATCGCCTGCTTGCTGTCGAAGTGATAGTGGATCAAGCCCGGAGTGATGCCCGCGGCGTCGGCGATCTTCTTGATCGACGCCTTGGCGTAACCGTGCTCGGACATGGCCTCCAAGAGGCCCTGGATGATCTCCTGCCGTCGCTCGTCTGTGGATTTCCTTGGCATTCTTAAGGCTCCGAAGAGTCGGGTGGGTCGCGGAACTCTACTTCGTAGGTCTCGATCAGGTAGGCGTAGATACCCTGCATCTGCTCTTGAGCGAAGCGCTGGCCGATCTGGGCGGCGACCCACACCAGGGCGGCGATCACGGCACAGACGGCGGCCATGGCGAAGCCGGTCATGGATTGACCGAGCTGCCACTGGCTGTAGGCCAGGAGGATCCCCGTGGCTCCCACGAGAAAACAGACGGCGTAGATGGCGACCAGGAGGGTCCAGAGGTTGACGTTGGGGCCGAAGACTCCCTGCAGGGTGGTCGTGCCCGGGGAGTCCTCCCGGAGCTGAACCTTGAGGTAGGGGGACCAGAAGTGGAGGTCGCGCTGGTGGGGGGAGACCTCGATCTGGTCGTTGAGGAGCTGCACGTTCCAGGGCGCTCGGGACGCTCGAATCCGCGCCCGCATCCGCTCGTAGGCGGTCTCCGGGTCGAGAGGGACGGGGTACTCAAAGCGGGGTCGGATCCGCATGGACAAGGGACACCTCCGAGGGAACGCGCAGGCAGATAGGCACTGTAGAGCGTAGGAGACCCGGTGGCGGGGCACAAGAGTTGCTGGTGTTTTGGCCGGTGTGTTCACCGGTGATCTTGACTGGTACGAGAAAGGTAATTAGTTTATTGGTTGGTTGACCAACTAGCTTCGTTGTGGCGATGGAGGTTGAGATGAAAACGATGGCCGCTGCAGGGTTTTCGCTGAGGTATGATGGAGACCGAATGGTCTTGTCCTGTTTCGATCCCTTGATGGGGATCATGGTGTTCGTGTGCGCGGCGCCCTTTGTGGTGCCTCTGATCGCTCTCGTCGGGAGGTTGCAGGTCCCTGTGGCGGCGATCCTGGCGGGATCGTTGCTCTTTGGGTTGGCTACGGCGCGAGCCCGAGTGGTGGTGACCCGGGAGGGGGCCCTGGGGCAACGCACGTTGTTCGGGATCCCTTACTGGATGGTGGATCTGGGGCGGCACCCGGCGATCGAGCACGGGCTGGTGTGGAGTTGGAGCGAGGTCGCGGTGGTGCCGCGGCCGGAGTACCGGACGTGGAAGCTCCACGACGGCGATCGGTTCGTGATGGCCGACTACTACCATGATGACGACGAGCGGTACGATGAGATCCTGGGTTGTGCGCGGCGGGCGGTCTCGGAGTTGCACGGGTCGGGGCAGGATGGGTCGGTGTGAGGGGGCGACCGAATGGGTGGCGCGGGACGACCCCTCCGCCCTACGGGCACCTCCCCGCAGGCGGGGAGGGGGCCAGGGGCTTCGCTGTTTCGGGAGGGGTTCGCGGTGGGGCGACTGAATGGGCGGCGCGGGACGACCCCTCCCCGCAGGCGGGGAGGGGGCCAGGGGCTTCGCTGTTTCGGGAGGGGTTCGCGGTGGGTTGCTCGGTCACGCCCGGGGGATCAGGTGAAGGGCGTCGGGGGGGAT
>SKON01000031.1 GCA_007120035.1 Myxococcales bacterium
CCGCTGTGGGCCTCCACCACCAGCTCCCCGTCCCGGAAGAGCCGCTGATGCACGTCGATCAACCACCCCGACGACTTCTCCTCGATGGACGCGATCTCCGACCGGGGCGTCAGTAGATCCCAGGGCCGCAGCACGTCGTGGAAGATCATCTCCTGCTCCCCATGGACCAACCGCAAGAGGTCGGCGTCGAGCTCCTCGTCCTTCATCGCCGCCAACAGCGAGTCGAACATGGGCTGCACCGCGAACAAGGGCGGCGCCACCTCGGCGTTCAAGTACCCCTCCTGCCGGTCGTCCACGGCCTCGGCGTAGGCCACGATCATCTCGGGCTCCACGAACCGCGCCGACGGCTTGAACACCTTGCCCAGGGCCGACCGGTTCGGACCCTCCCGATCGTCATCACCGGAAGGGGCCGCCTCCACGGCGTCGCCGCCCTCCCCCATCACCGCCCGACCGGCGGCCTCCAGGTCAAAGAACTGAGCGAACTTCATCAGCACGTCCATGTTGTTCGTGCTGATCTTCCCCGACATAAACGCCTTCTGAGGGTTCAGCTTCCCCGTCGCAAGATCCAGGAGCGTCTGAGCCCCGTCGAACTCCACCTTCCCCGACGCCCCCTCCGGCGGCCCGTCCACGAAGGTCGCAGCCCCGCCCTCGACCTTCACCCCGTAGGTCCCGGCCCCGCCGATCTCAAAGGCGATCGTCGCTTTCCACTTCGCCCCCTTCTCGGAGTCAAACACCCCCGGCAGGGCCTCGATCAACGCCCGGGCCTCCCCTCCACCTTCCTCACCACCGGCCGATGCCCGGGCCGTGATCTCCCCGAACCGCGCCCCCACCTCCGAGACCTCCCAGGCCTCGGCCCGCTCCACCCCCGGCGTGGTCTCCACCACATACTCAAAGTAGTGCGCTCCATGGGCCCCGAAGACTCGCCCCGTCACGTCTGCGGCCTCGTCGGAAACGAGCCACACCACCAGAGGCGCGATGTCCTCCGGGCCGTACTGGTCGGGCACCAGATCGATGTCCTCGGTCATCCGAGTCTTCGCGATCGGCGCGATGGCGTTCACCGTGATCCCTCCCCGCCGGGTCTCCAACGCCAGAGACCGTGTAAACCCGGCGATCCCCGCCTTCGCCGCCCCGTAGTTCGTCTGCCCGAAGTTCCCTTTCAGCCCCGCGTAGGACGACGTGTTGATGATCCGCCCCTTCACCCCGGCCTTCAGCATCCGCCGCACCGCCACCCGACTCACCAGGAAGGTCCCCGTCAGGTGGACGGCCATCACGGCGTCCCACATGGAGTCCTCCATCTTCACCAGCGTCTTATCCCGCAGGATCCCGGCGTTGTTGATCACCACGTCGAGCCCACCGAAAGCCTCCCACGCGGCCTCCACCATCCGCTCCGCCCCCTCCGCGTCGGCCACGGAGTCGTAGTTCGCCACCGCCTCCCCACCGGCCTCTACTATTTCGCCCACCACCCGATCGGCGGGCCGACCGGCGGCCTCTCCCTCACCGTGACGGTCGGTCCCCAGATCATTCACCACCACCCGGGCCCCTTCCCGGGCCAGGAGCAACGCGTAGGCCCGACCCAATCCACCGCCCGCGCCGGTCACCAACGCTACCTTTCCACTCAACAAACCCATACCTGCCTCCTCTCAACTCTTCTCACTCACCGGGTCAGACCCGCTCGATCACCGCCGCCACAGCCTGCCCGAACCCGATACACAGGGTCGCCAGGCCTCGCTCCAGATCGCGCCGCTCCAGCTCGTAGAGCAGCGTCGTCAAGAGCCGCGCCCCCGAGCACCCCAGAGGGTGACCCAACGCGATGGCCCCGCCGTTGACGTTCGTCCGCGCCAGGAGCGCCTCCCGGTCCTCCTCCATGTCGTCGGCCCAGGCCAACACCACCGACGCGAAGGCCTCGTTCACCTCGAAGAGATCGATATCCCCCAGGCTCATCCCCGCCTTCTTCAGCACCTTCCGCGTCACCGGGATCGGCCCGGTCAACATGATCGTCGGATCCACGCCGGCCACGGCGGTCGCCACGATCCGAGCCCGCGGCGCCAGCCCCACCTTCTCGGCCCCCTCTCGGGACCCGATCAGCACCGCCGCAGCCCCGTCGGAGATCTGACTCGACGACGCCGCCGTGATCACCCCGTCGTCACGAAACGCAGGCTTCAGCTTCGCCACCTTCTCCGCCGTCGATCCTCGCCGCGGCCCCTCATCGGTCGCGAACGTCACCGTCGCCCCCGCCTCGTCCTCCACCTGAATCGCCCCGATCTCCCGAGCGAAGTACCCCTCGTCGATCGCCACCAACGCCCGCCGATGGCTCTCCAACGAGAACCGGTCCAGCTCCTCCCGAGTATGCCCCCACTTCTTGGCGATCAGCTCGGCGCTCAACCCCTGGTTGATGATATCAAACCGGGCCGTCAGCCCCTCGCTCAGCGGCGCCACATCGGACCCCATGGTCACCCGGGTCATGGACTCCACCCCGGCCCCGACCACCACGTCCTGCATCCCGCTCATCACCGCCTGGGCTGCGAAGTTCACCGTCTGCAGACTGGACCCGCACATCCGGTTCACCGTCGTCCCCGTCACGGAGATCGGAAACCCCGCGATCAGCGCCGCCGTCCGGGCGATGTTCATCCCCTGCTCCCCCACCTGGGTCACACACCCCATGATCACGTCTTCAATCACCCCGGCGTCGATCCCCGACTCCTCCACCAGAGACCGCAGGTTCTTCGCCGCCAGGTCATCGGGCCGGGTCTGCGCCAGGGCCCCGCCCCGCCGCCCAATCGCCGTCCGCCGCGCCTCCAGTACAAATGCCTCGGTCATCCCGTCCTCGCTCCGTTGGAACCTCACCGTTTACGTCGACGGGCATTTTGAACCCCACCCCCCAGGGTTGGCAAGTACGGGTTGGCGCCGGGGCGCGGTTCTTAAACATCGAGTCTTGCGGCAACGGACACCGGAACGTCGAGGCTTGCGGCAACGGACACCGGAACGTCGAGGTTCGCGGCGGCATCGATCGTGGCGTCGGGGTTGGCGACGAAGGACATCGGAACGTCGAGGTTTGCGGCAACGGACACCGGAACGTCGAGGTTTGCGGCGGCTCGTTTCCGAACATAGTTCAGGACCCCCACGGTCCACCCCGGGACAGGCCCCGGGGCTATAGGTAGCGGGGCTCCGCAGGGGCCAAGGCCCCGCTCCACCTTCGATGTTTCGGAGAACGGAGTCGTTCCGAACCAGGCCCGGATTCATTCCAGCACCGTCGAACTCCGCACGGGGTTGGTTCTCGAGTGGTCGACTATGTGGAGAACATCTCAGGCGGAGCGGGGCCTTGGCCCCTGCGGAGCCCCGTTACCTATAGCCCCGGGGCCTGTCCCGGGGTGGACCGTGGGGGCCCTGTACTATGCCTGGAAATGACCCGCCGCGAACCCCGACGCCACGACCACTTCCACCGCGAACCCCGACGCCACGACCACTTCCACCGCGAACCCCGACGCCACGACCACTTCCACCACGAACCCGACGTCTCAGAATCGCGCCCTTGGCAGCTCCTAACGAGTCCGGCGCGAGAGATCGTTGATGTGAAGCGTGTCACCCCTGAAAAAGTAGATTGGCCTCCCGATGACCCGATCCTGGGCATTGACCATCTCGAAAATGAACGCCTGGTCGGTCTCTCGGGACATCACCAGCTTTATGCGAAGGATGAGCCTGGTTCCGTCCCTCCAACGGTGGACGACCTGCCCCTCCTCCTTCTTCGCGAGGTGGGAGAGTAGATGTCGCCGCAGTCCCTCGTCTTCAGCGCTCACTGGCCGGAAGTCTGGGTTGAGCTCGAAATGGGGTCCCATGTGGAAGGGCTCGTCGTGGTCTGAGTTGCTGCGGCCAGTCGAGGGGGACCGCGAGTGGCTCGGGCAAATCGAGGCCTGCGCTGTACCCGCCCCGTAGGTGCAGGGAAGAAGGTCCGCCAGCCACTGCGCCGGATAGCAGTACAACATCTCGGCGTAGCTCACGGTAGAGCAGGGATTGTTATTGAGAGAGTCACCGACGGCCGAGGCGGCGTCGGCGACACCATTCCCGACCATCTCCGGTTGGTTGCGAAGGCTCTCGCTCTCTTCCTCGGGATCAATCGGTTGATCCTCTGTGCCGTCCTCGTTGGCGAATGCGTTGAACGCGAAGCCGATCGAAAAGATCAAAATGAGGGTGGTGACCAGAGATTTCATGATTGGTCCTCTTTGTACGGGCACAAGATAGCGTGGGCACAAAGGTGCCACGGGTGAAAAAGCTCCACGAAGTATGGCAAGGTTGACACCGCGATGATCGCGAAACAAGGCACATTCCTGCATTGCAGCCCTGCGAATTCGCAGGTGCTAAAAGAGTGATCCCCGCACAGCGCACACCACTCACCCCTCCATCCCAGCCCTCGCCAGATACCGGTTCACCGCCGTCACCATCTGATAAATCGCCCCTTGCGGAAGGTGGCCCGTCGTACGACTCTGAATGCTCGATCCCATCGACGTCGTGGTCACCATGGGCTCCAACACGGCGAACCCCCACAGGTCGACGGCCCCCTCTTCGTCCACCTCCAACGGCTCCAGCCGTCCCACGGGAGACCCCGTCAGCGGCGGGAGCGGGCGAGCCACGGAGTACAACGCCACTCTCTCGCTCTTGGGGTTGACGCGGAGCACCCGAAGATACTGGTAGGCCCCCCGGAGACTCGCGATCGCGATGATTCCGCTGAACCCCGCGGTGATGAGGAGAATCGCGATCTCTTCGACGAACCCGAACCATCCCGGCAGAAACCAGACCGCCCCGACGGTGAGCACCACGTGCACTGGCACGACGAAGAGGAAAAACGCCGCCCCGTAGGTCATGTACGTAAACCCAGGCCCCACTTTTCCCGCCAGGTACACCAGGGCGTGCGCCAGGTAACAAGCCGTGACAAGCGCCAGGGGCACAGCCGGCAGATAGGAGAGATACGCGTCCATTCGAACTCCTCTCGATGCAAGATGAGACGAAAAAGTACCTGCTGTAGATCTATTTCGCCAGCCCTCCGTTCCATACCCCACGACCACAACTCCTCTCCCTGCCCCATATCTCTACCAATGAAACACCTCTCCTTCCTCGCCATCCTGACCCTCTGCGCTCTCCTCGTCGCCTGCCCCTCCCGCCCCGACCTCCCGCCCGACACCGCCACACCCCGCGACGCCGCCCAAGACCTGGGCGACCCCGTAGACCCCGATGACATCGACCCCCTCGATGCCTTCGCCGGCATCGACCTGGACCTCCTCCGATCCGACCGCGGCGAACCCCTCTCCGATCCCGATCTGGAAGCTCTCTTCGCCCGACTCCCGGAGCTCGAGGAAGACGACCACGACGAGCTCGCCTTTCTCCACCGCCCCGAGACCATCCCCCTGCCCCGAGTGAGCGAATCCCCGCTCGAGCCCTGGCCTCCCGACTTGACCGCCGCCGTCACCGAGCCGACCCACGACGGCCCACCTCAGCTCCAGGCCTACCGACCTACCGGCGAGGTCCCGTCCCCCTTCCAGGTCACCGTCGCCTTCGATCGGCCGCTGGGCCCTCTCGGAGCGACCACCGAAGAGTCCATCCCGGACATCACCATCACCCCCGACGTTCCGGGGCGATGGCGGTGGCTCGGCACCCAGGCCCTGACCTTCCAACCCACCGACGGCTTCCCTGGCGCCACGGACTACACCGTGGAGTACACCCCCGAGGCCGGCGCCGACGCCGAGAGCTTCTCCTTCTCCACGGTCCCTCCCAGAGCGATCTCCGTCGAGCCCAACCGATTCACTCGATTCGACGACCAACCGGTCCTGATCATCTTCGATCAGGCAGTCCACCCGGACACCGCCGAATCCGTCACCATCGACGATGGCGAACCGGTCCCCACCCGACTCCTCTCCCGCGACGAGAAGCTCGACGCCTTCCCCCACCTCTCCCGAGTCATCGAAGAAGACCGCACCCTCGGGCTCGCCCCGGAGCGGCCCTACCAACGGGTCCGGGAGGTCGCTGTGAACGTCTCGGGACCCATCCGATCTCAGGAGGGCCCTCGACTGGGCACAGGCGATCTTCAGCACACCTTCCGTCTCGGGGGTCCCATGCGGGTCGTGAACTTCGGCTGTGACCGAGTCTGTCGCCCTTCGAACCACCTCTCGATCCGGTTCTCCGAGAGACTCCACTCGGACACCTCGATCACACCCGGCGACATCACCATTCGCCCCCGTGTCCCCAACCTCTCGACCACGTTCTCATCCTCCCACCTGGTCCTCGAGGGCGACTTTCGAGCCAACACCACCTATGCAATCACCCTCCCCGAGGGTATCCGCGATGTGTACGGCCGCGAAGTGCAGGGCACCCTCGAGGGCACCGCCACCTTCGGCGATTACGGCCCGGCCTTCGGCGGGCCTTCCTCGTCCTTGCTGATCCGCCCTCCCGGACCGAGAGCCACCCTCCCCGTGGCCGTCAGAGATGTCCCCTCCTTCCGCAAACGGCTCTATCGAGTCACCCCCGAGCAATGGGGCAGTTTTCAACGCTACCGCGAGCGACAGCGGGAATTCGACGCCCGAATCCCCTTCTCCGTCACCTATGAGAACACCCGCTCCTTCAACGAAGG
>SKON01000147.1 GCA_007120035.1 Myxococcales bacterium
GCTCCATCAAGCTGAACTTCCCGGGCCTCGAGGTCTGGGAGCTCTCCGAGACCTGCGCCCTCGACGTCGCCGACCGCGGCGGCATCACCCTCGAGGAGGTCGGCGAGCTCTTGAACCTGACTCGGGAGCGAATCCGGCAGGTCGAGGCCAAGGGCCTCGAGAAGCTCCGCGACGAGCACGACGAAGTCTAACCCCTCGGGTTCAGAACCGCGGCACTTCCGCTAAACTCCCATCCAACTCCCCACCGAGCCGTCCCTGACCCTCTTCGCCCCAGCAGAAGAGGTCGCCTCCCGTGGACACCGCACAGCTATGGGACACCCCGGCCGACACGGCTCGGTAGGCGCCGCTCGGCAACCCCGCGGGTCGTGGGCTCGTGACCAGATTCTCCTCATCCGTGGGATCCACCTGTCCTTGCAGGTTCGAGCCCCAGCAGTGGACCGTCCCCGATAAGAGCCCGCAGGTGTGGTTGTGATAGGCCGATGCCCCCTCGAAGGCCCCCACCACGATCGGGACGCTCCGGGCCTCCGTATCCCCCTGGCCAAGCTGCCCGCTGCCGTTCTCTCCCCAACAGTAGAGGCCGTCGCTTCCCTCACCGCAGAGATACCCCGACCCTCCCATCAGGTTCGACAAGCTCACCGCGAACCCCCGAGCCGCGGGAGGCACGAAGTTGGGCCCCTCCGTCTCCATCCCTTGCGTTCCCGTCACAGATCGCCCCCAGCACCACAGATCCCCGTCGCTCGTGGCCGCGCAGGCGAAGGTGTAGGCCGTCCCCACCTCCAACGCGTCGTCCCCCACGGACACCGTCCGCGGTCGATCCTGCACGGCCTCCGACGTGCTCGGGTTCAACCCCACCTGACCGGAGTTATTATGCCCCCAACAGAACACATCCCCGTCGGGATCAACCCCACAGGTGTACTCTCGCCCCGCCTGCAGAGACACCAGGTCCAGACGTTCCTGCTCTCCGCCGCCTCGGCGAAAGAACACCTGCCGGGGCTCGAGAATCGACTCCTCAAACTCCCAGAACTCTACCCCCACCTGACCCCGCAGGTTATGCCCCCAACAGTACGCCGGGCCACCGACGCTCCGCCCACAGCTGTACCGATCCCCCAGGGCCAGCTCGGCGAACCGCACTTCCGTCTCCACTCGCCAGGGCTCCTGCCGACTCTCCGTGGTCCCGTCCCCGAGCTGTCCGTGCTGATTGTTTCCCCAACAGTAGGCCGCCCCGATCTCTGAGAGCCCGCAGGTGTGGGTATCAGCGGCCGCCACCGACGCCCACCGGAACACCACCTCCACCTCCACCTGCGCCGACAACCCGCCCCCCTGGGCCTGGATCACCACCGTGCCGCTTCCCACCCCCCGCACCACCCCGCCAGCCACGGTAGCGATCTCCTCATCGGAGCTACTCCAACTCAGCGGTATGGGGTCCAAGAACTCCCCCTCTTCGTCCACAAAGTCCACGACCAGCGAGACCTCTTCATCCACATGAAGCTCCTCCTGAGGGAACCCCAGGATCACCTCCGCCACGTCATGATCCCCGGGATCGATCCCCCCATCGGGCCCGTCGTCTGTATCGGGCTGCCCGATGTTCTCTCCGGTGTCGGGGTCCCCTTCATTGGCCTCTCCGTCGTTACTCTCCCCGACGCCACCGATGCACCCCACGAACAAAGCCACCAGGCCCAACACCCACACCTTTCTTCCATCGATGCCCATCATGCCGAACCCCGGACCAAAGAACTTCCACTCACTGGTCCGAGCAGTTTATCACACCGCCGAAGCGCCGGGCCACTCCGGGAAGGGGTCCTCCAGACTCGCCCAGGTCGCCGGCCCGGCGGCCATCTCCTCGTCGGTGAGCAGGCAGGAGTCCAAGACCTCCCGAACCGCCTTCTCATCGAGGTCCACGCCGATGAACACCAGTTCCTGGCGGCAATCCCCGACCTCATCGTCCCAGATGGACTCCACCCACTGGACCGTCTCCGGGTCGTCGGGCCATTGGTCCTTCGGCACCGCCGCAAACCACCGTCCCGAGGGATCCACGGTGATCGACAGCCCCGCCTGGGACCACATCCCCACCGTCTCATGGCGACTGGCGAGCCACAGAAACCCCTTCACCCGCAGGATATCCTCCCACCCCGCGGCCAACCCGGTCACCACGTCCCAGAGCCGCTGGGGGTGAAAGGGCCGCCTCGCTCGGTATACGAAGCTCGAGATCCCGTACTCCTCGGTCTCCGGGGTATGCTCGCCATTGAGCTCCTTCACCCACCCCGGCGCCCGGGAGGCCCGCTCAAAGTCGAACCGATTCGTCCCCAGGATCTGCTCGAGCTCGACGTCCCCACGCGCCACAGGGATCACCTTCGCGTCCCCGTTGAGCTTCTTCATCATAGCCATCAACTTTTCCACCTTCTCCGGCTCCACGGCGTCCACCTTCGTAACCAGGATCACGTCGGCGAACTCGATCTGATCCATCAAGAGATCCGTCAACGTCCGATGGTCCGTCTCATCCAACGCCATGTCCCGATCGGCCAGGTCGTCGAGTGAATCGAAGTCCTCCTGGAAGTTCAACGCGTCCACAAGGGTCACCATGGTGTCCAACTGCGCTACCTCGCTCAGGCTCCGCCCCTCCTCGTCCTCGAAGAGAAAGGTGGCCGCCACTGGCATGGGCTCGCTGATCCCCGACGACTCGATCAAGAGGTAGTCAAACCGCCCTTCTTTCGCCAGCCGGGCGACCTCCACCAGGAGGTCCTGCCGCAAGGTGCAGCAGATGCACCCGTTGGTCATCTCCACCAGCTCCTCGTCGACGTGATTCAAGGAGCTCTCCCCACCCTGCCGAACCAGCTCGGCGTCGATGTTCACCTCCCCCATGTCGTTGACGATCACCGCCACCCTCTTGCCCTCCTGGTTCTTCAGCACCTGGTTCAACAGGGTGGTCTTCCCGGCCCCCAGAAATCCCGACAACACGGTCACGGGCAATCGCTCTACAGCTTGCATGGTCTCCTCTCCTCTCTTCGTCTCGTTACGCCGCCCGAGCGATCGCCCGAGCTGCCATCCTCGCACCAGAAATATTTCGCGCCGCCGGCCCCAGGGTCAGCTCCGCCAGCGGCCCGCTCACGAAGAGCCCGGTCCGCCACTGCAGGTCCGCCCCGACCATCGGAAAGCCGCAGGGAGACGCCGACAACCCCATCTCATTCATCGCCGGCGCCAGCCAGCCTTGGTCCGGCCGCGGGCTTCGAAAGCCCGTGGCCAGGACCAGAGCCCCTCCCCCTACCGACGCTCCTCCCTCCAGCAGGAGCCGAACCTCCTGCTCATCGCTCTCCCAGCCGAAGATCTCTCCCTGACGCAGGACGATTTCTCCCTCGTCCAGCGCCGCCTGGAAGGCTCGCGCCACATCCTTCGGCATGGATCCCCGATGACGGGCCTCGTCGATCACGGCCCGCCGCTCCTTGGGGCACGCCAACCGGCGAAACCCTCGCTGGCACTTCGGCCCCAGCCAACAGGGCTCGCTGTCGAAGTCATGCACTCGGATCTCATGGCGACCCACCACGGTCACACGCTTGCCCTCGTCCGTGAGAGCCAGGGACAACTGCGCCGCCGAGATCCCCAGCCCCACAACCACAACCTCCTCGGCCTCCCCCACTTTTTCCCTCTGGAACCCCTCGTCAAAGATATGCCACACCCGACCGTCTGACCGGGCCTCCCTCGGGCAAACCCACTCCGGCCACGCCAACCGATCACCGCTCCCCACAGCGATCACCACTCGCCGGGCCGTCAGCACACCCTGATCGGTCTCTACTTTGTACCCGTCGGCCGTCGTACCGATCCCCTCCACCATCCCCTGGCGATGCAACCGACGAAGCCCGCTCTGATCCAACACCGCCTCACAGTGCGCCCGAAAGAGCGGCAGGCTCGGCCGGTCATAGGGAGGCCGAAAACAGTCACTACCTCGCCATCGGCTCCCTCGAGAGAACTCCAAAAGCTCCATGGGCTCCAACCCGATATGATGCACCACGGGGGACCGCAGATACCCCATCCCCGTCATCGCCGTGCAATGATCCCACCGGGCCAAGAGTTCCCCATGGGGATCCACGATTGCCACCCGGTCTCGCTCTACCTCGGCCCCGCAGACCAACCGGTTGGCCAGGTGCACCCCGTGAATTCCCCCGCCGATGATCAACCACTCCAGCATTTCGTCCTCCTCGTCCCCACAACCACTATCCCACCCAAAACACAAATGCAAGGCATTTGCATTTAATTCCTGCCACCCACGACGAGCTCGACGATGCCCACTTCGATCAGCCGGCCTGGACCCACCTGAGCTCCTCCCAGAGCGACGGTCACGTCGGCGAGCCCGAGCACTTCAGCACATGGGACTCTGAGATCTCGATCGCCGAACCCGGTGAACGTCACCTTCACCGCGATCCCTCCCATGCCTCATAGCACGCCGGAGTCAGCAGAGCGTGATGGTGTCGTCCTCCACGTCAGCCAGACACCTCTGAAGATATCGATCGAGCAGCGCCTCGGGCGACTCAAGGAGCTCCGCTGAGGTTGGGCGATCCACGCGTACCAGATAGAGCACGGGCGTGGCGGACCCCAGGGGGCACACCAGGAAGTCGCGATTGCGAAGAGTCATTACGACCCGCACCTCGTCCATGGACAGGTGATCCGCGAGCGCGATGTCGTCTCCCTGGTGGAGTCGTTTCTCGCTCGCATAGTAAGCGTAGATGGTCGCCCAATCTTGGTAGCCCCGGGGGAAATCAACGCCTTCGAAGACAGGAAACTCTGCGATCTTTCCGCCATCCATGAAATGAAAGAACCCCGACATGGATGCGGGCAACTTCCCGTAATATCGATCCCGAACGCCCTGCCTCGCCGCGGACAACATGTCGTAGCGAGGAATATTCAAGATCAGATCACGGGACGGCGAAAGCGCGACCGACCAGAAGTACATACGGTCGATCACCTGGTCCCCCATTCCCGTGGTCCGCTCCATTTCCACCTCCATCAGCTCGACCCGCTCTCCGCTACAAAGCTGCCGATACGTCGCTGGGAAGTGTTCCGCGATTGGCGAGAAGAAGCCCTCATTGCCCTCATCAACGAGACCCAGATAGCACGGCTTTATGTGGGAGTGCACATGCTCTGGGAACTCCACTGAGCTGGCATACCGACGAATCCGATAGTCTGACACCATATCCTCCTCATTTTTGCGTCACTCGATCCTGAGCGTGTTGTCCCATCCAGCAGACCATCGTGGGTACCATTCACGGTCCGACAATTCGAGGCACAACCGCCACCCCGGAGCGCGGGTTCCGACAGGTCAGCACATTCTTGATTCTCGAATATAGAATGGCCCGCCGGTGGCCCTCAGCCTCCACCGGAAAGTCCCCGACTCGGTGGACATCGAAGACCTGGAAACCGATCACACCCAACCGGGGAACGCTCCTTGTCTGACACCACATATGACACTACCATTATCGAAAAGTCGCCGATGGCGAACGCACCAACGAGACGAACCTCGATACCCCCATGAGTGCTTCCATGCATTCCAAGATCGAAGAGCTTTCCAAACACTACTCCTACTCGGTGAACTGGTCCCCCGAAGACGAGGCCTACGTCGCCACAGCCATCGAGTGGCCCTCCCTGGCCGCTCACGGCGACAGCCCCGAGTCAGCCCTCCTCGAAATGCGCACCCTCGTCGCTCACTGCATCGAGGACTGCCACGAGGCCGGCGACGACTTTCCCGCCCCCTTGAGCGACCGAAAGTTCTCCGGCAAATTCTCCCTCCGAATCCCCCCTGAGCTACACCGCCGCCTCTCCATCATCGCCGCCCGCGAAGGCGTCAGCCTCAACCAACTGGTCACCACTCGGCTCGCCGCCACAGTCTGACGCCGTCTCGGAGACTCCATGCCCGCACTCCTCGGCATCGACCCCGCCCCCACGAAGACGACCGTCGCATACGAGTTGGTCGAGGGTAGTCATCGGGGCCAGCCGGTGGCGACGCTATCCGACGGTGACTCCAGGGCCCGCAGCATCCGATCTCTCGCGATCTGCCAGGCCTTCGGGCCATCGTCGAGGTGAAACGGGCTCAACTTCGGCAGCTCTCCCAGATCCACGGCGATCACCCCCGGGCGCCTCGGCGCCTGAAGCCGCTTGCCCAGCAAGCTCCAGGGCTGGCGCATCGAGAGGTGGTGATAAAGCGTACGCTCTCCCGGCTTCAGCGGCGCGAACGCAGGCCGGTCGCCGATTCCGCCGTCCAGGTGAAGGCGGCCGTCCACGCGAACGGGGTGAAAGAGCCCCGGGAACGCCGCGCTGGCTCGAAGCGCCGTCGGCAGATCCCCCTCGTCGAGCACCACCGTTCGCCCTGCGCTCAGCCGAAACGCGGAACACGAGAACGGCACTCGAAGTTCGGCCATCTCATGAACCGGCAACGCCTCACGGAGCAGCTTGTCCACCTTGCGCCCCTTGAGCAGGCCTGCCCCAACACCGGGATCCCAGAAGTCCGGCCGGCTCAACCCGAACAGCAGCTCACAGAGCTCCTCCGTACCCATCCCCGCCGCGTAACACCCGCCGATCAGAGCGCCCGCGCTGGACCCCACGACGCGGGCCGGCGA
>SKON01000224.1 GCA_007120035.1 Myxococcales bacterium
ATCATGATGAGCGCTGGGTTATGTGCGGTAACGTTTGGCGATGCCTTGAATTCTGAAGGGCAGTCGACACTACGAGAGTATACAGGAGGGAGCAAATTACCGTCAATCTTAGTGGGATCGGGCGGCGTGGCGCGGTTCCGAAACGCAGGGTGCTGCGGCGTCCTCGAAGGTTCGCGGTGGGCTCCCGGGATGGTATGGTGATGAGTCGACGACGAAGAGCGGAGTGGATCATGAAGGCCTTTTTGTGGGCGTTGTGCCTCGGGGTGGTGATCGGACTTCCGGCTTGGGGTGCCGCCGAGGAGATCTGTGAGGTAAGGGCAGTCAACGGCGGGTTGGCCTGTGTGGGTCCCGACGGGGAGAGGCGGTGGGAGATCCACCATCCATCGCTCTGGGATGACGAGGAGCAGTATCTGACCGGCGAGTTGGAGAGGTTTCCGATTGGTCCTGTGATCGAAGAGGGGAGGGTATTCTACGCCGTCCGAGGGGATCTCCTAGAGGTGGACCCGGACGCGGGGAAGGTGATCGGGCGGATCCGTCTCCCCGCGTTGATTGCCGATGTGTACGGTCTGGGAGGCAGCATTCAAGTCGTGGTGGGGATGGCTCCGGAGTGGCCGCTCGGAGCGGACACAGTATACCGGGAGATTGGGTTGCATCTCTCCCGACCGTTGAGATCATTTTCCGTCTGGTACGGCGATGGTGGGACGGACGTCCGATTCGCGGCGCGGCGAGACGCCGAATGGCTGATGGAACGGCTGGAAGCGGACGGGAAGGACGTGGTGGAGGGGTTGGTCAGGGCCTGGGAAGCGGATCCGACGAATCTAGTTCTCCTGGCAGAGCTCATGGAGGCCCGAGGGGATTTGGGTCGGGACGACGGCGAGTTCTCTCGGCAGTGGACCGAGGCGCTCGCGCAGAGGTTTACGGCGGGACCGCCTTGGCAGGACCTCATCTTGGTGTCCTGGTATGTCTCCGAGGGAGACATGGAGACTGGGGAGGCGATGTTTCGCCGAGGTAAGGAGCAGATGTTGGCAGCGGGAGTGCAACCGGAGAGGATCACCGGGTTGCCGAGTTTCGTGCTTCTGCATATGGATGGACGGAAATTGATCAGAAAGCATCTCCAGGCGGGTAACGCTGAGGAGGTGGACCGACTGGCGGAGCGAATGGCGGTCCTCACTCCGCTTGTGGAAGGGGGGGAGGTCGTGTGGCCGGCGTTGGCGGACTGGCTGGAGTCGGAGGGGGTGGACGGGCAGAAATGGAGAGAGCGAGCAGAGTACAACCGATTACACGCGAAGAGCTTCTCTGGGGAGCCGGCTCGTGTGGCGGACAGGTGGATCGCGATCCTCGTCGGGACGGCGTTGGCGTTGCTTCTGGGCGCGTTTTCGGCGGGGCTGATCGGTGGGCGTCGTCGCAAGCGATTGATGAGTGGAGGCGTTCGCGTGCGCGACCTCCTGGGGATCTTGGTGCTCCTCGGCGTGTTTCAGGTGGGTATGATGGGCCTGTCGGCGCAGATGCAAGTCGTCGGGATGATGGCCGGGGCGCCGCTCGGGCTCTTCGACGATACGCTGGCGGCCCCTGGGGTGTATGAGTGGCTTGGCGATCAGGGGCAGTACGGGGGGGCTACCGAGTTTGAACACCTTCAGAATCTGGTCTGGGATGATCGGTTATCGATGAGACTCATGGGGACGATGAGGATGGACAGGGAGCGGGTCGCAGAGACCCTATACAGCGCACTGCGAGCTGATGCGTGGGGGTATCAGTGGCACCTGATGAAGTCCGCAAGTGTGAGCAATCCGGTCGCGCTGGCCGGGGAGGTGGACAGCGTCGGGGCCGACGAGCATCAGATATCGATTCTGTGGTGGTTCCCGGCCCTGATAGTCCTGATGGGGGTCGGTTCTTTCGGGATGGTGGCAGGACGGTATCTCCCAGGTCTCGGGAAAGTATTCTCCTGGGTGGTCCCTGGTGCAGCGAAGTCCCTGGGGCCTGTGGGGCCGGTGGTCATGGCGATGGCGATGGCGGCCATAGCGGCCTTCCTCGGCGCCGACTCGATCCTGGCGAAGATCGCCCAGCCTGCGTTCCCACTGTACTTCGGGCTCGACGATCTGGTGGGGTGGATGGAGGTGAATCCGGAGCGGGGATGGGCGGTGGCGTGCCTGGTGGCGGCCATGGTTGTGCAGGGGGCGGCCGTGGCCTGGGAGATTCGGAGCGACGGTGCCGGGGAGGACTAAAACCAGCCTTCGTCCTCGTACCATTTGGCGGTGTGAGCCGCGCCTGCGGCCAGGTCGAACTGAGGGCACCAGGAGGTGTGCTCGAGGAGGGCCCGGTTTCCGCAGACCCAGGAGCGCTGGTTCATCTCGAGGAACTTGTCCCGATCGAAGGTGGGGGGCTTGCCGCGGAGCTTGCCGAAGAGCTCGCTGGCGACGGCGGCGGTGCGAAAGGCGAAGGGCGGGACGCAGAGGGTTCGGGCCGACCGGCCCATGGCGTCGGCGATGGTCTGGCCCAGGTCGGTCCAGGTGTACACGTGGCCGTCGTCGATGGGGTAGATCGCGCCGGTGCGAGGGGCCTCTATGCAGGCGACGATAGCATCGGCGAGGTCCTGGGCGTGGACGATGCTGAGGTAGCGGTCGCCGCCGCCGAGGATGGGGGCCAGTCCGCGGCGGGCCAGGGCAAAGACCTGGAAAATGTCGGTGTCCCGGGGACCGTAGACAGGTGGTGGACGCAGGATCATTACCTGCAGGCGGTCGCGGTGTCCCAGGACGGCGCCTTCGCCTTCCAGCTTGGTGTGGCCGTAGTGGCTGACCGGAGCAGGGGGCTCGTCAGCGTCCCGGGGGTGGGGGCCCTCGGAGGGGCCCTGGGCGGCGACGCTGGAGACGTAGAGGAAGGGCACCCCGGGGCAGGTGTCGGCGGCGACGTCAACGAGGTCTCGGGTGCCCACGGCGTTGGCCTGGTACATGAGATCGGGCTTTGCAGCGGCGACGAGGCCGGCGATGTGGACGACGGCGTCGGCGCCTTCGAGGGCGTCGCGAAACCCGGCGGCGTCGCCGAGGTGGCCCGTGGCGAGGGTGACGCCCAGCTCTTCGAGGTGGGAGGTGTTGGAGGTGGGGCGGACCAGGGCGATGACCTCGTGGTTCGCGGCCAGGAGGGCTTCTACGGCGTGGGAGCCGACGAATCCGGTGCCGCCGGTAACGAAGACGCGCATGGGCTAGAGCTCCTTTTCGTAGATTCGATAGGTCTTGTAGTTCTCGGCGCCCATAAAGGCCATGCCGTGATTGATCCGGGGGTTGTCGGCCAGGGTCCAGCTGGCCTCGGCTTCTCGATAGCCTTTGCGGTAGGCCGTGCGGTGGATGGTGACGTAGAGCAGGAGGCTGAGGCCGCCCAGGGTGCTGCCGCGGAATTTCCTGCGGACCCCCAGGAGGATCTGACGGAAGGAGGTCGGGGGCTTTCGCCACAGGCGGTAGGCGAGGCGGGCCCACCCCAGGGGGAAGAGGGAGCCCTGCAGGTCGTGGGTAGTCTCGTGGAGGTTGGGCAGGGCCACGGCCATGGCTGCCGGTTCGCCGTCGACCTCGGCGATCAGGCAGAGCTCGGGGTCGGCGATGAGCTTGAACTGGCGGGCCATGGCGGCGATCTCGGCGTCGGTCATGGGGACAAACCCCCAGTTCCGAGACCATGCCTCATTGAAGATGGAGACGATGATGTCGAGCTCTTCGTCCATCCTTCGGGGGTCCAGGGAGCGAATCTTCAGGCCCGGGGTGGCGGCGACGGCGTCGGCGATCTGCTGGATTTGTTCGGGGGGATGCTCTCGAATGTAGCGCCAGGCGTAGAGATCCATGGCCTGATGGTAGCCGGCGGCTTCGATGTAGCCCGGGTAGTAGGGCTGGCCGTGGGGCATCATCAGGTAGTTGGGGGAGTCGAATCCCTTTACGAGGAGGCCCGAGACCTCGTTGATGGAGAAGGAGAAGGGGCCGCGGATTCGGTTCATCCCTCGGGCGCGGCACCAATCCTCGGCGACCCTCAGGAGGGTGGCGGCGACCTCCGGGTCGGGGGTGGACTCAAAGAAGCCAAAGAAGCCGGCGCCGTCGTTATGATATTTCAGGTGCTCCTGGTCGATCTGGGCGGAGATTCGGCCCAGGATCTTGCCGTCCCGGCGAGCCGTGAAGAGGGCCGCTTCGCCGTGTTGGAACCAGGGGTTGCGGTCGCTGCGGAGCTGTTCGACGACGAGGAGATCGGGGAGTGCGCGGTAGTGTGGGTCGAGGCGGTAGAGCTCGCGCCCGAACCGAACAAATTCCAGTTGAGCGCGCAGGCCCCGTACCTCTTCGATGTGCAGCGACGTCACGGGTCACCCCTGATCGTGGGTATCGAAGGCGGCGTCGACCTTGTCCTGCAGGTCTAGGAGGTCCCGGTGGAGGCGCCGTAACTTCATGAGAAAGAAGACGACGTAGGCGCCGAGGGCGATCCAGAGGGCCATGTAGGCGACCATCACCAGGGCGCCGCCGGGGATGGTGGTCTCCTGGGCGGCCACGGACTGTTGAGCCAGGGCGGTGGCGGGGAGAATCCCGAACAGGGTGACGAGCCAAAAGAAGTGGGAGAGGTGTTTCACTCAGGCCTCCTCGCGGAGTAGGAGAAGATCTTCGACCTCAAGGTGGAGCTCGTCGAGGCGGGCCTCGTCGAGGCGGACCCGGAACCCGAGCCACAAGAGCGCGGCGAAGACGAGGACTGTGGCGAGCATGCTGACGCCGAAGACCTGGGCGATCTCGGGCGCGAGCCCGTCGCCTCCTTCGCGCTCGACCACAGGGTGGATACCGCCCCAGAGGCGGACGGAGTAATGAATGATGGGGATGTTCACCACGGCGACGACGGCCAAGACCGCGGCGGTGCGCTGAACGGCCCGGCGGTTCCCGCCGAAGAGGCGTAACAACACGTAGCCGCCGTAGAGCAAGAAGAGGATCAGGGTGGCCGTGAGCTGGGGATCCCAGACCCACCAGGTGCCCCAGGCTTTGTAGCCCCAGAGGGAGCCGGAGAAGAGGACGAAGGCGCAGAAGATTAGCCCGAGCTCGGCGCCGGTGCGGGCGGCGATGTCCCAGTGCTGGCGAGGGCGAAAGAGAAAGGCCATGCTGGCGATAGCGGCGATGATAAAGCCCGCGTAGGTGGCCATGGCCGCCGGGACGTGGACGTAAAAGATCTTCTGGACGATCCCCATGGTGAGCTCCACGGGGGCCTGGAAGAAGATCATCCACAGGGCGACGAGGAAGAGCACCAGGGCGGCGAGCGCCAGGGCGGGGAAGATCTTCTCGTCAATGATTCGCAGCATGGGCGTCAACTCGGTAGTCGGAAACTCCCAACGGGAGAGCCTCTACCATGGGGCGGCGGGCTGTGCCAGCGGCGAGGTGTCGCACTTGCCACAATCCCCGGGTGACTTTATCGTCCTCGCCGCCGCGTCGAGTGGGCGCGGAGAGACCCTTGAGGTGCGGGAGCGATATGCGGATTGAAGAGATCGACGAGAAACTGGAAGCGTTGAAGAATCGGGCCATTGAGAAGACCGGCGTGGAGGCGGCGGTGGCCTCGGAGATCGGGCTGGCGGCGGCCCCCGATCCGGCCATGGGCGATTTAGGGTTTCCGTGCTTCGCTCTGGCCCGTCACCTGCGCAAGGCTCCGCCGGTGATCGCCGAGGAGGTAGCAGAACATCTGCGGGCGGAGCTCGAGGAAGGGGGCCTGGTGGAGGAAGTGATCACCGCTGGACCCTACGTGAACCTGCGGTTGAACGCCGGGCGCCTGGCGACGGACGTGGTGGGGCAGATCCTGGACGACGGGACGACGTTCGGCGCGGGCGCCGGCGATGGGGAGCATTGGATGGTGGAGTTTTCGGCTCCGAACACCAATAAGCCCCAACATCTGGGGCATGTACGGAACAACCTGCTCGGTGACAGCGTGTCTCGGATCCTGGAGCGGGCCGGTCGAGAGGTCACCAGGGTGAACCTGATCAACGACCGGGGGATTCACATCTGTAAGTCCATGCTGGCGTACCAGCGGTTTGGCGAGGGGGAGACGCCGGAGGAGGCCGGGGAGAAGGGGGATCACTTCGTGGGGCGGTACTACGTGCTCTTCAACACGAAGTTCGTGGAGGAGTATGAGGCGTGGCTGGGGACCGAGGAGGCGACGGTTCGGTACGAAGAGTGGCTGGCCGGCGGACGAGAAGGGTCGAGAGAGGAGTTCCGGAAGGAGTACCAGGACAAGTACTTCAACCGAGAGAGCGAGTTGGGGCAGACCGCTCGGGCGATGCTTCGGGCCTGGGAAGAGGGCGAGGGCGCCGTGGTGGAGCTCTGGGAGCGGATGAACCGATGGGTGATCGATGGGTTCGAGGCGACCTACGACCGGCTGGGGGTGAGCTTTGATCGGGTGTATCTGGAGAGTCAGACCTACCAGTTGGGCAAAGAGATCGTGGAGGGAGGGCTGGCCGACGGGGTGTTCCGGCGGCTCGACGACGGGGCGATCGTCTGTGATCTGGAGAAGGTGGGGCTTGAGGGAGAGAAGGTGCTCCTGCGGGGGGATGGCACGAGCGTGTACATGACCCAGGACCTGGGGACGGCGACGACCCGGTTCGACGAGTA
>SKON01000244.1 GCA_007120035.1 Myxococcales bacterium
ATTACGAGGGGTTCTGGAAGCGCCTCTCCCGGCATCTACGGGGGCTGGACGACTTCTGGGAGAGCCTGACGGCGGATCTCTCCCGTCCCGAGGCGGAGAGCCCGGGGCCGAGCCAGGTGGCTCGGCGGCTGGAGGTCTTCGTCGACAGCTTCGAGCAGGCCCACCAAGAGCTCTTGCGCGACGCCGAAGAGAGCGTGGCGCTGGTGATGCAGAGCTTCGCGGGACCTGTGGTGGCCTGCTACGAGGACTTCTTGGATGCCGTGGCCCGGGCCGGGACGGTGCAGCTGCCGGCCTTTCGGACCCGTCCGTCGGCGCGGTACGGGCCGAGCCGTCGGGCCGAGAGTCGGCTCGTAGATCGGATGCATCGCCAGGAAGGGATCGTCAACGGCTACAAGGGGTGGATCCGGCTGGACCACGAGGTGTCTGCGTTTGAGCAGTGGACACGGCTTTTCGGTGGACGGATCGAGGAGGCTGTGGAGGCCACCCTCGGAGAGAGCTGGCAGGCCGATCTCGAGGCGCTCCGGGCGCAGTGCCGTCTGGACGCAGAAGGGGTACCGTCGGTGGAGGCCTGTGAGGAGTACTACCGGGACACCCTTCGGCCGCAGATCGCAGAGCTTCGGCGTCAACAGGAGGAGCTCCTGGCGAGGATTCGCAAAGGGGCGGCCACCCGGACGCTGCAGTCGCGGCTGGAGAGCCGGATCTCCCGGGTCCCCCAGAAGGTGTCGGTGCTCTCTGGAGAGCCGGAGCGGGTGGTGCTGACGTCGGCGAGCAGTCATTTTGAGCTTCCGTTGCGGCATTGGATCTCTTCTCAGATCGCCAGGGAGATGGCGCTGCGGGTGGTGGAGTTCAACGAGCGTGGCGAGGAGCAGATCGAGGCCCGGCTGGCGCTCTTGTCCAGCGTCGATCAGGTGCTGGAGTTCAACCTGGTGACCACTCATCGGGAAGCTCCGTCGGAGGCCGGCGAGGAAGACCAGGGGGAGGAAGAGCGGAGCGCCGTCGAGGTGGCCCGTCAGGGGGCGGAGCGGGCGGCCCGGGCGGTGGAGAAGTTCCTGGACGAGAACGCCGATGAGACCCGGGATCTGAGCCGGTGGCTGCAGGGCGAGCTGGACCAGATCGTGGCCCGGGCGTTCCAGCCGATCTCGTCGCGGAAGCTCAACGAGGTGCAGCGGGAGCTGGCCCGGATGGAGGCGGCCTCCTTTGTGGCGCGGGGAGAGTCCTGGCTGTCGGAGGCGCTCGATCCTGTGGTGAGCCGCCTGTCGGCGGTGCGGCGGCGGGTCTCGGGGGCCACAGGAGAGCTCGCCGACGAGGTCCGGAGCGTGTTGGTGGAGCCCTCGGAGGAGGTCAATCGGTTCGAGGTGCGGCGCCTGCTCTACGCCGGAGAGGCGTCGGCGAGCTCCCGGGCGCCGTCGATTTATCGGCGGCTCTTTGTGCCGATGCCCCTGGATATCCCGGAGTTTTATCGGGTCCGGTCCGACGTGGAGGACGAGCTCACGGAGACGATGCGGGAGTTTATCGCCGGCGGGGAGCACTCGATCCTTATCACGGGGCCTCCTGGGATCGGAAAGCGAAGCCTGGTGAAACACCTGATCCCCGGTCGTCTATTGGCGATGGACGCCGAGCTGACCGAGGAGCGGGTGCATCGGGTGACCCTGACGCTGTGGAGTCGGAGCGAGGAGGCCCTGGCCGGTCGGTTGGGGCGGGAGATCTTTGGCCGGCGGGGGGCGAAGAGCTTCGATGAGCTAGGGCAGCGGCTGCGTCGGCATCGGCAGGAGCGGCGGGTGGTGGTGGTGGAGCACGGGGAGCGGGTCTTCTTGCGCACCGAGGACGGGCTCGCCATGGCGCGTCGGTTCTTTGAGATGGTGGAGGACACCGCCGATCGGGTGCTGTGGATCGTGTTGATGGGGAGGAGCGCGGCGACGTTTCTGCAGACCCAGATCGATCTGGAGGCCCACTTCACTCATCGGGCGCGGCTGCCGGAGATGAACGCTCGGGAGTTGGAGGAGATGATCATGGCCCGGCATCAGGTCAGCGGGTTTGACGTGGCCTTCCAGCAGCCTCACCTGCGGCGTCTGGAGCGTCTGAAGCGTCCCGTGGTGGGGAGCCGGGTGCGGGAGATCCCGAGGGAGGTGTTCTTTGAGCGGCTGGAGCAGCTCAGCGGAGGGAATCCCCGGGCGGCGCTCTTGTACTGGTTGAAGGCGCTGCGGCTCGATCCGGTGGACGAGTCGCGGATCCTGGTGGAGCCCCTGGGGGATCGGGAAGTGGGGTTGATGGGGCCTTTGCCGTTGCGGCAGCGGTTGATCTTGGCGCAGCTCTGTGTCCATCGGACGATGAGCGGGGCGGAGCTCGCCAGCGTGCTCGGGGAGCCGGAGCGGGTGGTGCGGCGGGCGCTGCGGCACCTGCTGCGGATGGGGTTTGTCGCGGAGGTGCCGGACTCCCAGGATGAGTACTGCGTGCGGTCCATGGCGAGTGCCCGTGTGGAGCGGGATCTGAACCGCCTGAATATGGTGTGATGGAGGATGGTGTGGAGCTGATCAGCTGGGTTGGATACGCCCTGATTCTCCTGGTGGCGCTGGGGTTCAGCGTGGGGCTGCGGCGGCTGTCGGAGCTGGAGGAGCGGCGACGGCTGCAGCGGTGGGTGCCGGCGGCTCATGTGGTGGTGTGGGGGGTGGCGGCGTCGATGGTGATCCTCGGGGTGGCGTCCTATGGGTTTACGTCCACCCTGGTGTTGGTGGTGTTGGTGGTCGCCGGAGTGGGGGTGGCGGCGTACGGGTGGTTTCGGAACATCCTGGCGGGGCTGGTGCTGGTGTCGGAGGCGGACATCACGTCGGGAGACCACCTGGAGGTCAACGGGCTCCGAGGGGAGGTGGAGAGCCTGGGGATCCGGTCGTTGCGGCTGCGGGATGCCGACGGGGTGGTCCATGATATTCCCCACAGCGTGTTGTTGGAGACGCCGGTGTCGAAGTTTCCGGACATCGGAGAGCTGGCGCTGAACTGGACGGTCTTTGTGGCGGGCAAGCAGAGCCCGGAGGAGACCTTGCAGCGGGTGAAGATGCTGGTGGGGTTGGCGCCGCTGTCGTCGCCGCGGAGGCAGCCCCAGGCGCTCCTGGGGGCGCCGCCGGTGACGGGGCAGCCCCTGGAGGTGATGATCCGGGCCTATCCGTGTTCGGCGGAGCATACGGAGGCGCTGAAGAGCGACATCCTGCGGCGGCTGGCCGAGGCGTTCGACGAGGTCTACGGGTAGTAGCCCGGTTTGGGGATGGCGCCGAATCTCTGGGTGTGGTGTCCGTTGATGACCTGGAGGTTTCCGGAGACCAGGAGGAGGGGGCCGTGGGAGAAGGCACGAGAGATGGCGTGATCGACCGTCGGTGACCAGGGTTGGAGGGTGAAGTCGTCCTGTGTGAGTGCTGCAATGCGGGTGCGGGTCTGGCCGTCGACCTCCTCGAAGGATCCGCCGAGGAGGAGGAGGTCGTCATGTCCGTGGGCCCAGGAGACGGTGGAGTCAAACGCGATGGGGAGGGGGAGCATCCCGTCATCTTCGTCGTAGTAGAAGGCGCGATAGGTGGTGCCGTCGATGAAACCGTGTCCGAAGAAGTAAGGCACCCCGTTGGCCATGGCGCCGGAGTGTAACCATCCCGGCAGATCGTCTTCGGCGTTGGGGAGCAGGAGTTCGCCGGTCTCGCGATCGACGACCACCGTCGAGTCGTTGATCTCTTGCCCCGCGAAATGGGAGAAGTAGCCATCGAGGACGACGAAGTCGCCGACTTCGAAGACACCTAAGATGTCGATCCAGTCGACGTCTGGCATGGGCGGGTTCGGGTTCCAATCGGTGAGGTTTCCGTGGAGATCCAGGGACGCGACGCCGAATCGAGGGACCGAGTTGACCGTATCGAACTCGCCGACCAGATAGACCGAGTCGACGCCGAGGTGCAGCGAGTTGAGCCACCCTCCCCACTGGCCGTCGATGTCGAGGGAGATACCCGGTGCCAGGGTGTGGTCGACCAGGTCGTAGCGGGCCAGGTACGGCTGAGGTTCCCCGTTGACCTGGTTGAACCATCCGATGGCTCGCAGGGTCTGGTCGGAGAGGTGGAGGCCGAAGACGGTGCTGCTGAAGGCGATCTCGAAGTCCAAAAGCTCGTGGGTGTGACGGTCGAAGGCGGCGAAGCGGCTCCTGGGGATAGCGCTGTGGAGGTTGAAGGAGCCACCGATCAGAAGGTCATCGCCGCTGTGGATGGCGTAGACGCCGCCGTTGAGGCGAGGGGTGACCTCGGAGAGGGAGCCGTCGGGGTGACGGGCGACCACGTAAGGGAGGTCCTGGTCGTCGACGGTGGTGAAGATACCTCCGACGAGGAGGTCTTCTCCGGCGGTGGAGATGGAGAAGATGGTACTGGAAAACTCGTGGGAGAGGGTGGTGTCCAGGGATCCCGTAGAGGCGTTGAACCGGGCCAGGCGGGCGATGTCTTCGTTGCCGATGGAGGTGAAGGAGCCGCCGACGTAGAGAGCACCGTCGTGGATGATCAGGGCGTTGACGGTGCCAGAGGGGTTGGGGGCGAAATCGATCAGGCTGCCGTTGCTGAGGGCGAAGGCGGCCAGACGGGGGTTGGAGGTGTCATTGGCGTTGAGGAAGGAGCCGCCGACGTAGACGCGGCCACCGTGGATGGCCAGGGCGTTGACGAGACCGCTGACCGATGGACTCCAGTTGGTCAGCGTCTGGTTGGAGAGTTGCACCTGGGCCAGGCGTTCTCGGTCTTCGTCCATGAACGAGGTGAAGGAGCCGCCGACAAAGAGTAGTCCGTTGTGGATCTGGAGATCGTTGACGCTGCCGTTGAGCTGGGCGTCAAAGCTCTGGAGTTGCCCCGTGTGTCGATGGATCACGGCCAGGCCCCGGCGGGGGGTGGTGTTGGCCTGGAAGAACTGGCCGCCGACATAGAGGTGGTCGCCGTGGAGGGCCAGGGCCCGGACGGTGCCGGAGAACTGAGGGCGGAAGTCGGGGTTCAGGGTACCATCGGCCAGAATGTGGGCCAGGCGACCGACGGGTTCGCCGGCCACGGACGTGATGGCGCCGCCGATAAAGTAGCCGCCGTCGCCGTCGGGGAGGATGGTCCAGACCTGTCCGGTCACAGGTCCGACGGGTTCGGGCAGGCCCTGATCGATGGCGAGGAGGCTTCCGGCGGGTTCGCCGATGGAGGTGAAGCCACCGGCGAAGAAGATCATGTCCTCCGTGGTGGCCATAGCGAGGACGGGGCTGCTGAAGCCGGGGAATCTGGGGAGGAGGGTGAGCTCCACCTCGGGGCCCGTGGTGGGGGAGGTGAGGGATAGGGTGCGTTCTCCGGGCTCAGAGCCCGTGATGCCACATCGGGAGAGGCCGGCGTCATTGGTGGGGGAGCAGGGGTAGATCTGGTCGTCGGGGTGGGACGAGGTGACGGTGGGGATGATCCCGACGGCGGGGGTGTCGCCGTGGTGGATGGTGACGTCGATGGGGGCGATCATGTGGCCGTCGGCGAGGAAGCCGCTGACGACGTCGAGGGAGAGGTCCCAGTCGAGATCGGGGGCCTCACAGGCCAGGTGGTTGGGAGAAGCGCAGGCGAAGGAGGCGTCGTCTGTGCAGGGGTCGCCGGGGGCGGCCGGGAGGGGGGCGCACCCGCCGCAGGCGTTGGTGGGGGTGTCGTTGACGCAGACCGTGATCTCCGGGGATGCGCAGAGGGTGTATCCCTGGCCGCAGGTTCCGCAGGGGTCGCCGGGGGCGGCGTCGAGGGGGGAGGTGCCGCCGCAGGGGTTCTGGGCGCCCTCCTGGCAGGTCAGGGTGTCCTCGGCACAGACGAAGAGGGAGTCCTGGCCGCAGACGTCGCCGGGTTGGTTGCCGCCGAGGTCGTCGCAGCCGCCGCAGGCGTTGCGGTTGGGTTCGTCGCAGCGAAGGAGCTCTTCGCCATCGCATTGGTATTGGCCGCCGCATCGCCCGCAGGAGTCGCCTTCGGCGGCGGGGAGGGGGTTGCAGCCGCCGCATTCGTTGAGGCCTGCGGATTCGTCGAGGCAGGTCAGGGCGTCGTCACCGTCGCAGGCGAGGACGCCGCCGTCGCAGGGGCCGCAGGGGTCTCCGGGTTGGCCGGGGAGGTCCTGGGCGCCGCCGCAGGCGTTCTGGCCGGGGAGGACGCATCGGAGGTCGTCGGGGCTGGTGCAGGCGAGGTGGCCCGAGGTGACCTCGACGGATTGGATCGTGATGGCTTCGTCGTCGCCGACGGTGCAGGCGTCGCCGGGGGCGCCGGAGAGGTCGGCGCAGCCCCCGCAGGGGTTGGAGGGAGAGGCCCCCTCGCAGGTCAGGCCGCCGTCGGAGCAGGCCCAGGCGCCGTCGCCGCAGGGGCCGCAGGCGTCGCCTTCGGAGGCGAAGAGGGGCCCGCAGCCTCCGCAGGCGTTCTCCGAGGTGGCTCCCGAGCATCGCAGACGGGTCGGGCCGTCGCAGAGGAGGGTGCCGTCATCGCAGGGACCACAGGGGTCGCCGGGTTCGGCGAGCTCGTTCTGGAAGAAGAGATCTACCTCGCCGCCGCAGCTGTTGAAGGGATCTTCGACGGGGTCGGTGTCGGGA
>SKON01000011.1 GCA_007120035.1 Myxococcales bacterium
ACATCTCAGGCGGAGCGGGGTCATGACCCCAGCGGAGCCCTGCCCACTACAGCCCCTGGCTTCAGCCGGGGGTGGACCGTGGGAGCCCTGAACTATGCCTGGTAATGAACCGCCGCGAACCCCGACGCCACGATCCATACCGCCGCGAACCTCGACGCCACAACCTCGATCGCACCACCCAAACTCGACGCCATCACTGCGTACCCCCACGATCCGGTTCGAGATCAGCCCAACCCTCAATCCCTCGGCCGATTCAACACCTTCGCCAACCGCCGACACACCCCAAAATACGCCCGGGCCCCCCGCTCCACCGCAACCTTCACCGTCTCCCGCGGTGTCTGCAACAACATCGCCCCCTGTCGCCGGGGCATCGGCAGGTGAGAGTCCCTCTCCTCTCCCCCCTCCCGCTCGTTTTCTTCCTTGCGAATTGACTTCATAGCTGGAAGTGTACCGAAGAAAGCAGCGCACGAAAACCGGCGTTTCCCGCCGAGCAGTTACTCAAGGAGGCCCCCGTGATCGAACCCATCAACGACCACAAACCCCTCGCAAAAGAAGTCACCGACGACGGGATCTGCACCCTCACACTGGACCGCCCCGACGCCATGAACTCCCTCAACGGCCCCCTCGTCCAGGCCCTGAGGGACACCTTCTACGACCTCCGGTACGACCCCTCCATCCGGGTCGTGATCCTCACCGGCGGCTCCGGCCCCGCCTTCTGCGCCGGCGCCGACCTCAAGGAGCGCCAGGGCATGACCGAGGCCCAGGTCCGCCAGCGGATCGACGACTACCGCATCACCTTCGACATGATCGCCTCCCTGCCCAAGCCCACGATCTGCGTGATCAACGGCTACGCCTTCGGCGGCGGCCTCGAGCTCGCCCTGGCCTGCGACATCCGCCTCGTCGCCTCCGACACCAAGGTGGGCCTCACGGAGCTCCGCCTCGGCATCATCCCCGGCGCCGGCGGCACCCAACGCCTCACCCGCCTCATCGGCGTGGCCCGCGCCAAGGAGATGATCTTCACCGGCGCCAAGGTCACCGGCGTCCGCGCCGCCGAGCTCGGCCTGGCCAACTACTCCGTCGTCCCCGAAGAGCTCCCCGACCGGGCCCGTCGGATGGCCGAGGACATGCTCCTCTCCGCCCCCGTCGCCCTCACCCAGGCCAAGCTCGCCATCGACACCGGCACCGGTATCGACCTCGCCAGCGGCCTCGACGTCGAGAGCCTCGCCTACAACGTCACCCTCCCCACCGAGGACCGCCTCGAGGGCCTGGCCGCCTTCAAAGAGCGCCGACGACCGGACTTCAAAGGCAAATGAACCACCCCGCTTTTTTGGGAGCTTCTTACGATGAGTGAATTGGATACGCAGCTTCACGAGCGCCGCGCCACCATTGAGTCCGGCGGCAAAGAGAAATACCACGAGAAGGCCGCCACCCAGGGCAAGCTCTTCGTCCGCGAGCGCCTCAAACGCCTCCTCGACGATGAGATCGCCGTGGAAGACGGCGCCTTCGCCAACGTCCTCGCCGGCGACCTCCCCGCCGACGGCGTCGTCACCGGCCTCGGCACCATCGGCGGCCGAAAGGTCGCCTTCATCGCCAACGACTCCACCGTCAAGGCCGGCTCCTGGGGCTGGCGCACCGTGGAGAAGATCATCCGCCTCCAGGAGACCGCCGAGAAGCTCCGGGTCCCCCTGATCTATCTCATCGACTCCGCCGGCGCCCGCATCACCGACCAGCTCGAGATGTTCCCCGGCCGCCGCGGCGCCGGCAAGATCTTCTACAACCAGGTCCGCATGTCCGGCCTGGTCCCCCAGATCTGCCTCCTCTTCGGACCCTCTGCGGCCGGCGGCGCCTACATCCCCGCCTTCTGCGACGTCGTCGTCATGGTCAAAGGCAACGCCTCCATGTACCTCGGCTCCCCTCGGATGGCCGAGATGGTCATCGGCGAAAAGGTCACCCTCGAAGAGATGGGCGGCGCCAAGATGCACTGCTCCGTCTCCGGCTGCGGCGACGTCCTCGCCAAGAACGAAGACGACGCCATCGAGTTCTGCAAGCAGTACCTCAGCTACTTCCCCAGCCACTGCTTCGGAGAGGTCCCGACGACCGAGCCGAAGCCCCCGCAGGAGCAGAAGCAGACCCTCGACGAGCTGATCCCCGTCAACCAGAACAAGCCCTTCGACATGCGCAAGGTGATCGCTCACCTCGTCGACGACTCCGAGTTCCTGGAGATCAAAAAGCGCTTCGCCCAGGAGCTCCTCACCGGCTTCGCCCGCCTCAACGGGAAGCCCGTCGGCATCATCGCCAGCCAGCCCCGCTGGAAGGGCGGCGTCCTCTTCGTCGACTCCGCCGACAAGGGCGCCAAATTCATCAACCTCTGCGACGCCTTCGACATCCCCCTGGTCTTCCTCGCCGACGTCCCGGGCTTCATGATCGGCACCAAGGTCGAAAAGCAGGGCATCATCCGCCACGGCGCCAAGCTCATCTCCGCCGTCAGCGAGGCCACGGTCCCCAAGATCTCCGTCGTCGTCCGAAAAGCCTACGGCGCCGGCCTCTACGCCATGTGCGGCCCCGGCTTCGAGCCCGACGCCACCCTGGCCCTCCCGGAGGCCATGATCGCCGTGATGGGCCCCGAGGCCGCCGTCAACGCCGTCTTCGCCCGCAAGATCCAGGCCCTCCCCGAAGACGAGCGCCCCGCCTACGTCGAGAAGCTCCGCGCCGAATACGAGGAGGACATCGACATCTACCGACTCGCCAGCGAGCTCATCGTCGACGACGTCGTCACCAAAGACGACCTCCGCGACCAGCTCATCCGCCGCCTCGAGTACTACGAGACCAAAGAAAAAGACTGGCCCGTCAAGAAGCACGGCGTCACCCCCGTCTGAGGAGAACACCATGTCCGAGACCCCTTCTGGACACGACCTCGAAGCCATCGAAGAGTTGATGGAGAACGGCGAGCTCGCCGACGCCGCCGACGCCGTCGAGGCGGCCCTCGCCGGTAGTCCCGACGCCGAGACCACCCAGGCCCTCCTGATCCTCCGCGCCGAGATCGCCCTGGAGTCCGAGGACTTCGACGAGACCATCGCCGCCACCGCCGACGCCCTGAACCGCGTCGAAGACGACGACCCTCGCGCCCAGCTCCTCTCCCTGAAGGCTTACGCCCACTACTACCTCGACGACCTCGAGGAGGCCCGCAAGGCATTCAACGAGTCCATTCGCCTCGGCGGCGCCACCTGGAACAGCCTCGTCGGCCGGGCCCTGGTCCACGACGACCTCCTCTACTTCCAGGCCGCCCTCCTCGACCTCGATCGGGCCATCCACCTCGACGATCAGGAGGCCCACCCCTTCGCCATCCGCGGCCACATCCGGCTCCGCACCGGCGAGCTCGACGCCGCCCGCGCCGACCTCTCCCACGCCCTGAGCCTCGACCCCGACGACGAAGAGACCCGCCTGAACCTGGCTCGCCTCCTCGCCATCGCTCGCCACAGCGCCCAGGCCATCGAGACCCTGGAGCCCCTCGTCGAGTCCGGCGACGAGCCGGAGTTCATCATCCCCGCCGCCCTCCTCCGCAGCCAGCTCTCCCTGGCCCTGGGCAGCACCGACGCCGCCTGCGAGGACGCCCAGGTCGCCATCGACCTGGCCCCCGACCAACCCTGGGGCTACCTCCAGCTCGCCGCCTCTCACCTCACCGCCATGCGCGGCGGCGACGCCATCGCCGCCCTCAAGCAGGCCGAGAAACAGGTCGACGACGTCCGCGACGTCCCCGACATCTTCGCCCTCCGCGCCACCGCCTACGAGCAGCTCGAAAAGACCGACAAGGCCGCCCGCGACCGCGACCGCGCCGAAGGCGCCGCCCGCCTCCCCGGCATCGTCTACGGCGAGTGGCTGAACCCGGCCCGCAACATCCCCCTGAACCCCAACAAGCCCTTCGACGTCCGCGGCCTCCTCGCCGAGCTCTTCGGCGACCCCAAAGACGCCCCCGAGGGCTACGAGAACACCCTCCGCCAGCTCATCGACCGCATCCCCGAGCTGGTCCAACAGAACCCCAACGCCGGCCAGCTCCGCATCGAGCTCCCCCGCGTCGAGGGCATGACCGGCCCCCCCCGCAGCCTCGTCGTACAGGTCGGCAAGGCCCAGCAGCAGGCCCAGAAGTCCTAGAGGCCATCAGGAACACCATGCGCGAGACCCTCCACCAGGACCCCCACCTCACGGTCACCCTCACCATCGAAGACGACGACATCGCCCGCGTCGTCCTCGAGTCCCCCGACGACGGCCCGGACCTCACCGTCCCCGACGAGGTCGTCGTCGTCGCCGACGGCCAGGGCTGCCCCCTCACCATCGACTCCCCCAACCGCGCCGTCGCCATCCTCGGCCCCGCACACCAACTCCAGGGCCCCCTCACCCTCATGGTCCGCGTCTTCGAGTTCTTCGAAGGCTGGGAATTCGGCGACGAGTAACGAACCCGCACCCGCACACCCCAGCCGAAACAAGGTCGCCCCTGACCCCCTCCCCGCCTGCGGGGAGGTGCCCGTAGGGCGGAGGGCGGAGGGGTCGTCCGCACCGCCCGAACGGTCGCCTCCCCGCCCACCCCAGCCGAAACAGCGAAGCCCGTGACCCCCTCCCCGCCTGGCGGAGGGGTCGTCCGCACCGCCCCAACGGTCGCCTCCCCGCGAACCCCAGCCGAAACAGCGAAGCCCGTGACCCCCTCCCCGCCTGCGGGGAGGTGCCCGTAGGGCGGAGGGGTCGTTCGCACCGCCCGAACGTTCAGGTAATCCAAGACCTTGCCCATACGGCCTTGGAGCCATCAACCTTTGGTCTCCCTTTCTCTTCGTCGTTTACGACCGGGAACTCGAGGAGATCCTACTCCTTGGCCGCGTCGCCCGACCTTTCTGACACTCTGGATCCCGAAGGTAAGGTAAGCTGATCGGGGGACCTCCCATTTCCCCTCCGTTGTACGAGCTCAATCATGAAAGCAATCATCTCATTGGTTCTAGCCTTTTCCCTCTTCGCGGGCTGCGCAAACCCAGAGCCACGAACCAACTCCTCCACCGACGACGGGTCTGTCCCCGAACGCCCACAGACGATCGAGGATCCCGAAGCACTTATTGATGAATTGCACCAACGAATGCGTGCTCAGCGCGATCAACCGGACCTCCCTACATGGCCTGATGAAGGTGGGTTCTCCTACCTCACCGAGGAAGTACTCAACGAACTCAAAACCGGCTCCAGCGACGGAGTGGTCTTCATCGCGAGTCTTCTGTGTGGCAGTTCAAACCTTCTCGCTCCAGAGGTCACCTCCATCGCAAAGGAGCACTCGCTCGAATCGGATGTCTTCGTTTCCGTGTCAGGCTCGGACCACCCATCGGGCGAACTCTTCGATCAAATCATCGATGATCTCGTTGAAACGCTTGCGTTCCCCACCCTCGTAGTCTTCCGCAAAGGTCGTGTGGTTGATATCCACGTGGGAGTCGATACGGACCTCACGTCAGCGGTGACCTACTTCTTTGCCCGCAACGGATTCGTCGAGATCGAGCCGGAGTTTCTCTACCAACTGGACGATCTACCCCAGGACTCCGTTCCCATGTTTGTCCGCTCCCGGCGTGGCCTTCACGGCGCTCAACTAGACGGTGTGGACTTTCAAGGTGTTTCGATTGTGCGAGGCTCATTCTCAGGGACAAGTCTCCGAGGTGCCAACCTCGAAGACGTCTCACTCAGGAACGCGCTTCTCGGGCATGTGGACCTCACAGGTGCAAGATTGAGAGGCGCCGATCTGACCAACGCATTCTTCAGCAACACCATCTGTCCCGACGGCACCAACAGCGATGACAACGGTTTCACATGCGAGGGACACCTTGAGTAACCATGGGAGAACTCTACTTCTCGCGGCCTCCGTAATCCTCACCGCATGCGCGACCTCTCCTGAACCTGTCGTGGTTGAACACGAAGAACCACCTCTCTTGAGCGCGGAGCGTGCGAAGATCGACGCTGAGTTCCAAGCCTTCCTGACGATCCTTCCGCTAACCAACCGCGGTGTCGACCACGTCGACTTTGCGGACAACGTCGCTGCGACTCAGGCCGCAGCATTTCAGCTCTTTCGATCTGTAGAAGAGTACTTCCTCGGCTCAGGCGGTAACCGAGAAGTCTTCGGGTGGGCGACCTTCCGACAGTGGCAGATCTCCCTGAACCTCGCCTGTGATCCGCTCACTACCGAGGTGCCACCAGACCCCACGGTGGGCCTCACCGAATACGAACGGGCAATGCTAACTCGTGCTGAGCAGCACCTGGATATGGGGAGGGTCGCTTTGGAGTTCGGGATCGCTGAGGGCGCTCCCCCTTGGAGCGACCTTGCGCGGTCGCACCTCGACCTGATTTCAGACGTTGAGACGGCCTCACGACAGCTATGCGACGAACTTGACGAGTATTGGTAGACCCCTACAACCGCCCCTCAGCCCTCGCCAGATACAACGCCGAGTTCACCACCCCCACATGGGAATAGGCCTGCGGAAAGTTCCCCAAGAACACCCCCGTCTCCGGGTCCATCTGCTCCGCG
>SKON01000057.1 GCA_007120035.1 Myxococcales bacterium
AGCACCACCGCGAACCCCCCGAGGAGCAAGAACCCGATCAACCACTGCAGCTCTCGCCGGGCCTCCTCCTGCCAGGTCGCCAGGGTCTCCCGATCCTCCTGCCGGGTGTTCAGCAACACCGGCGGCAGCTCGAAGCTCCGGGGCATCTCCGCCAGGCTCGCCGCGATCAACCGCCGCACCAGCACCACGTCGAGCTCCTCATCGAACCGCCCCTCCTCCACAAGCCACCGGTGGTAGGGGTTGTCCCCGTGCTCTCCCAGGTAGGCCACCAGCTCCTCGGCGATCCCCTGCAGGTCCTCGGGCTCCGAACGGGGCGCCAAGAACACGTAGGCGCTATCCCACCCATGCGATGTCCCGTAGAGGCTCTGGTACACCTGCAACCGCAGAAGCGGCCCCCGACCCACCAGGAGGTCCTCATCGAAGACCACGCCCCCCTGCCCCTCCCGCATCGAGAGAGTCAAGGCCCCCAACAGATGGGGCCCGTCGTAGAGATCGGCCATGAAGTTCGGGCTCGCCAGAGTGCTCATCACCTGCGCCGAGAGGTCCTGTCCGGCGCCCACCACCAGCGCCGTGGGCCGCACCACGAACTGCGTCGGCACGCTGCTCAACCGCAACAAAAACCGCTCTCCCAAAAGCTCCTCGTCTCGAGGATGCACGTCGACCTCGATATCCAGGTCCGTCGACGCCACGAGCTCCACCACGGCGATCCCCATCCCGTCGGACCGGATCACCTCGGGCAGCTCCCCCTCGATGATCCCCATGGTCTTCTCCAACGACAGATCCGCTCGCACGGGCGCCCCGGTCTCCACCTCCACGACCCGCAAGAAGATCCGCTGCTCCAGCCCCCGCACCAGCTCCCCGTCGGCGGGGATCAGATCCAGGGCGATCTGCGGCCCCTCGGCCTCTTCGTCTCCCTCTTCCGCTTCTTCCGAGCCTTCGTCCTCGAGAGCTCCCTCTTCTTCGGGCGCCGTGAAGTCCACCTCGATCTCTATGGGGCGAGGCATCACCTGCACCTGAGGCCGCCGCCGATGGGCGTCCTCATGCCGGGTCCTCCCCTCGGGAAACTCCCGCTCCTCCAGCGCACCCACGACGCTCCCCTCGCCGACCCTCACCTCGGCGGCGGCCTCCACGGTCCCGGTGCGCTCGTTCTCCAACCGCACCTCGAGCTGCCGCTCTCCTGGCGCCGTCTCCTCGGGCACCGTCACCAGGAGATCCGGCCACTCTCCCCCCACCTCCAGAGGAACCGCCAGCCCAGGCCCCACCAACCTCATGTGTACCGACTCCGGCATCAAGGCTTCCCCGGTCGGGGCGTAATGCAACACCCCTCGGAACCCGTGGGTCTCCCCGGGCTGCAGCTCCACAGGCCCCCGCAGATACACGGCCCCCCGGATGTCCATGCCGCCGATCCCCACCGACGCCGCCGCCAGCCCCAACAAGAGGAGCGCGTACACGACGATCGCAATGTGGTAGATCACCTTCATCGTTTCCTCACCGCTATCGGTGCACCACCCAACCAAAAGAGCGCACCCCGACGGCCGGGCTGCGCTCTCTCAAGGGCCTCGCCACCGGCCTTTTTAGCCGGCGCCCATCTCAGACCGTGAAGCTCGTCCCGCAGCCGCAGGACCGCCGAGCGTTCGGGTTGTTGAACTTAAACCCGCCGCCCATCACGGAGTCCTCAAAGTCGATCTCCGTGCCGTGCAGATAGAGATAACTTCGGGGATCGCAGTACACCTTTACCCCATGAGCCTCGAAGACCCGATCGTTGTCGTTTGGCGACTCTACAAGGTCCAGGACGTAGTTCAATCCCGAACACCCACCAGCTTTCACACCGATCCGGACCCCTGACTGCCCTTCCGGGGCCAAGTCGTTGTCCGCCATCATCGTTCGAGCCTTACCGGCCGCCAACTCCGTAATTCCGATCATTTCTCCTCTCCGGGCTTTTGACTTACTGCTCACGTCACGCGTTGTCGAAAATCTAAAGATCACGCCTCTTCTCGTCAACTACTCTTGCCGCCCCTTCATTCCAGGTCCCGCAAGATCCGGTCGATCTCCTCGGGCACCACCAGCCCCTTTCGGATCAAGAGGTGGATCAGCTCCGTCACCAGCTCGTGGGTGTCCACAGACTCCGGAATCTCCACCAACGTGTAGGCTATGGACTCCTGGGTCCGAGACATGTTTCGCATCTGCTCGGCCAGCTCCTCCACGTCTTCGCCCCCTGCCTCGGTACTCTCCCCGAGCCCACCTTCCGACTGCCCGAACCCGAAGGCCAGGCTCGCGATATCTGTCGCTGAGATCTCCCTGGTCTTCGGCTCTTTCAGCACCGGTGCGGGGCGCTCTTGCGTCTGCGCCGACTGCTTCTCGTCGGCCTTCTCTCCCTCTTTTTGATCCTTCTGCGTCACCGTGGAAGCCTTCACCCTCTTCACCGCGATCCGCCCCAGAGTCCCCCTCTTCCTTGTCTTCTTCCCGCTCGCCACCTGGTTCAACGCCGCCCGCATCCGGCTCTGCGCCGCTTCCTTTTCCTGATCGACCTCCTCGATCTTCACACTCTTCGCCGGCGTCACCGCTGGCAACATCGAGTCGTCCCCGAAGAAGTCCACCACCCTCCTCTCCCTGGTCTCCGCTTCCTGCGGCCACAGCCCCCCATCGCCTCCGTCCTCTTCCTCCTCTTCTTCTTCGGCGTCTTCGTCACCCCCCAACTCCAGCGCCATCTCGATCGACTGCAAGCTCTCGTCGTCGAGCTCGCCGGCCTCGCCGGCCTCTTCCTTCTCTTCTTCTTCGTCCGTGCTTCCCAAATCGACGAAGAGATCCGTCCCTCGCATCCCCAGCCCCATCCGGGTCTGCTCGTTCTTGTCCAGGTCCAGCTCATCCAACGAAAACGACGCCCCATCGGCGAACTGATCCGGAGAAAACGCGTCGTCCAGATCCCACTCATCGAGGTTCACTGCTTCCCGCAGCCCCGTGCCCGACACCTCCTCCAGGTCGAACTCATCGAGCTCATCGAGTTCATCGAGATCGTCTTCGACCAGCTCGAACACCCCCGTCGGCGGCCGATCCTTCATCTCCTGTGAGATCACCGAGCTGTCGGCCAACCCCTCTTCCTCATCCTCCCCGCTGAAGAGCGCCACCCAACTGTCCTCGGGATTGCGCCCGTCCATCATGTCCACCAGGATCGGACCTTCTTGCTCGTCCCCCTCTTCGTAGAGCCGCCGCAGCGCCGCCGCCAGATCCGAGGGCCCCACCAGCACGGGCCGAATATTCACCCCCAGCTCGGTGGACACCTCGTCCATGGCCATCACGTCGATGGGATCGGTCATCGCCAGCCGCAACACCTTCGACTCCCCCTCCTCCACCATCTCCAGAGGCAGCGACTGGTTCCGCCGGGCCATCTCCACCGGCAGGATCTGCACCATCTCCTCGTCGATCTCCACCTCCGAGAGGATCACCTGCGGCACGTTCAAGAGATCCGAGGCGATCCGTATCACCTCCCGCTCTTCCACGAGTTCGTGCTCCAGGATCGTATCGTAGAGCGTTCCCCCCCGCTTTCGCGCGAGATCCAGTCCTTCTTGCAGCCGGTCGTGGTCGATCAGACCGTCCGCCATCAGGCGAGGTATGAGCTGAGAGTCATCGATCATGACGAGCGAGTCCGGAAGACAAAGGTGAGGTCATGACTACATCGATTCGTCGAGGTGGTAGATTCGACTCCCCGGAGGAGGTGGAAGTTCGAACAAATGCCCGTCAAGACTGATGTTAAGTTGAGTATCACCGACGTCCAGCGAGAAGTCAAGATCTCGGTCAGGCCACACGAACCGGCGATGCGCCGGAAGCGAGATAGTTCCTGCGTCTCTCCACCCCCGGGTCCGGTAGGCGTACACCAGATCGCCCCCGGCGGTGACCTCCTCCATCTCCACCACGGCGTAGTCCTCGGGACGGGCCCACATGGTCAACACGTTCCCGTCGGCGCCGGTCGCGCTGTACTGGTACATTCCCCGCCGCGGATCCCACTCCATCTGATGATCCTGCCCCTCGTCGAACCGATCCCAGGGCGCCCCCCCGAGCATCATCCGCACCACGTCCCGGCCTGAGAGATCCACGGGCAAGAGCCGGTTGATATTTTCCCGCGTCGGCGGCCCCGTGTAGTACTCGTTGGTGTCCCGATGGTGCATGGAGAACACCTCTCCATTGCTCACCAAAAGATTCATGATCTCGTCGCTGGCCGGCACCCGGGTCTGCACCCGAAGCCGGTCTGGCTGCTGCACCAGGATCAGCTGCCGGACCCGGACCCGATCGCCGTCGCCAAAATACTCCAGCACGACCTCTCGGAACCGCGCGTCGTCGATGGTGGCGATGCGGGCGTCAATGGCCACCCGCAGCTCCTGTGGATCCTGTAACGCGTCGTCCGGTGGTGCTATGTTGCGTGGACACCCGGACAGGAGCGCCCCGGTGAGCAGAACAACGGCGATCAAGACGAGAGATTGAGGCTTCAAAGTGTCCTTCGCGATACGAGTCAGTGGGGTCATTTCAATGGTGCCCGTGGTGGCCCTTCTGGTCTGCTTTCCCTCTGGCCTCGCCGCCGAAGAAGGAGGCGCCCGCTGGTCCACGAGCCTGCGGTGGGGGGTTGAGGTCGATGATAATCCCCTCCGCCAGGAAGACTACCAGGGCGCCGCCGACGGCATGACCCGCTACCTCCTGGGTCTGAGCATCCTCTCCGATCTCGGGCCCCGGGGGCAAGCCTCGGCCTCGGTCCGCCACGGCGGCGCGATCTTCCTCACCGAAGCCGACGCCTCGGCGGCCCTCACCGAGGCCCACCTCCAGGGAGGCTTCCGCCTGACCTCCCGGGTTTCCCTGCAGGCTTCCGCCGACTTCAAGGATCGCACCGAGTGGCTCTCCATCCGGGACTACCAACGGGGCGGCCTGGGCCTCCGAGCCGCCTACCGACTGGGCGACCTCAGCCTCTGGGCAGGCCCGGCCTTTCGCTACTACGCCTTCAAGCCCAGCCCCCGGTCCAGCAACACCGGCCCCGCCGCCGCCCTCGGCGCCACCTACGACCTCCGCGACGACCTCCGCCTGATGGGCTCCTACTCCCTGGCCCGCCGGTCTTTCCAGACCACCGCCTGGGTCGTCGAGGACAATCGATTCCGCCCCCACCCTGACGGCTCCCTTCGCCGCGACCACTTCGACGGCGGCCGCCTCACCGTCGCCTACCAACGGTCCTTCTCCGCTCGCCTCACCTACCAATACAGTCATAACCGCTCCAACTCCTTCGGCCAGGCCATGCGCCGCCACGGCCTCCGCGCCACCGCCACGGTGCCCCTCCCCTGGGAGCTCTTCGCCTCCCTCCGCGCCGAGATCCAACGCACCCGCTACGAGGACCCGGTCCTCATCGACGACCGGTTCTTCCTCGACGAGGACAACCGCAACCAGCTCACCACGGCCCTGGCCCGCGCCCTCGGCGACCACTGGGAGCTTGAGCTCCGCTACAACCTCTACGCCCAGGAGTTCGGCATCGACGGCCAGTACCGCCGCCAGACCCTCGGCCTCTCCGTGGGCTACGCCCGAGACCACCGAACCCCCTGACGGGTGGGGCGGCCCGGGACGACCCCCGGTGCTGGCGCACCACCCCTTTTCGCGAAGGCTCAAGGGGGACAGCTCCACGGGCGTTTTCGGCGTTGGGGTGTGCGGAGGGGAGATTCGGTGTAGGGCAGGGCAGTGAGTGATCGGTCTCCGGCCAACCGATCGACCTGGATCAGTCCGGGAGGAGAGCTTCGATCTCGGCGACGAGGTCTGGGATGTCGAAGGGCTTGCAGAGGACGGGGTTGTCCAGGGAGCGCAGCCGGGCGGCGGTGTCGTCGTCGGTGATGCCCCCGGTGAGGAAGAGGAGGCGAGTGGCGAGGTCGGCGTGATGGGCCGTCAGGTGCGCGAGGAGGGCGAGGCCCGATTGCTCCGATAAGTGGAGGTCGGAGAGGACCACGTCGAAGGAGTACTGATTGAGCAGAGGGATCGCTTCCTCGACCGTGGTCGCCGTGACGACCTGGTGAGGGGGGCCGAAGAGTCTCTCGAGGACTCGGCCGATGAGGATCTCGTCGTCGACGACGAGGATCGTCAGGGGAGGGAGGTGTAGCACGGGGACGGAGGTCAGAGGACGGAGGTCAGAGGACGGAGGTCAGAGGACGGAGGTCGCGGGTTGGTCGGAGGAGCAGGGCAAAGCTTAAAGCTTAGTTCTGGGGATCTGTCAACTATCGGGCCAGTTGCCGGGCGCGGTTCTGAAACGTCGGGATCGCTGATGCGGGTGTCGGATCCTCCCTCGCAAACCACCCGTTCTCACGCCGAGAGCTGCCACCTTCGACTCGAGCCTGCCTCCGGAGCCCTGCCGCCTCCGGCGCAGGTGTCCTCCCCACCACATCCCCACTCCCCAGGCCCCGCGCCAGCCTCTCCACACCGCACACCGCCGGTTCTTACGCCGA
>SKON01000071.1 GCA_007120035.1 Myxococcales bacterium
CGCCGAGACACCCTGCAGGCGTCGGTGCGAGACCTGGATCGGAGGATCGGCGGCCTCCGGGAGACGATCAAGGCCGAGGAGCGACAGCGCCACCGGCGCGAGAAGATGCTCACGGCCTACCAGGAGGTCGCCGCTCGGGAGCGAGTCTGGAAGACCGTCTATGACCTGATCGGGGTCAACAAAGGAGAGCGATTCAAGCACGCCGCCCAGGCTCTGAACCTCCAACGGATCGCCGAGCTTGCCAACGGCCACCTCCAGCGCCTGCGCCAGCGGTTCCAACTCTCCGTCGCCCTCGACAAGGGGTTCCCGACGCTGGACTTCGAGGTCATCGACACCTACCACAGCTATCAACGACGCCCCGTCTCTACCCTCTCCGGTGGCGAGAGCTTTTTGGTCTCCCTCTCGCTGGCGCTGGCCCTGGCGGATCGGCGAAACCTGAAGATGCCCGTGGAGACCCTCCTCCTCGACGAGGGGTTCGGAACCCTCGATCAGGACGCCTTGCAAGTCGCCGTGAGCGTCCTCAAGGATCTCGGCGGCCGCAGCCGACAGGTGGGGGTGATCAGCCACGTAGAGGCCCTGCAGGAGGAGATCGAACATCGATTCGTGGTCGAGGAGCAGGGCGCCGGACGCTCCACGATCCGTTATGAGGGGCCCTATTCTGGCCTCGAGAATTGACGTCTGCTACCCTCGGGGGAGCGTCTCCCATAAGAGCACAACCAGGCAGGCTCATGATGACAAATCGGCTCTTGAAGTCTCTCTTCGTGGCGACCCTGATGGTGGCCCTCGTCGGCTGTAACCTCAGCGACGACACCCCGCTGGCCGGTGAATCCTGCGAAGGCCAGGAGGGCGATGTTCGCCGCGGTCTGCGGTGCGAAGATGGCGTCTGGGTGGTGGTCGACGGGCCCCAGGACCTCGACGCCGGTACGGACGCCGATCCCGGCACCGACCCGGACGCCGATCGCGACGCCGACCCCGATCCCCCGGACACGGGACCGGAAGATCCCGACGCCGACCACCCCGACGCCGACCACCCCGACGCCGACCAGCCCGACGCCGATCCCGACGCCTGCATCCCCCACACCTGCGAAGATCTCGGCGTGCAATGTGGCGAGCACGACAACGGCTGTGACGGAACCGTCGACTGCGAGGGCTGCGGCGTCGGGGAGTGTACCGAAGACTACCAGTGCTACTGCGAGCCGGAGACCACCGCCGAGCTCTGCGATCTGGCCGGCGCCGAGTGCGGTGACCTCACCGTGGAAGACTCCTGCGAGCAGACCCGCAACATCAACTGCGAGAGCTGCGTGGCTCCCGAGACCTGCGGTGCTCTGGAGGACAACCAATGCGACTGCATCCCCTTTGAGTGCGATGACCTCAACGCCAGTTGTGGACAACACCCCAACGGCTGCGGCGGCATCGTCCAATGCGGCCCGTGTCCTTCCGGCGAAGCCTGCGGACCCATCGAAGGCGGACCGGGATACGAGTGCACCGACGACTGCACCCCTCACCCCTCCTGCGACGCGGCCGACGCCGAATGCGGCACCGCCAGCGACGGCTGCGGCGGCACCCTCCCCTGTGGCACCTGCGACCCCGGGTTCACCTGTGACAACAACCAGTGCGAGTGCGTACCCCAGAACACCTTCGAGCTCTGCAGCGTCCACAACGCCGATTGCGGAACGATCGAGGTACAAGACAACTGCGGCGACTGGCGAACCGTGACCTGCGGGTTCTGTCTGGGAGCCACCAGTTGGGTCGAAGATGGCGCGCCATACTCCTGCTGCGACGGTAACAGCGCCTGCACCTGCCAGAACGAATACCAGATCGGCACCTCCTGCCAGTCCAATCAATGCGTTACGGCTCCGACGGGGTTGACCCGGACGGTGAACTCGAACTGCCAGAGCTGCTCTTTGCTCGACGGCTGTGAGCCCTTTGGGGAGTGCATTCCGAACTCGGAGTGTAGCTACGATGGTACCCAGAACCAGAGCTGCAGCACCCACACCTGCTCCGGCGGGACCTGCAACGCCATCGCACAATCACTGGAAACCATCGGCTGTTTGGTGCTGACCGATGGTCTGGAATGCGGTGACTTCGCGGGAGTCTGCCAAGACGAAGAGTGTCAATGCGAAGGGGAGAGCTTTCTGGAGATGTGCCAACAGAACTTCCGTAACTGCGGATTCCACGAGTTCACCAACTCCTGTGGCGAAGAGCTCTCGGGCCATTGCGGCTTCTGCATGCACCCGGAGATCTGCGACGCCGGCTACCAGTGTTGTAACCCCGAGTCGCAGCCCTGCCTTGAGATCAAATGAAGATCCTGGTCGCCGACTTTCGAGGGGAGCTCCCAGACGAGATCTCGGACGCCCTTCGGGCTCGGGGACATGAGCTTCGGGTCGTCTCGACCCTTTCGGCCTTCGACGAAGCCCTCCGGGACTCCTTTGACCTGGCCGTGATGGACTGCGCCGGTCGCTCCCCGGGAGAGCTTCTGCAGGGGCTGGACCACCGGGGGGACACGCCGATCCTGGGGTGGACCGTCGAAGCCGAGGTGAACGCGGCGATGCAGGCCGGCTTCGACGACGTCCTGCTGACGGCGCCGGCAGCTCTGTGGGAGCTGCGGTTTCATCAGGCCGCCAGCCCCGCTGCCCATCGCCGCTCCGAAGCGGCGCTGCGGGCCAGTGAGAAGCTCCTCACGGAGATCACTGACCAGATTCCCGGGGTGGTCTATCGATTCGTCATGGAGCCCGATGGCCGCACCCGAGTGCCCTTTGTGAGCCGGCGGTTGGAAGAACTCTTCGGGGTGGACCCTGAGGCGGCCGCCAGGGATTTCGGATCCTTCTTTTCCCTGGTCGTCGAGGAAGATCTCGACGAAGTCCGTGACTCGATCATGCGATCTGCCCAGACCATGACACCCTGGGATTGCGAGTTCCGAATCGACCGGGACGGAGAGATCCGCTGGCTTCTGGGACACTCTCTTCCCCGGGAGGGCGAGGGAGGCTCCGTGGTATGGCACGGGATGATTCAGGACATCACGGAGCGCAAGCGGTTTGAGGATCGCCTCCGGATCGCCGACCGCCTCGCCTCGGTGGGCACCCTGGCCGCCGGGATCGCCCATGAGATCAACAACCCCCTGTCCTTCGTCACCAGCAACCTCGCGTCGATCCTCGACGAGCTACCGGACCTCCCCAGAGACGAGCTGCGGTCTCTCTTGGAAGCATGCCTTCGGGGAACCCACCGAATCGAAGAGATCGTCGGCGGCCTCCGCAGCTTCGCGTATGTGAAAGACACCACCCCCCAGCCCCTGGATCTCTGTCAGGTCCTGGAGGACGCCCTCCAGATCGCGGGGTCGAAGATCCGCGGCAAGGCCACCCTTGTGGTGGACTTCGTCGACACTCCCCCGGTGATCGGCCGCCGAAACGACCTGGTACAAGTCTTCGTGAACCTCCTGATCAACGCCGTACAAGCCATGGACGGCACCGATGAGGAGACCAACCGCATCGACATCACCGTGGAGCGCGATCCCGACGACGCCTCACAGGTGCGGATCTCCGTGACCGACAACGGCCATGGGATCCCCAAAGATCGGCTCACGACCATCTTCGACCCCTTCTACACCACCAAAGGCATCGGCGAGGGGACCGGGCTGGGGCTCTACATCAGCCACACCTTGCTCACCGGGATGAACGGGCGTATCGAGGTGGAGAGCGCGGAGGGCGTGGGGACGACCTTTCGGATCTTCTTGCCGATCTTGAACTCCCCTGACGACTGATCACTTCTTCCAAGACTTTGGGATCATAGAATGCGACGGAGCTGGGTACTGGCAGGGCTTGTGTGGACGGTGGTGTTCTTCCTCCACGGGTGTGGCGGCTGCGGAGACGAGACCGGTGAGGTCTGTCCCTTCGATGAGTGTACCCCCTGCGAGGGTCACCATGAGTGTGCCGGGGAGACCTTCTGCGACGACGACCTGGGCTACTGTGCGCCCCGGCTCTGCGATCCCGGGGAGCGCACCTGTGAGAACGCCACGATCATGACCTGCACCGAGGTCGGCGATGGGTTCTCGGCCACCGAGACCTGCCCCAGCGGCGTGTGCACCGACGGCACCTGTGGATGCAGCGGACCCGAAGACTGCCAGGACGCCGAAGAGTGCGTCGGCGGCGTCTGCCAGTGTCCCTCGGCGTTGGTCTGCGCCGGCACCTGCTGCGCCGAGGGCGACTCCTGCGATTCCTTCGAGCTCTGCGACGACGACGACGGGTGTGAGATCGTGTCTCTCTGTCGGCCCGACTGTGAGGGGTCCGTCTGCGGTCTTCAAGGAGAGCTGTGCTGCGAGGGAACCACGCCGGCCTGCGGGCCCACAGGCCAGTGCGCGCCGACCTGTGAAGGCCTGGGCGACCTCTGCGGAGAGGACTTCGATCAGTGCTGCCCCACCGGGGATATCTGCGTCTTCGGAGAGTGTCGTTCCCCGGGCGCCCCCTGCGACAGCTTCTCCGACTGCGATTGGGGCGAATACTGCGACCAGGGGCTGGGGGTCTGTATGCCCGATGACTTCCCGGAAGACATCGAGTGTCGAATCGACGGGGACTTCGAAGAGCTCGACGTCCAGTTGAAGTGGTCCTGGGAGGACGACGGCATCATCTCTATCCCTGTGGTGGGAGACGTCACCGGCGACGGGGAGCCCAACGTGGTGATCAACACCACCCAGGTCGGAAACTGGACCGTGGGAGACATCGTGATCCTCGACGGCGCCGGCCAGGAGATCCGGCGGATCACCCATGATCCCGACAACGACCAGTGGGGATCCCAGGGCCGCTCCAACATCGCCCTGGCGGACATCACCGGCGACGGGACCATGGAGATCATCTACGCCAGCCGGGTGATCAGCGGCGGTCGCAACTACATCGTCGCCATCAATGGCGATGGCGAGACCCTCTGGCGAGCCGTCGACGAAGAGGGCGACCCCGTCCTGGTGAACGTCTCCAACGGGGCGATCACGGTGGCGAACTTCAACGACGATCCCACCCGCGCCGAGATCGTCGTGGGGGCGATGCTCATCGATAGCCAGGGTCGAGTGGTCTGGAACGAAGACGGCAACGGTCCGGCCTTCGGCACCAACAGCGGATACCACGGCGGGGTGGCCGTGGTGGCGGACCTCACAGGCGACGGCCCCCACGAGATCATCACCGGCCGTCACGCCTGGTCCGTGGACTGGCAGCCCTCCGCGGATCCCGAGGCGTGGCCGGACGTCACGGTCACCTCCCTGTGGACCCACGACGGGCCCGACGGGTACCCGGCGGTGGCCGACTTCGACGGCAACGGTCGCCCCGAGGTGGTGCTCGCCGCCGCCGGCACGGTCCGGATCCTGGACGGTCTCTCCGGGGAGCTCTGGTGCGGCGTCGACCCCTCCGGAGTGATCTGCGATGGCGACCCGTCGGCCCGCACTCAACCCGTCACCCTGCCCGGGCCGGCGTCACAAAACCGGGGTGGCCCCCCGACGGTGGCCGACTTTGACGGCGACGGGCGCCCTGAGATCGGCGTCGCCGGCGGCCACTACTACGCCGTCTTCGACATCTATCGCCCCGGCTTCGGATCAGACCTCACCCCGGAAGAGATCGACACGGATCTCCTGGATCAATTCGAGCAGCCCATGCCCGAGGAGGGGGGGATCTTCATTCGGTGGATGCACGCCACCCAGGACCTCTCGTCGAACGCCACGGGGTCGTCGGTCTTTGACTTCCAGGGAGACGGCTCGGCGTCGGTGATCTACTCCGATGAGTGCTTCGTGCGGGTCTACTCCGGCGTCGATGGCGAGGTGGAACTGGAGATCATGAACTCCACGGGCACCATCCTGGAGTATCCCCTGGTGGTCGACGTCGACAACAACGGCCGCTCGGAGTTCGTGGTCGTCGCCAACGACATCGACCACTGCTCGGGGCTCTTCGACGGCTACGAGACCCGACAGGGGATCTTTGTCTACGAAGACCCCAACGATCAGTGGGTCCGCACCCGGTCGATCTGGAACCAACACGCCTACTCCATCGACAATATCCTGGACTCCGGGGCCGTTCCCTCCGTGCAGGCCGAGTCCTGGACCACCCACAACACCTTCCGGGCCAACCGACAGGGCGAGGTACCTCTGAACGCCCCTGACGTGGTGGTCACCGCCGTACAGGCCAACGCGCTGGCCTGTCCCACGGATATTACCTTCCAGGTGACCGTCCAGAACCAGGGCATCAGCGGGATCCCGGCGGGCCTGCCGGTGAGCCTCTATGACCTGGATCGAGACACCCTGCTCCAGACCGTGGAGGTAGAGGAGGCCATCGCTCCCGGAGGAACCGTGTTGGTCTACTTCGCCTACCCCGTGCCTCCTACGCTCTACAATCGAGACCTGAACTTCCTGGTGGTAGCCAACGACGATGGCGAGGGCGCGCCGTTCTTGGACTGCGACCCCGACA
>SKON01000329.1 GCA_007120035.1 Myxococcales bacterium
CCCAGCCTCGCGGCCTTGGCCCGAGGAGAGGTGCCAGATTCGCCTCCTGGGGTCGGTGGTGGACGAACCGCCGAGGAGGACCGGTTTGTGTAACGGAGATAGAGGGCGGCGCGGAACCTCCTCGCGGAGGCGAGGCCTTGGCCCGCCGGAGCCTTCGGGCGAAGCCCGACTGTGCCAGCCACGGGGGCTTTGCCCCGTGGTGAGGTTCCGCACCGCCCAGGATGGTCGCCACGCACCCCGCGTCACCCGCCACGACCGCCCACACACCGACCGCCTCGTACCCCAGGTCACCCACCACGACCGACCACACACCGCCCACGCCTGCCGCCCCGCACCCCGTGTCACCGCCACGGCCCCACCGCAGCGTGCCACCGGGGGCGGCCCGGGGATAGAGCGACCATCCTGGGCGGCGCGGAACCTCACCACGGGGCAAAGCCCCCGTGGCTGGCACAGTCGGGCTTCGCCCGAGGGCTCCGGCGGGCCAAGGCCTCGCCTCCGCGAGATCACCGACCACCGGGGGCAGCCCGGCCAACCCCGGCGAGGTGCTCCGCATACCCCAACGTTTCGAATCTGCGCCCGTGCCCCGGCAGTACCCTTCACACCCCACCATCGACAAACTATACTCCCTCCAAATCTCGCCTCACCCCCCCTCTCCCCGGACCCGTGATGTATACCCGACTCTCCGCTCTCCCGCTCCTCCTCGCCATGTCCCTCGTGCTGACGGCCTGCCCCCGCGACCCCGATCACGACCAACCCGACGCTGACTTCGGGATCGATGTGGCCGACGTGGACGTTCCTGACACGGATCAGACCATCCCCCTGGCGCTGAACTCCATCGCCCCTGACCAGGGGCCGATGGACGGGGGGACCACCATCACCCTCAGCGGCACGGGTTTTCAGGAAGGCATCCAGGTCTTCTTCGGCGAAGAGGAAGCCACCAGCGTGGTACGCCAGGGCCAACTCAGCGCCCAGGCCACAGCTCCGGCCGCCTCGGCCGAAGGACCCGTGGACGTCACCGTAGAGAATCCCGACGGCCAGACAGCGACCCTTCAAGGGGCCTTCACCTACGTCGAAGGCGACCCCCCGGCTCCGCAAAATGTGGGATATTGCCAGCTCCAACCGGGCCCGGTGACCACCGAAGCGGGCCAACTGATCACCCTCCGGGCCTTCGTCTTTGTGGAGGGCGTCACGGACTCTGAGGGCCAGGGCGAAAACGTCGACGCCCAACTTGGCCTCGGTGACGACACGGACAGCCTGGACTGGGCTGATATGACGTACCTCGGAGACCTCGAAGGGCTGACCCCTGGAGAGCTCGCCAACGACGAGTATGGCTTCGATCTGATCCCCGAAGAAGCGGGCACTCTCGTGTACCTCGCCAGGTTCCGAGCCGCTGATGACGATGACTGGGTCCTCTGTGACCTCGAAGGTGTGGGCACCGACGACCCCGGCGTCCTGGAGGTCACGGAGCCAGCGGAGCCCTCCATCGGCTTCTGCCAGACCGAAACCACGTCGCTCACCACCGCCCCGGGCGAAGAGTCAGCCTCCATTACCGGGCTCGTGTACGCCTTCGGCATCACCCCCGGCGCGGGCCCCGGGGAGGATATCGATGGTCGCGTCCTCTACGGACCGGCCTCGGAGACCCCTGACGAATGGACCGACACCGTGGACGCCACCTACCTCGAAGACGCCGACGGGCTCTCCCCGGGGGATCTGGCCAATGATCGCTACACAGCGACCCTGACCATCGCCGACGAGGGCACCTACGGGTTCATCTACCAATTCCGCCTCGACGGCGGCGACTGGATCTCTTGCGACACGACCACCGACGATGGGTTCGATCCAACCGCCGTGGGTTCACTGATCGTCGGCGACGATCCTCCTCCGGTCCCCGATAGCTGCGGCATCCAATTCCCCCTGATCGCCGAAGCCCTCCAAGACGGTGAAGACGTCGACGTCTACGGTCGCATCTTCGAGCCCGGCGTCACCGATCAGGCCGACCTCCCGGAAGGCCTCCTCGCAGAAGTCCTCTACGGCCCCCCCGGCGCCGACCCCGTCGCCGACCCCGGTGAGTTCACCACTCGAGAGGCCACCCGAAACCCGGCGTACGTCACCGACGACTTCGAGGAGTTCGAGGCCACCCGCAGCGCCAACCCCGGCACGGAGGCCTACGTCTTCCGCTTCAGCCTCGACGACGGCGATTCCTGGACCTACTGCGGCATCGACTCCCTCCAACTCCCCGAAGACATCGACCCCGATCGGTTCGGGGCCCTGATCTCCTCCGACGAGACCCCAGAGCTCGCCGGCTTCTGCCGCACCATCACCGACGAAGCCACGGGCGCTACTGATTCCGACGGCCCCACGATCGAGATGGAGGTCTACTACGAAGACATCACCGACATCGGCGGTGCCCCGGACGGAGATGCTCTCGAAGTCGAAGTCGGCTTCGGCGCCGTTGGAACCAACCCGGTCTTCGCCTACTCCTGGGCACCTATGACCTACGCCGGCCCCATGGCCGGCAATCCCAGCAACTTCCGGTACACCGGCGCCGCCTACGACGAGGCCGACGCTCCCGATGCCGGCTCCTACCACCTGGTCACCCGGGTCCGAGCCGCCGGCACCGAGGCATGGCGGTACTGCAACACCAGTGACACGGAGCCGAACTTCTTCCTCGATCTCACCACCGATCTCACCGTGGAATGACCGTGACGAGAGCCACCATCCTCTTCGTCACCCTTCTGGGTCTCGCCATCGCCGGCACCGCCTGCGAGCGGGTCCATGATTGGGTCGACGGAGAGTGCCACGACGGGGAATTGGACCGACCGAGGTTCTGCGATCGCACCGGTGATCTGGTGGCCGACAGGCCCCCCGATCCCGACCGGTGGCTCGATCCCCAGACCCTGATCTTCGCCTACACCCCCGTGGAAGATCCCAGCCAATACCGAGACACCTGGCAGGAGTTCTTACGCCACCTCTCGGATCACACCGGGCGAGAGGTGCAGTTCTTCGCCGCCCAGTCCAACGCCGCCCAGATCGAAGCCATGCGCGCCGGTCGCCTCCACATCGCCGGCTTCGCCACCGGCTCGGTTCCCCTCGCCGTCAACTGCGCTGGGTTCATTCCCCGAGTGATGATGGACATGGGCTACGAGATGGAGCTGATCACTCACGTCGACAGCGGCATCGAATCCGTCGAAGACGTCCGCGGACGCACGCTGGCCTTCACCTCGCCAACCTCGAACTCCGGCTACAAGGTGCCCAGGGTTCTCCTCGAGGAGGAGTACGGACTCTTGCCGGACAGGGACTTCGACGTGGCCTACTCCGGGGGCCACGACAACTCCCTGATCGGAGTCCACCGACAGGACTACGACGTCGCTGCCGTGGCTAACGAGGTCACCAACCGAATGATGGATCGTGACGGCCGGGTCCCCCGCGACGAAATCCGAGTCCTCTACCAGTCCGAGACCTTCCCCACCACGGCATTCGGCACCGCCTACAACCTCACCCCGGAGCTCTCAGAGGCCATCGCCGAGGCATTTCTTTCCTTCGACTGGGCGGGGACCCTCCTGGCCACCGAATTCCCCGACGCCTCCACCTTCCTCCCGATCACCTACAAGGAACACTGGGAGACGATCCGTCTCGTGGACAGCGCTTTCGAAGAGGGCTACTCCTGCCGCTGAGCTCCACCGGAGAACTGACCTGAGGAACCGACCATGCTCACCATCAAAGGCCTCACCAAGCGCTATCCCGACGGCTTTCAGGCCCTCTCCGACGTCACCGTCACCATCGAAGACGGTCAGCTCGCAGCCCTGATCGGCCCCTCCGGCGCGGGAAAGAGCACTCTGATCCGGTGCGTAAACCGACTCGTCGAGCCCACGGAGGGCACTATTCACCTCGACGACCTCGAGCTCACCTCCTTGAGCCGCGGCGAGCTCCGCAAAGCCCGTCGCAAGATGGCGATGATCTTTCAGAGCTACGCCCTCGTCGACCGCCTCACCGTGATGGAGAACGTCCTCAGCGGGCGGCTCGGCTACGTGGGCTTCTTCCAGAGTTGGATGCGAAGGTTCCCCCAGGACGACATCGACGCCGCCTTCGAGCTCCTCGACAAGGTGGGCCTCACGGGCCTCCACGACCGCCGCGCCGACGCCCTCTCTGGAGGTCAGCGCCAGCGCGTCGGGATCGCCCGAGCCCTGATGCAGGACCCCAAGCTCCTCCTCGTCGACGAACCCACGGCGAGCCTCGACCCCCGCACGGCCCGTCAGGTCATGACCCTCCTCGCCGAGCTCTGCCAGGAGCGCGGGCTGGCCGCCATCATCAACATCCACGACGTGCCTCTGGCCCGGCAGTTCACCGACCGCATCCTCGGCTTGCAGGCCGGCAAGCTCATCTTCGACGGCCCCCCGGCGGAGCCCACCGACGACATTCTCCCCGAGATCTACGGCGGCGAGGACTGGAATCAGCCCGACGACGACCCGGGGCCCACCGACGGAACCCCCGACGGATCTCTGGGCGGTGATCCCACGGCTTCCGGCAGCTTCGTCAGCCAGGAGATCCTGTGAGTCGTCAGTGGCGAAGACCACCCCGGATCAAGGATCCAAAGCTCCGCCTGGCGGTCACCGTCATCGTCGGCACCTACCTGCTCTGGGCCCTGATCAGCATCGATCTGAACATCCCTCGGATGGTCGCCGGCCTCGAGGACGCCCCGGAATTCTTCGGCGATCTCTTCCGCCCCGACTTCGTCACCCGGTGGCCCGACATCCAGATCGGTCTCCTGGAAAGCCTCACCATGACCGTCGTCGCCACCGTGATCGGCGTGGCCCTGTCGATCCCGCTCGGCCTGGGCGCAGCGAAAAACCTGGCGATCCGCCCGGTGTACCTCTTCTGCCGATCCATCCTGGCCATCACCCGGGCCTTCCACGAGATCATCCTCGCCATCCTCTTCGTCGCCATGTTCGGGTTCGGCCCCTTCGCCGGGGTCGTCACCCTGGTGGTCTCCACCATCGGCTTTCTGGGTAAGCTCATCGCCGAGGACATCGAGGCGATTCAATGGGACTCCGTAGAGGCCATCGAGGCCACAGGCGCCACCTGGTGGCAGAAGGTGATCTTCGCCGTGGTTCCCCAGATCATGCCACGGTTTATCGGCCTCTCCCTCTACCGGCTGGACATCAACTTTCGAGAGAGCGCCATCATCGGCATCGTCGGTGCCGGCGGCATCGGCGCTACTCTCAACACCGCCTTTCAGCGCTACGAGTACGACTCCGTGGCCGCCATTCTGATCCTGATCATCGCCACAGTCTTCGTCGCTGAATACATCGCCGGCGCCATCCGACGGAGGGTCCTCTGATGCCCACCGAGACCCGAGACGGCCAGAAGATCTGGCAGAAGCGCGATCCGAAGACCGCCTACGTCCACTGGGCGACCACCCTGGCCGTAGGTCTGGTCGTTCTGATCTGCGCTCGAATCATCGCGGTGCAGACCCACTGGGAGTTTCTCCACACCGCTCCTCTGCAGGGCCAGGATCTGGCCCTTCGGATGTTTCCCCCGCGATGGGCCTACGCCGCCGAGCTCGTCGGCCCTCTCCTCGACACCCTCCACATCGCCACGTTGGGAACCATCATTGGGGTCCTCATCGCTTCTCCCCTGGCCTTTCTGGCAGCCCGCAACACGACCCCCTCAGTCCTGATTGCTCGGCCCGCCGCCTTGCTCTTGCTGGTGACCTCTCGATCGGTCAACTCTCTGATCTGGGCCCTTCTTCTGGTCGTGATCCTCGGCCCCGGCATGATCGCCGGCATCCTCGCCATCGCCCTCCGGTCCGTGGGCTTCTGCGGAAAGCTCCTCTACGAGGCCATCGAAGAGATCGACGAGACCGCCGTGGAAGCTGTCCGCTCCACCGGTGCTTCTCCCGCCCAGGTCCTGATCTACGGCGTCTTCCCCCAGATCGCCCCGGCCTTCGCCGGGATCTCCATCTATCGGTGGGACATCAATATCCGGGAGGCCACCATCCTCGGCCTCGTCGGCGCCGGCGGCATCGGCATGGCCCTCTCGGCGTCCATTGACACCCTGGCCTGGAGCCAGGTGGGCTTGATCTTTCTGGCCATCCTCGCCACCGTCGTACTCTCTGAATGGGTCTCCGCCCGCGCTCGCGCCGCCGTCACCTGAGTTGCCTCATGGAATCGTACCGCTGATGGTCCGGTGTCCTTCGCCGCAAACCTCGACGTTCCGGTGTCCTTCGCAACGTCGGGGTTGGCGGCGGATTCGTTCGTGGCGTCGGGGTTGGCGGCGGATTCGTTCGTGGCGTCGGGGTTGGCGACGAAGGACATCGGAACGTCGGGGTTGGCGGCAAAGGACACCGGAACGTCGAGGTTCCCGGCGGATCATTACCAAACAGAGTACAGGGCCCCCACGGTCCACCCCGGGACAAGCC
>SKON01000090.1 GCA_007120035.1 Myxococcales bacterium
CCCCGCCTGCGGGGAGGTGCCCGAAGGGCGGAGGGGTCGTCCGCGCCGCCCATACGTTCGGGAGACGATCGCGAACCCCAGCCGAAACAACGAAGCCCGTGGCCCCCTCCCCACTTGTGGGGAGGTGCCCGCAGGGCGGAGGGGTCGTCCGCGCCGCCCATACGTTCGGGAGACGATCGCGAACCCCAACGACACATCGAAGCTCGTGGCCTTCTCCCCTCCTGGTGGGGAGGTGCCCGAAGGGCGGAGGGGTCGTCCCGCGCCGCCCGGACCATCGAAGCCCCGCCGCCGCCCGGAACCGCCGTTCCGTTTTGACAACCCGGCGGGGGCTCACCTATAACGGTGAGGCTTGCAGGATCCCAACCATAAGTGGCCGGCTTTGGAGGCTTTGATGGCGCGATTGAAAGTGGGCATCGTCGGTGCGGGTAGCATCGCCGACCTCCACGCCAAAGGGTATGAGAAGGACGATCGAGCCGAGATCGTGGCGGTCTGTGATCGAGACGAGGACAAGGCCATCCAGCGGGCCCTCGACTGGGGCGCCCGGGCTTACTTCACGGACTTCGACGCGATGATCGCCGCCGGCGGCCTGGACGCCGTGGAGATCCTCACCCCCCACTACCTTCACGCCAACCAGGTGCTGACGGCGCTGCAGGCCGGCCTACACGTGTCCGTGGAGCGTCCCCTGGCGCTGACCATCGAGGAGGCCAACCAGGTGGTGATGGCCGCTGAGAAGGTGGGCAAGGTGCTGCAGGTCTACGAGCCCTGCCTCTTCTACAAGCCCCTCCTGGACGCCCGGAACTTGATCGACGCCGGGGAGATCGGAAAGCCCACGGCGATCCGGGTGTCCATGACCGTCGGCCAGGGGCAGACCGGGATCTGGGACTTTCAGAACTCCGAGGACGCCACGCTGTGGCGGTTCGACCCGAAGTTCTCCGGTGGGTCGCCGATGCTCTACGACGTGGGCTACCAGACCTTCTGCATCTCCCTCTTCCTGATCGGGAACGTGGAGAAGATCGAGGTGTGGCGAAGCGATACGCCGATCCGAGAGGGCATGAAGATCGACGCCCCCACGGTGGCGATGTGGAAGCACTTCCAGCAGGACTGCTACGGGACGATGACCCTGACCTACGCGCCGGAGCGCAAGATGCGCACCGAGCACCACCCCCTGGAGGCCCTGATCACCGTCGAGGGCACCCGAGGGCAGATCCGGATCATCCGGAGCTCGGACCCCACCCAGCTGGAGGCCCCCGTAGAGCTCCGTCGGGACAACCGAAAGGTCGCCTACGGACAGCGGAACACGGCGTTTGAGGACAGCTTCATCCGGGCCACCCAGAACTTCATCGGCGCCTGCCGTGGCGAGGACGAGCCCCTGCTGGGCTCCGCCGAGGCCCGTCAGCTCTTGCTGCTGACCCTGGCCTACTTGGAGTCCTCCCGTCGAGGCCGTGCCGTCAGCCTCCAGCACGGGTAACCCCCGAATCCTCTGCCATGATCTCCTCTCACGAAGCCAGCCTTGAGGTGCGCGCCGCGCCTCGGCGATATGCGGTCCTGTTGAACGCCCGGGCCAAGGGGTGGACCGGTGAGGTCCACGAGGCGGTGCAGCGATTCGTGCCGAACTCCGACCTCTTCTTGACCGACGACTTTCGGCAGGCCCAGACCACGGTGGAGCGGGTCCTCAACGCCGACTACGACGTGATCTTCACCGGCGGCGGCGACGGCACCGTGGTGTACCTGATCAACGCCATCGAGGCGGCCATCCAGGAGGGGCGGATCACCCGCGACGAGGCGCCCCCCGTGGGGGTGCTCCGCCTGGGCACGGGCAACGCCGTGGCCACCTACGTGGACGCCGGGCCGATCATCGAGGACCTCCAGCTCCTCCACGCCGGTGCCCCCCTGAAGGTCCGGGAGATCAACCTCGTGGACGACGGAAAGCACCGATTCCCCTTCGCCGGGTTCGGGTGGGACGCCGACATCCTCAACGACTACGACCGGTTCAAGGCCGCCGTCCGGGACACCGCCGTGGAGGGATTCGCCACGGGCCTGGGCGGCTACGCCGTGGCCATCGCCACCCGGTCCATCCCGCGGGCCCTGGCCCGAGGCAGCGGCCGGGCCCGGTTCACAAACCTGGGCCCCGTGGCCTATCGGCTCGACGAGCGGGGTCAGATCGTGGGTGAGAAGAAGGAGGGGGAGGTCCTCTACCGGGGGCCGATCAAGATCACCAGCCCGGCGACGATCCCCTACTGGGGCTTTAAGGTGCGGATGTTCCCCTACTGCAACCTGAAGCCCGGGTTCTTCGAGCTCCGATACTACACGGGTTCCATCGCCCGGGTGGTCAGCGACCTGCCGGCGTTCTGGCGCGGCGAGATGCCGCCGGAGACCCTGGGAGACTGGCTGGTCAGCGCCGTGCAGGTGGACATCGAAGACGGCCCCATGAGCTATCAGGTGGCTGGAGACGCCGCCGGCTACCGCGACCAGGTCGTGTGGCGACTGGCCGAGCACGGCGCCCGGTTGGCCACGCCCCTGCGGTAACGAGACGAGAGACACAATGAGCCTCCTGAACCTGGATCCCGCCGTCATCGATCGAGCCCGACAGGCCGCCTCGGCGATCGCCGACGAGATGGACCTCTTTTTGCGCGCCCGGTCCACGGTGGCCGTGGAGCGCACCTCCCTGCGGCTCGCCGGCGTCGACGGGGTGGACACAGACGACATCCCCTTGCCGAACGTCTTCGTCGACGCCGCCCAGGAGGCGGGTCTGCTCTCCCGAGGGATCCTCCCCGTGTTGGCCCGGGCCATGGCCCACACCGGCCGGTCCGCGCAGGTAGTGGCCGAGGCGGTCGCCACGGGAGACCTCTCCCTGGCGGAGCTCGCCGCCGACACTTCGCTGGACACCGACGAGGTGATCGACGAGCTCGCCGCCGAGGCGATTCGCAAGATCGAGGAGACCCGGTTGACCCGAGCGGGGTTTCTGGACCGCTACGAAGAACGCCCGGCGCCGCTCCACTACGTGATCGTCGCCACGGGCAACATCTACGAGGACGCCGTGCAGGCCCGCACGGCGGCCCGCCAGGGCGCCGACATCATCGCCGTGATTCGGTCCACGGGGCAGAGCCTCCTGGACTTCGTGCCCTACGGGCCCACCACGGAGGGCTTCGGCGGCACCTACGCTACGCAGGCCAACTTCCAGATCATGCGGGAGGCCCTCGACGAGGTCGGCGAAGAGCTGGGGCGGTACATCCGGCTCTGCAATTACTGTAGCGGCCTCTGCATGCCCGAGATCGCCGCCATGGGCGCCTTGGAGCGCCTGGACGTGATGCTCAACGACGCCCTCTACGGGATCCTCTTTCGAGACATCAACCCCAAGCGGACCTTCATCGACCAGTACTACAGCCGAATGATCAACGCCGCCGCCGGGGTGGTGATCAACACCGGCGAGGACAACTACCTGACCACGGCCGACGCCGTGGAGGCCGCTCATACGGTCACGGCCAGCCAGTTCATCAACGAACAGTTCGCCCTCCGCAGCGGCCTGCCCGTGGAGCAGATGGGCCTGGGCCACGCCATGGAGATCAACCCCGACGTGGAGAACGGGTTCCTCCTGGAGCTCGCCCAGGCCCAGCTGGCTCGGGAGCTCTTCCCCGGGGCGCCCCTGAAGTTCATGCCTCCCACGAAGTACATGACGGGCAATATCTTCAAGGGCCATATCCAGGACGCCCTCTTTAACCTCGTCGGGGTGTGGACCGGCCAGGGAATCCAGCTCTTGGGCATGATGACCGAGGCCATGCACACCCCCCACATGGGGGATCGGTACCTGGCGCTGGAGAACGCCCAGTATGTGATGAACAACGCCCGCGATCTGGGCGCAGAGATCCAGTTTCGAGAGGGCGGCCTGATCCAGACCCGGGCCCAGGAGGTCCTCGCCGATGCCTGCGACCTCCTGGAAGAGGTCCAGGAGCGAGGCCTCTTCGAGGCGCTCTCCGACGGGCGGTTCGCCGACGTGGAGCGTCCCGAGGATCGGGGCAAGGGCGAGGAAGGGGTCTTTCAGCGAGACCCGGAGTACCGCAACCCCATCGAAGAGAAGCTCCGGGGCCTGCTGGGACTCCAGATTCAGTAGAACCAGTAGAGTCAGTAGAAGAGGATCGCCGTGTCGTGCTCGATACTCAGTCGCGCCGCCTCGTAGAGGGCCAGCCACACGAGCCGCTCCACCGCGAAGGGGGCTCCCGAGGGACGCTGGGTGGAGATCTGTCGGGCCACCTCGTCGGTGAGGTGGCCCTTGCCGTCGACGGGGATCTCCAGGGGGTCGGCCAGGCCCACGAGCTCCTCTCGCAGCCGGTAGGACGAGCCCACCACGCCACCACGGATCTTGTGGTCCGGGTCCAACAGGAGCTCCTCAAAGTCCACGGGAAGATAGTACCCCTCGCTGTCGGAGTGGCAGAGCAGGTGTGACGAGAGGGCTCGATACATCTGGCGAAGCACAGGATCGTCAGCGGGATCCTCCCCGGGCTCGATCGGGTAGGGGACCCACCGGGGATCGCGCATCACGTGGGCCGCGAACCGGCGCAGGTAGTGGAGCCAGGAGTACGGAAAGGAGGTCAAGGATGCCCGGGACGACAGCTCTTCGTCGAAGCTCTCCGGTTCCCCGTGACGAGGAAGGCCAGCCTCTCTCAGGCGCTGGTTGATGACCTCCAGCTCCTCTCTGATTCGCTTCGCTGTCTCCGGGTTGGTCGCCGCAAACTCGGCGAGCATACCCACGCCAATTGCCAGGCCCATGTACAGTCTCTCTCGTCACATGGCTTTAAGATGAAATACTAAGGGTGAATCCCCACGAGACCTGTACAGCCTATTTTTCAAATCTTTGCAATCCTGTTTCGACGGAAATCTCCGATTATTCAGGAGTTCTCAGACCAAAAGAGTTTCATTTCGACCTCTTCTGATCACTACGAATGGGATACGGGGATGAACTGCGTGATTCGGTGATCATCGCCGAGGTGACCCTCGACTTTCGGCGCCGGAGCCCTAGGTTGAAGTGCCGGCGCTTTGGCATTCCCGACGGCACCTTGCATTCCCGACGGCAATAAGGGAGAACGTGGGTCCTGGCAGGTAGCGAACACATCAACGGGATGGAACTCAACCCTCGTGGAGACGACATGACGACGAAAATTGCGATTAATGGCTTTGGTCGAATCGGACGGTGTGTGGCTCGGGTGGCGATGAACGACCCCGACGTGGAGTTGGTAGCCGTCAACGATCTGACCAGCCCGGACCAGCTCGCGGTCCTCTTCAAGTACGACTCCGTGCACGGCACCTACGCCGGCGACGTGGAGGTCAGCGACGACACCCTGACCATCGACGGGGAGGCCATCAAGGTCTTCTCCGTGCGGGATCCCTCGGAGCTCCCCTGGGGCGATCTGGGCGTCGACATGGTGCTGGAGTGCACGGGCATCTTCCGGTCTCGCGACGGGGCCGCCAAGCACCTGGAGGCCGGCGCCAAGAAGGTGGTGATCTCCGCCCCTGGCAAGAACGTGGATCTCTCGATGTGCATGGGCGTCAACCAGGAAGCCTACGACCCCTCCATGGAGATCGTGGACATCGCCAGCTGCACCACCAACTGCCTGGCCCCCATCGCCAAGGTCCTCCACGACAACTTCGGCATCGAGTCCGGGTTGATGACCACGGTCCACGCCTACACCAACGATCAGGCCCTCCTGGACACCCCCCACAGCAAGGATTTTCGGCGAGCTCGGGCGGCGGCGGTGAACATGATCCCCACCTCCACGGGCGCCGCCATCGCCGTGACCCGGGTGCTGCCGGCCCTGAAGGGCAAGCTCGACGGCATGGCCATTCGGGTCCCCACGGCCAACGTCTCCTGCGTCGACCTGGTCGTGACCCTGAGTAAGGACGCCTCTGCGGAGGCCGTCAACCAGGCCATGAAAGAGGCCGCCGAAGGCCCCATGAAGGGAATCCTGGGGTACAGCGACGAGCCCCTGGTCTCCTCGGACTACATCGGCGACCCCCACTCCTCCACCCTGGACTCTCTGACGACCATGTCGTTGGGCTCCCGGATGGTGAAGGTCCTGTCGTGGTACGACAATGAGTGGGGCTTCTCCTGCCGGATGGTCGACGCCGTGAAGTTCATGGCCAGCCAGGGCTAATTTCCGCATCAACTCTCGTGGACGCGCCGGCCTTCCGGCGCGTCCTCTCCTTTTCTTCGGGGAAAAGACGCCATGGACACCACGGGCATTCGCTTTATCGACGACCTGGATCTCTCCGATCAGCGGGTCTTGATTCGGGTGGACTTCAACGTCCCTCTCGACGACGGAAAGGTCACCGACGACACACGGATCAAGGCGGCGCTGCCGACGATCGTCCACGCCGTGGAGGCCGGGGCCAAGGTGATCCTCTGCAGCCACCTGGGGCGGCCGTCGGGGCCCGACGACAGCCGGTACACCATGGAGCCCGTGGCGGCCCGGCTGGCGGAGTTGTTGGACACCGACACCCTCCTCTACGACATGGAGGTGATCTTCCCCGAGGGGATCGTCGGCCCCGACGTGGAGGAGCTCATCGGTGAGCTGAAGCCCCGCAAACAGGTGATGCTCCTGGAGAACCTCCGGTTCGAACCCGGCGAGAAGGGCGGCGACGACGACTTCGCCAAGGCCCTCTCCGAACTCGCCGACGTGTACATCAACGACGCCTTCGGGGCGGCCCACCGGGCTCACGCCTCGGTCTATCAGATCAACAAATTCTTCGATCGCCACCATCGTGGCGCCGGGTTGCTGATCCGAAAAGAGATCGAGGGGTTGTCCCGACTGCTCCAACGACCGGAGCGCCCCTTCGTGGCGATCGTGGGCGGAGCGAAGGTCTCCGATAAGATCGGAGTGCTTCAGGCCCTGATCGACAAGGTGGACACCATCCTGGTCGGCGGCGCCATGGCCTACACCTTCTTGAAGGCCCGGGGCCACACCGTGGGGGACTCCCTGGTGGAAGAGGACTTCTTGGATCAGGCCAACGAGATCCTTCGCAAGGCCCAGGGCAAGGGCGTGGAGATTCTCCTCCCCGTGGACCATCGGGTGGCCGAGAGCTTCGACGCTCAGGAGGGCACCACCACCGACGGGGTCGACATCGAGCCCGGGTTCATGGGGCTCGACGTGGGGCCGAAGACGGTGTCGGCCTTCGTGAAACGGATCGATAAGGCGGCCACGATCTTTTGGAACGGACCTCTGGGGGTCTTTGAGAAGGAGGCGTTCTCGGTGGGGACCTTCTCGGTGGCCCGGGCCGTGGCGGCGGCGTCGGGGTTCTCCGTGATCGGCGGCGGCGATTCCGTGGCGGCCATCACCCAGGCCGGGCTGGCCGACTCCGTGGGGCACGTGTCCACCGGCGGCGGCGCAAGCCTCCAGGCTGTGGAGGGCCAACCGCTCCCGGGAATCGAAGGGTTGCGGGCGAACCACCCCTTCGAGTAAGTCTATGAACACACTTTATTGAACCGAACGGAGGCAGTCATGCGCACCCCTATCGTGGCCGGCAACTGGAAGATGAACCTCACCCATCAGGGGGCCACCGATCTGGCTCGGGGGATCGCCGAGGGGTGTCCGGAGAACGGGGTGACCGCTATCGTCGCCCCCGTGGCCCTTCATATCCCGGCGGTCGCCGAGGTCCTGGCCGCCTCGCCGGTGCTTTTGGCCTCCCAGAACATGCACTGGGCCGAGAGCGGCGCCTGCACAGGGGAGCTCGCCGGACCGATGCTCCGAGAGTTCAGCGTCCGGTACGTGATCCTCGGGCACAGCGAGCGGCGGCAGTTTTTCGGGGAGACCGACGAAGGGGTCAACCGCAAGGCCCAGGCGGCGCTGGCCCAGGGGATGCATCCGATCATCTGTCTGGGAGAGTCCCTGCAAGAGCGGGAGGCCGATCGAACCCAGGCCAAGGTGGAGTTTCAGCTCCGGGCGGCCTTCGCCGGGCTCACCGCCGACGAGGCCCAGCGCACCATCGTGGCCTACGAGCCCATCTGGGCCATCGGCACGGGCAAGACGGCCTCGCCACAGCAGGCCCAGGACGTCCACGCTTTGCTGCGGTCCGTGCTCGAAGATCGCTTCGATCGCCAGACCGCGCAGGCCATCCCGATCCTCTACGGCGGCAGCGTGAAGCCCGCGAACTTCGCCGAGCTCCTGGCCGGCGAGGACATCGACGGCGGCCTGGTGGGCGGCGCCAGCTTGAAGGTGGAGAGCTTCCTGGAGCTGACCCGGATCGCCCTGGGCTCCTGAGAGCGAAATGATCTGACCACCGGTCCTGTTCATTTCACAGGACCGATCCCTCCTCTCTTCAGCCTCCGAATTCATCATGCGGTTTCAGTCGTTCCGTGACTTCCAGGACGGCGAGTTCCTCGGCGCCCTGGGATTCGACATCGTGATCCACCGGCGGTTCCTCAGCGAGCTCCACCTGCCGACGGGGCAGCTCGTGGCCTGCGATCCGCTCTTCTCATTGGACACCGAGCCCTTCTCGGTATCCCTGCCGAAGGGCAGCCACCCCACCCATCTGGTGATCGCCGAACTCCGCGACGAGCTTCGGGTGGCCTACGCCGTGGTGGACGTGGGCCAGGAGGAGGCCCGCCGATGGGAGGTCGCCGAGCTGCCGCCCATTCCCGGCGGAGACCCCTTGGCTCCCGTCGACGAGGTGGGCTACGCCGTGGACTCCACGCTGGGAGCATTCCTGGACGCTCAGACCGCCTCGGACCTGATGGACTACCAGCAGATCGTGCTCCCCGAGGACGACGACTACGAGCGACACCTCTGGGGACAGATCCGGCGTCGGCGTCGCCACGGCGTGGGGTTCGCCTCCCTGGAGCTCCGTAAGGATCTGAAGATCCCCGTCCCCGACGACCGCAACCTCCTGGCCTTCGACGCCGGGTTCGGGCCGGGCTATTACCCGACCTATCTGGGGTATGACGAAGAGGGAGCGCTGACCCGAGTGGTCACCGACTTTGACGTCCTAGATTTGCGCTTCCCCTCGTTTCCATTACGATGAATGCGGTCTCGTCATGGCGACGTTAGCTTTTATTGTCTTGGTTTAAGGTCTCGAGTGAAACTGAAAGTCGTTATCATCCTTGTGGTATTGGTTTCGATCCCTGCCTTCGCTGAGGAACCACAAGAGCCACAAGAAGAAGTGCAGGAGACCCCCGTGACGACGGTGACCACCACGGCACGGGCGGCTACGCCGGCCTTTCAGACAGATCGAAGTGTCGGGGTGGTCGATGAAGCGGAGATCGCTGAGCGACAGCCGTCAACGATGGCTGACGTGATCGCCGAGGAGCCTGGCGTGTATCGGCAGGCGACCAACCGAGGTTCCGACAGCGTGTACATGCGAGGGTTGATCGGGCCGGAGAACCTGATCGTCGTCGACGGCGTCCGGTTCAATCAATCTACCTTTCGGACCGGCCCCAACCAATATCTGGCGACCCTCGATCCCTGGGCGATGGGGCGAGCCGAGGTGGTTCGTGGGCCCGGGGGGGTACTCTTCGGTAGCGGTGCCATGGGGGGGGTCGTGCAATTCTTTCCTCGGCAGATCCCCGCCGATCCCCTGTCGGGCCGGGCGATCTTTCACTTCGGGAGCGCCGATCGGACTCTGGGTGGGGCCTTCGACGGGGCGATGCGCCGTGGGCCCCTGGGGATCACCCTGGGAGGCAGCCTCCGGGACCACGGGGAACTGAGAGCGGGGACCCGGGGAGGGGAGGGCCTCTTCCTGTCCGCCGAGGAGGACGGGAGGTTCCTGGGAAGCGAGTTTCGCCAGATCTTCTGGCGCCTCGGCGTGGAGACCGACATTTCGGAGGCCACGGACTTTCGGCTGACCTATATGGGAGGGGAGATCGACGACGCCCGCCGCACAGACCAACTCGGCCGTGGCCAGATCCGCAGTACGGATAACCGGGACGATCTCCTCTTGGCACACCTGCGGACCTTCGGCGCTCCCTTCGCCGAGGAGTTGACGGTCTTCGCCGCTTACCACCGGACCGAAGAGGAGGTCCGTCGGTACCAATGCAGCACAGAGACCTTGGACCGCCAGGCCTGCGCGGCCTTGAACCCCCGGGTCTTGGATACTCGGCGGGATCTTCGAGACGTGGTGAACACCGTGGGCGCTGGAACGGTCGCGACCTCGTCAGTGCTCCCGATGCTGCGCCTGACCTACGGCGGGGAGTTCTACCACGATCACGTGCTCTCGTCCCGGTTTGACTCCGTCGGGCCCGATCTGGAGATGGCTCGACAGGATCGCGGTAATTTTGCCGACGGTTCTACCTACACGACGATGGGGGTGTTCACTCACGGCGACTACAGCCTGTGGGCGTCAGGTCTCCACGAGGTGGCGCTGACAGGGGGGGCTCGGGTGGAGCACTTTCGGGCCGAGGCCCCGGAGGTCACCCCCGAGATCGGCGACGTCACCTTCGACAACACCGGGTTGGTCGGAGCCCTGGGGGTGAGCTACCTCTTCGACACCCACCTGAATGCATACTTCAACTGGAGCCAGGGATTTCGATCCCCCAACCTTCAAGAATCCACGGTCCTGGGAGACACGGGGAACTTCTACGAGGTCCCAAACCCCGATCTTCGACCGGAGCGGAGCGACACTTTTGAGCTGGGCCTCAAGACGGATCTGGCCGGGACTCAGGTGGCCCTCAGCCTCTTTTCGAGCCTCCTGAGGGATCGAATCACCGGCGTCGATGGGGAGTTTGAGGGACAGGAGGAGATCGACGGAAAGCCGATCCGGATCCGGGTCAACGCCGACCGGGCCTACTTCTACGGCGCCGAACTCGGCTTTCGTTCCCGGCCCGTTTCGCCTGTGGAGTTCTTCGGAAACCTGGCATGGATCGACGGGGCTGTGGAGAGCGGCTCCGAGGATCCGTTCTTCGAGGCCGGGCCGTTGCACGGCCTCTTCGCAGGGGATCGCCAATGGACGACCCCTCGTCGGCTACCGCCGCTGCAGTTCATGGCTGGTATGACCTACCACATTGAGGCTCTGGATCTCTCCGCCACGGTGTTCGCCCAGGGAGCAGGGCCCCAGACCCGCCTCTCCAGCGGCGATCGAAATGATCTGAGGATCTGCGAAATCGATCACGGAGTGCTCGCCGCCGACGGGGCCTGCGAGGGCACCCCGGGATGGGCGACCCTCAACGCCCGCGCCTCCTACGACCTCGCCGAGCACCTTCAGGTGCAGCTCGCCGTCACGAACCTCCTGGACCAACGGTACCAGTACCACGGCTCCGGGCTTTTTGGCCCGGGCCGCCAGGCGTTGCTGACGTTGACCTCTCGTCTCTGAGCCGAACCTCGGGGTTCGCCAATCGAACCTCAGCCCGACTGGGCCTCGAAGAACTGGGAGAGCTCCTGCTGAGCCCGCTGGCGGAGCTTGGAAGGCTGGTTGGGGTGGTAGTTGATCTTCAGGCCCGGGAGCTGGTCGATCTCGTCGAAGGCCATCAGCCGGATCTCCTCGTCGCCGCTGTTCATGGCGTCGACCAGCCACTGCCATCGGGGTTGCTCCTGGGCGGTGTCCCACCACTGCTTCCAATCCGGCGTCGATGGCTGCAGAGGCTGGAAGGTGATCTCCTGGAGGGCCCGATGGATGGTCCTGAGTACTCGGTCCGGGTGGCCATCCATGGCGTCGATCAGCAGCGGCACCGATGGGAGATCCTTCAGACGACGGAGGCTCTCGGCGGCGACTTCGAGCCGGAGCTCGTCGTCGTTCTCTCGAACCACCTCTCGGAGGGGCTCTAAGATCGAGGTCTTAAACCCTTCGAAATGCCGATGGGAGAAGGCGATGTCCTGGGCCAATGTGCGAGTCTGTTGATCCCGATCGAAGAGCCTCTCAAAGAGGGAGTCCAAGACGTCCTCGGCGGGGAGCTCCGTCAGCAGATAGGTAGCGTAGAACCGCGCGTCCAGGCTGGTGTCATCCAGAAACTGCTCCACCAAAGACAGCGACGGCGCGCCGATACGAACCAGGGTCTCCAGTACCGGCCCGTGCTCGCTCACGGGGGGCATGTTGGTGACCGTGAACTGGTACCGGTCCACATAGAGGCGTCCGGGGAACCGCTCGGCGAGCTCTTCCATGACGGCCACACCGGCGCGGGACAGATACTGAGCGGCCTTGAAAGCGATGCCCGGGTCCCGGCTGTCCAAGAGCTCCAGGTTCTCGAGGATCTCGATGGCGATCCCGGAGTTACTCAACGACTCCAGGGCCTCCACGGGGATGGTTTTGGGGCTGGAGACCTCATCGAATCCTCGCCCGGAAGACTCCATATCATCGAGGAGCTGCCCAAACCCCTGGGTCTGGCCCGTGGAGGGGCCCATGCGTACGGTTCCTCCCGGTCGGGCATCATCGGGAGGCTCCTCGGCCTCGTCGAGCCACGACGAAGAGTCGCCGAGGTCTGTCGCCTCGGAGCTCTCGGGGGGAGCTTCCTTGCGCAGGAGTGAGGACATGGCCGCGGCGCCGGTCCCCAGCATGGTCCGGCCGGTGATCGACTCGTCGCGATCAAAGCCGCTCTCGGCCACGCTCATCTCTTCCTGGCTGGCGCGCTTCTCGGTGAGAGCCTTCCGGACGCTGGGGGGGCGGCGGAAGATCTGGGCCATGGGGACCCCGGAGGCATCGGTGGGGATCACCAGGCGGCGAGTCGCTCGTGGGGCCTCCTCGGCGACGTCGGCCATGGAGAATCCGCCCAGGGAGGTGGTCCCCGCAGACTCGAAGACCAGGCCTTCTTCTTTCACCTCTGGCTCTTCGACGACGGGCTCTTCGACGACGGGCTCTTCGACGACGGGCTCTTCGACGACGGGCTCCTCCACGTCGGAGGGCTCGGCCTCCTCCTCGTCCGGGGGCAGCATGTCCCGTTTGCGGAGCGAGCCCGTGACCTGAGGGAACCGGAAGTTGGACTTCTTGGGACGCGGTTTCAGTTCATCGGGTCTCTTCTTTTTTCCGTAGCTGAGAATCCCGGTCCATCCGGAGTCAACGTCCTTCTCATCTTCGTCCTCAGCCTCTTCCTGAGCGTCGTGGTCTTCGGGAGACTCTTCGGGAACCTCAGCCTCTGAAGGCTCGTCGGGAACCTCGGCCTCCGAGGACTCTTCGCCGCCGAAGTATTCTTCGGGCATGGCTTCGGACTCGGAGTCCGATCCTGATCCCTGACCGGTGATGAAGTCGCCGAAGGAGCTGTCCTGGAGGGCGGGCATCCCGAAGGTGGTGGCCCCGGGATCGAGGGTTATCTCCGATTCGGAAGGCTCGGACGGTACGGAGGGCTCCGGTGGAACGGAGGCCTCCGATTGGCTCGAGAGGGCTGACGCCACGGCGCTGGTCATCTCCGGCGTCGGCTGCTCCTCCAGCACCTGGCTGATGTCCACGATCTCCCAACGGTGTCGTTCCGTACCGGTGCGGCGGGCGATCCGCTCCTCTACCAGGGATTCTTCCATCCCCAGTCCGAGCCGAATACGGGGCTTCGGCAGAGGCGGGATCCGTTGAGCTGGAGGCGGGAGGATATCCTGCTTGGCACGCCGGATCATCTCTTGGAGCTGGTCGCCGATTCGCTCGGCGGCTTTAGACAGGGCGGTGCCGTCGAATCCGTCGGAGATCTCCTCCAGCCGGATGCTCGCCACCGGGTCCGTGGGGACTCCCATCAGCGCCATGGCCGTACGACCGGCGATCCGCACCGGGACGGTCACGACCACCGGGGGGAGCTCGGCGTGCAGTCCCTCAAAGACGGGGGTCAGGCTGAGATCTTCTGGGCTCCCTGCCAGGAGCTCATCGGAGTCGGCCAGGACCGTCTGGGCGCCGGGCCCGATCTCCGCCGATCGGAGGGCCATCACGTCGTCGAATCGGTCCAAGAGCTCCGGCCAATCCTCCATGAAATAGGGCTGCACCCCGCCGCGACCCACCACCAGAATCAGCCGGTGGGTCAGCCATTGGGCGGCGTACCCCAGGAGGACCTTCAGGAGGGTGTCTCGGTCGAAGCAATTCTCCACGAAGTCCCAGAGGTCGGCCTCGTCCCATTGATCGACCTGCAAGGGATCGGAGTTCTTCAGAGCCTCATGGACGTCGACCCCATCGGAGGACGCAAACCCCAGCGCCACCGGGTGAGCTCGTAGATAGGCGTTCGACCAGAGAGGAAGGGGTTCCCCGAAGAATACGTGCCGGGCCTGCAAGAATCGCAGCGCCGGCCAGATATACTGGTTGATCGGGGCTCCCAGGGCCTCTTCCAGGGTCGCCTCGGCGTCTTCACCCAGGGGCTCCACGACGACCACGTCGATCTCGGACCGCCGTCGCCGCACGGGCAGCGCCCGGTGTTCCAGCAAGACCGCAGGCTCCACGCGCCGAAAGAGACTCCGATCGATGAAGAGTCCCTCTCGATACCCCGCGGGCACGCAGTCGTAGGCGATCGCCAGGGCCCGGAGCACGGACTCTTCTTCCATGAGCTCCGACGAGATCAACGCCGCCGCTGCGACGTCCCCGTAGTCGTCGCGGAGCTTCCTCACAGAGGCGCTCTGCAGCGTCCCCTCTTCGACCAGATGTTCGAGCACTCGGTCTTGATAAACCACTTGCCGGTCTCCCTGAATAGCTCGTCGCTCCGGCGAACCTCACCAGCGAGATCTCAGAAGAGACGAGTGAGGGTATCCTAAGACGCCAGACCCGAATCGGCAAGCCCTCGGGTGACTAATGGGGAGTGATCGGTTTCCGTCGGTGGGATGTCTCCATTCCGCAGCGGGCCTTGGCCCGCGAGGACGTTCGGGTCGCTGTCTCAGGCCCGACTCGCTTTCGCCTCGTGGCCTTGGCCCGAGGAGAGGTGCCGGTTTCGCCTCCTGGGGTCGCTGTGGACCAAATTCGCCTCCTGGGATCGCTGGAGGATGAACCCCCGAGGAGGACCGATTTGTGTGACGGAGACAGAGGGCGGCGCGGAACCTCCCCTCGGGCCAAGGCCACGAGGCTTGGCGAGTCGGGCTACGCCCGAGGGTCCTCGCGGGCCAAGGCCCGCTGCGGGCTGCGGGTCCACCGATCGCCGTGGATCACATCTGTGACCGATGGGGAGTGAGCGCAAAGCTCAGATAAAATTGCCGTCCAGGGGATCGGGGGGGAGCAAGAAAGGACGCCCCATTTCGCGGACTTCCTCGTCTTCGTCGTGGCTCTCACAGGTGCAGGGGATCACAATGGGGTCGATCCGAAAGTACCGTCGCAAAAGCTCGAAGAGATCCGGGGCTTCATAGGCCATCAGGTCGGGGAGATCGAAGAAGGACTCCACGGCGACGGCGAAGAACTCCGAGGCGTCCGTGGCGCCATAGTGATCCAGGAAGCTCTCCTCCGGGCGGTCCCGAATGGCTTCGAAGTACTTGGTGAACACCGTCGCCCAGGGCTCATAGTCGGCGCCCCTGTGGAGCACCGGGGTGCCGTCGAAGTATCCGCTGGACATGTCCAGGATATGGGCCAGCTCGTGGAGCACCGGGTTGAGGGCCACGCAGGGAAACCGGAGGCTCTCTTCCACGGAGGGCCAGCTCAAGACGACCGTGCCGAAGGGGTGGGCCTCCCCGAGCATCGGCCCGGGCAGGTCGTCGTCGGGGCGAACGAAGTCCACGCCGTACACCACGAATTCGCTGAGACGATCAAAGACGTTCTCCGGCAGTCCGCGGGCCATCCGGGCCCCCTGGGCGGCGATGATCACCTGCACCCGCTCGGTGAGCTCGAAGTCCATGGCGCCTACCCAATGCTTCTCCCAGACCAGGATCTTCAGGTGGTGAAGAAAGGTCCGAGCCTCTTCCGGAGGGAGGAGATCGAAGATCGGCAAGTACTCCGTGACATAGTCGATCCACTCCGGGGGGATCTCCCGAGCCAGGGTGTGCCGCCGCCGGGCGCCTTTGAAGAGACGGAACATCAGGTCAGAACCGGTAGCCCACGGTGACTCCTCCCTGGTGGAGGGTGTCCCGGGTCTGGGCGGCCTGCTGTAGGACCTGGGGCGCCTCGTAGGCCATGGAGAACCGGTAGAACCCGTAGGTTCCGCTGATCACCACGGGATCGAAGAGCTCCAGGTGAAGCCCGGACTCCACCCCGAACCCGAGCCGGCTGGAAGCGTCCCCGTAGGCCCCGGCGGAGTTGGAGCTGTGCAACACGCCCAGGTAGAGCCCGTCGAACTGGAAGGTCATCAGGCGACCGAAGGCGTAGTCGATCCCGGCGCCCAGCCGGGCTGATACATATCCGTGGCCCGTGTAGTTGGGGTTCGCGTCCAGGGCGATGTTGAAGATCTCTAAGCCCCCGATTCCCCGCACGCGGAAGGCCGACGAGAGGGCCATCAGGTATTGGAGGTCGGCGCCGACCCGCAAGAACGTCCCCCGGAGGTCTTCGTCTCCGAAGTCCGTGCCGAAGGGGGCCCACCCCAGCCGGGCCGAGGCCACGAGTCCGGCGTCGCCGCCGGTGAAGGTCGTGAAGAGGGCGTCCACGGAGAGGGCCACCCCCATCAGGGAGGTCAGGTGGGTCACGGAGTACACCCCTTCCGGTTGGTCGAGGTTCATCAGGCGCTGACCCATCAGGAGACCACCCCGGGCAGCCACGTAGGGCTGGAGATTGCCCTCGTCGGGGTGGATCTCCATGGGCTCCTCGTCGACCTCTTCCTCTTCTTCGGCCGCCGCGGCCTGGGCCTCGGCGATACGAGCCTCCTCCAGATCCCGGCGATATCCCCGGACCTCGGGGACCAGGGAGAGGAAGACTTCTTGCAGTGCGTCCAGGGCGTTGTCGTCGGAGAGGGTGCCCCGGGAGAGGGACCGTCGGACGTCGGCGATCTCCCAGCCCTGGGGACCGATCACCACGATCTGGGCGGTGCCGCTGAAGGTGTCGTGGACCAGCACGCCCTCCCGATCGGTGGCTCGCAACACCAGCTCAAACTCGTCGATCAACACCTCTCGGCGGGAGCCTTGCGCGAAGTCACTCAGGACCAGCCCTGCGCTCTCGGCGACGGCCACGAACTCTCCTGCGTCCATCAGGTCGATCTGGGGGCTCTCCACGAGCATGGACTCCACGACCTGAAAGGACGCGGCGCTGCCGCTGTCCCCGGCGTTGATGTAGGCCAGGCGCAGGGGCGACTCGTCTTCCTGGGAAGCGGCCGGGGCGGCCAGGGCGGTGGCGGCCACGAGGGCCAGGGGAAAGAGGATCCGTTGGGTCAGTGGGCGCATGAACGACTCGTCGCGTCAGGTCATTACAGGTGTAACCCATACGGCGGCGACGGTCCACTAAGGAGGGGTTGGGCGCGGTTCCGAAACGTCGGGACAGGTTCGTTGGGCGGTCGCTGGCGCCGCCCGGGGGCGCAACGAAGCCGCCACCTCCGACTCGAGCCTGCCTCCGGAGCCCTGCCGCCTCTGGCGCAGGTGTCCTCACCACCACATCCCCACTTCCCAAGCTCCGGTGCTCCTCCCCACACCGCACACCGCCGGTTCTTACGCCGAGAGCCGCCACCGTCGAGGTCGGCTCCACCTCCACCGCTCACTTGCACACTCGGTGAACACCTGCGCCGGAGGCGGCAGGGCTCCGGTGCTCCTCCCTCCCTTGCAAACCACCCGTTCTCACGCCCAAACTCGACGCCATCTGCGCACCCCCACGAACCGGATCGAGTGGGTGGAAGGGGGTCCCCCGATCATCTTTCAGGGATTCGGTGTGCGGGGTCACCCCGACCGTTTTCGAGCCTCCCTGGGCACCGGGGGCGGGACCGGCCGGGTCCTGAGGTCCAGGATGTCCAGGAGGTTCTCGTTGACGTCGCGGACGTCGAACCGGTCGGCGACGAGCTCGCGGCTGGCGGAGCCCATGTCGCGGATCAGGGATCGGGCGTCGACGAAGTGGGTCAGGGCCCGGACGAGGGCCTCCACGTCGCCGACGGGGACGAGAAACCCGTTGCGGCCGTTCTCCACGGTGTGGCGACACCCCGGGGCGTCGGAGGTGACCACGGGGCGCCCCATGGCCATGGCCTCCAGCACGGTGCGGGGGGTGCCCTCTCGGTAGGAGGGGAGGACGAAGACCGAGGCTTTGCCCAGGGCCTGACGGACGTCCTCGAGGCGGCCCAGAAACTCGATGGTCCCCTCGTCGTGCCACCGCTCCACCTCGTCGATGTCGATGGCCGCCGGGCTCTCGGGGTCCACCCACCCGGCCAGCCGAAACACCACCTCGGGGTGGTTGGCTTTGATCCGGCGGGCGGCCTGCACGTACTCCCGGATCCCCTTGTCCCGCAACAACCGGCCGATCAATAAGAAGGTGGTCTGCCGGGGCAGCGGCACCGGCCGGTAGTGCTGCAGGTCGACGCCGCTGCCGTTGACGATCGCCACGTCTTCCGGGCCTCCCACCAGCCGGCGAGCGCAGAAGAGGTAGGCGTCGTCGGTGTTCTGAAAGATCACCCGCTGGCTGGTCCGGAGGCTGATCCCGTAGAGCAGGGACGCCAGGGTCTGGAGCAGGGCCTGGCGGGTCCCGTCGGCCCCCCCGGAGAAGGCCGAGCCCAGGCCGGTGATCAGGGCGTACCGGCTGGGGACGTCGGCCAGCCAGGCCGCCAACAACCCGTAGACCACGGGCTTGATCGTGTATCCCACAAAGACCTCCGGGGACTCGTCGCGGAAGAGATCGTGGAGGGCCTTCAAGGTCTTCAGATCCCGGGTGGGGTGCATTCCCTGCCGATCCATGGGGACCTCCACGAACCGGGCGCCCCACCCGGAGAGGGTGCTGGCTACGGCCTCGCAGGGCCCGGGGGCGGCGGCCACCACCTGGTGTCCCTCCCGGAGCAGGCGGCGAATGAAGTGACCCCGGAATTGCACCAGGCTCTCAGCATAGCTTCCCAGAATCACCACTCGGGCCATGGTCTCCCCCTGCATGCACAAGAAATCGCCGTCCTGTCCAAAGGTGCGCACCGAGGCCGGAAGGTCTATGGTGGTCTCGTGAAGAACGACGTGACCGCGATTATCCCCACCCTCCGGGAGGCCCCCCACCTGGGGACTCTCTTAGCAGATCTCCTGGGGCAGACCGGGGTGGAGCTGACGATTCTGGTGGCCGACGGCGGCTCCGACGACGGGACCCAGGAGGTGGCCCGGTCGTTGGGCGCCACCGTGGTGACCTCCGAGGCCGGCCGGGGTCGACAGATGAACGCCGCCGCCCGGCAGGCGACCTCCACGTGGCTCTTTTTCGTCCACGCCGACACCGGCCTGCCTCGCCCCGACCTCTTGCAAAGGGCCCTGCAGCGCCTGTGGGACGAAGGCTTCGACGACCCCATAGCCGGTCATTTCCCCCTTCGGTTTCCCTCGCCGACCTGTCGGGGATGCCTGCGATACCGATACCTGGAGCGCAAGTCCGCCCTGGGGCGGCCCCACACGATCCACGGCGACCAGGGGCTCTTGATCCGCCGGTCCTTCTTCGAGTCCCTCGGCGGGTTCCACGAGGAACTCCCCTTTCTGGAAGACCAGGTGATCGCCGCTCAGATCCGGCAGGTGGGGCGATTTCTCACCCTCCCGGGCTACCTGCAGACCTCGACCCGCCGGTTCGACGACGGCGGGTTTTTTCCGACCTACCTGCAGATGGCCGTGGTGATGGGGGCCTTCGTGGCGGAGTGCCCGGAGTTCTTCGACGCCTGCCGGCAGATCTACGCCGAAAAGTCAGGGGTCTCCACGGGGGAGCTCTTGCGGGCCGTGGCTGTGGCCAGTCGGCAGATGGCGCCTCTACGGTCACTCCGCCGGTGGGCTCGGGTAGGCCGGTTCGTCCGCCGCAACGCCTACCAGATCCCCCTGGCCGTCGACATCGCCTGCGAGCCTCTGGTCGGCCCGGACGGGGTCTTTCTGCCGGCCTTTGAGGAGTGGATCGAGGAGCGCCTGGAAGCCTCCCCGTTCGCTCCGGCGCTGGACGTCACGGCCCTGGGGCTGACCGTCTTGACCCTCCTTGCGATCTTCGCCGCCGTCGACGACCCACTCCCCTGAGTCCAGCCGGCCCAGGGTCTGCAGCCCCGCCTCCGAGGAGCCCACGAGCCACCGGCTCGACCCGGCCCGGATCACGAGCACCTGCCGGCGGGGGCTCAGTGAGAGCCGATCCTCGATGGCCAGGCGCCGCCCCTGGTGGGGACCGCCCCGGGCCCACCGGTGCATCCCCCACTTCAGGAGGAGGTAGGCCAGCCCGCACACCGCCAAAAGGCTCAACGACATACGCAGCACGATGCCGACGATCTCCATGGTCTTCTCCTTGGAGCGGCCCGTACTGCGTGACGTCCCCCGGGCCTGGAAACGAGTAGTGCTTCAGTGCTTCAGAGGTACTTCTCGATGGTCGTCAAGATGTTGTGGCAGTCCACCAGATCCGTGACGTAGTCCAGATTGTGGCTCGGCACGATCACCAGTGGCGAGAGCCGGTAGTCCTCGATCCATCCCTCGTAGAGCTTGTGGAGCCGTCTGAGGTAGGCGATGGGGATGTTCTTCTCCATCTCCCGTCCCCGCGATCGGATCCGCTTGCGGACGGCCTTCACGGGGCACCGCAGGTAGATCATCAGATCCGGGGGCTGGATCTGGGTCTTCACCGCATCATAGAGCCCCCGGTAGGTCTGGTAGTCCCGCTCGTCCATCTTGCCCGTGAGGTACAGGTTCTCGGCGAAGATCTCGGCGTCCTCCCAGATCGTCCGATCCTGGATCACGTTGAACTTCGTGGCGTCCAGCTCCAGGTGGAGCCGGAACTTGGCGGTCAGAAAATAGATCTGGCTGGCGAAGCTCCACTTCTTCATGTCCCCGTAGAAGTCTTCCAGGTACGGGTTCTCTTCGTTGGGCTCGAAGAAGGGCTTGATATCGTAGCGGTGGCATAAAAACTCCACCAGAGAGCTCTTGCCGGCCCCGATATTGCCCGCCACGGCGATGTATCGCCGGGAGGGATCCCGGTCGGCGACCTGCCAGGCCGGCAGGCTCTTGTCTCGGGCGGCTTGCCGAGTGCGGTCGACTTCGATTATCTGACGACTGTCAAAGCTCTGGGACAAAAGCACAGGGCGAACCTCATAGGCCTTTGAGCGGAGAGTGAATCAAATGGAGATCGAGCGCGAGTCGATGACGATCCTATCCTGGGTGGTGGGCCCGATACAAACGTCGATTTATGTCGTGGCCTGTCCCAGGACAGACCAGGCGGTGATCATCGACGCCGGCGGCGAGTCGGCGACGCTCTTGGGGGCCATCGACGATCGGGGCTGGGAACTGCAGGAGATCTGGCAGACCCACGCCCACATCGATCATGTGGCCGGCCTCAAGGAGGCCAAAGAGGCCACGGGAGTGCCGATCCTGATGCACTCCCTGGAGCAGCCCGTCTACGACAGCGCCGTTCAGCAGGGGATGTTCTTCGGCATCCCAATCGAGCCCCTGCCGCCGGTGGATCAATACGTCGAGGACGGCCAGGTCGTCAACGTGGGAGAGCTCTCGGCGACGGTGATGCTCTTGCCCGGCCACAGCCCCGGGTCGGTGGCCTTCTACTTCGAGGACGAGGGCCTCTTCTTCGGTGGCGACGTCCTCTTCGCCGGCAGCGTGGGCCGCGTCGATCTCCCGGGGTGCAATCCGGCGGCGATGCGGCAGTCCCTGGCCCGGGTGAAGACCCTGCCCGACGACACCCTGGTGCTCCCCGGCCACGGTCCCACCACCACGATCGGGGAGGAGAAGAAGTACAACCCGTTCTTGCAGGCGGTCTGATAAAAAATTCCAAAACGCAAACAAAAACAAACACTTATATACATTTTGGGGGTTGACGGGGGTGGAGAGGTGGCTTCATGGTGGTCGCGTCGTTCGGGAGAGTATTGGAGATCCCATAACGTAGCGAGATCATGAAGAAAACAAGCCTGTTCATCCCCCTGATGGTGGGGAGCCTCTTCGCGGCAGCATGCGTGGAGACGGAGAAAGAGCCGACGGTGCCGGGAGAGGTGCCGCGGTACGTGAGTGGAGAGCTGACGGTATGCTCAGCGCAGTCGGACTGCCAGGCCGACGAGGCCTGTACGCAGGGTGGCCATTGCGTAAACGTGACCGGAGAGCGGGACGCGACGGAGGCCATTCAGGCCGACATCGACGGCCTGCCGGAAGCGGTGGGGATGGGGGTTCCCTATCGGTTGCCGGCCAACGCGGTGCTGAAGATCAGCGATCTGAACGGCGACGGGAGCGGTCTGCGGATCGATCAGCCCATGCTCTTTGACGGCGCGGGAGCGCTGTTGATGGTGGAGAACGGGATCATCGGTGTCCGGGTGGGGCAAGGCGCCGACTGGGCGTCGCTGTCGAACTTTCGGGTGGAGCCCCAGGATCCGGAGGGAGCCCATGCCGGCGTCGGGGTCGACGTGCGAGGCCACGGCGTGCGGCTGGACAACCTGGAGATCTATCGACAGGGCACGGGGGTTCGCGCGTTCACCTATGTGGGCGACGAGTACGCCAATATCAACAGTCTGCAGTTTGGGCGGTTGAAGATGGAGGAGGGATACGACTATGCAATGGATATCCGGGGCGGTGACGCCAACGCGGGCTTGATGAGAGGCGTGGAGGTGATGGGCGGGGCCGGGATCTACGAGAGGTCGTTCCTGGGCAACACCTATATCGGCGCCACGTTGAAGGGGACCCATACGCGGTCTCTGGAGGCTGGATCGAACGCCGGGAGGAACCTCTTGCTGGGGACGTACATCGAAGAGGGAGATCCGATCCCGACGAGCGAGTCCATGCACGATCTGCACGTGGGGGGCAATGTGATCACCCGGGTAGTGGGTCCAGGAGACCGGCTCGGAGAACGTTGGTCACGGATGCGATTTGCCCACGAGAACAGCGGGATGACAGGCCAGGTGCCGGGCAGCGATCACTCGCCGATCGCCTGGCAGCACGGGCAGGAAGGAGAGCGCTGGTTCTTGCGGTACTGGACCCACCCGTCGCTTTTGCGATGGGGGATCTCCTTTCGAAACCAGGGCACAGGACCGCTCTTTTGGACCGGCGCCGACCATCAGGAAGGCCCGGCGGTACTGCAGCTGGGAGACGTACTCTAAGAGAGACGCCCCGTTCTGGGGCGTCGGAGTGCTTACGAACAACAACCAGAGGCCCGAGGTCGGGCTTTTTTGAAACGAGACCAGGAGTCTGCTCATGAAGCAGCGTCAGATCTCTGTAGTGATCAGTCTATTCTTTGCCGCCTCTCTTACGATGGGAGCGGCCTGTGGTGATGGCCCCGAAGAAGGGTCGGGTTCGTTGGACAGCGTGACCGATCCGGCGACGCCGGACCCCGAAGAACCCGACGGACCCGGGGTGGGTGAGCGGCCCGGGTGGCCGGGCCAGGGGAGCAACGGTGGGGATCCAGGGGATCCCACGGATCCCGGCGACCCGACGGATCCCGGCGATCCCGGCGCGCCGTCGAACCCGATCGATCCCAACGATCCGATGTTCGCCGACCTTATGAGCTGTGAGGCGGACAGCGAGTGCGCCTCCGATGAAGCGTGCACCCAGGGGGGGCACTGCGTGAACGTGACCGGGGAGCGGGACGCCACGGCGGCCCTCCAGGCCGACATGGCCCAGATCAGCGCCGCCGTCGGTGTCGGGACCCCCTATCGGTTGCCGCCGAACGGGATCTACCAGATCAACGACCTGAACGGCGACGGCGTGGGCCTGAGAGTGGTGTCCCCGGTTCTCTTCGACGGGGCGGGATCGCTCTTCGAGGTGGAGAACGGGATCGTCGGTGTCCGGGTAGAGTCCGGGGCCGACCGGTCACAGATCCGGGATCTTCGGTTCGATCCGCAGAACCCGTCGGGAGAGAACGAGACCATCGGGGTGGACGTGCAAGCCTCGGCGGTGCGGTTGGACAACCTCTTCTTCTGGCGTCTCGGGACCGGTGTCCGAGCCTACTCGGAGCTCGCCGGCGCCAGCCTGAACCGACAGCAGTGGTCCCGGTTGGTGTTCCGAAATGTGCACCACTATGCGTTGGATATCCGCGGTGACGTCAACCACAGCCTCTTTGAGGGGATGGAGGTGATCGGCGCCGCCGGGATCTACGACGCCGGCATCAAGGGCAACACCTACCTGGCCCCGACGATGGAGGGGACCCATACGCGCTCGATGGTGTTCACCTCGGAGGAGTCCAACCACCTGGTGCTGGGGGCCTATGTGGAAGGCGGCGATCCGCTGCCGGAGACGGCCTCGGAGGTGGATCTCCATGTGGGCGGAAACGCCATCAGCCGGCTGATCGGGCCCACCGAGGCCGTGGGCCTGCAGGCGGGTCGGTTGACGTTCGTGGACCGGGAGAGTGGCTTTGAGGTGCGGATTCCCGGGGACGGGGACTCGGCGATGGCCTGGAAGCACCCCGTGGAGGACGCGTGGTGGTTCCTGAAGTACTTCCCGTCGATGTCCCGGTGGGCCTTCTCGTATGAGGGGACCACGACGGCGCCGTTCTTCTGGACCGGAGATGACCATCCGGCGGGAGCGGGGAGTCTGGAGTTCGCGGAGTGATGGTAGGTAGATGACGTGAAGGCGGAGCGGGCTATGGCCCGCTCCGCCTTTTTTTGTGTGCCCCCCGGGGGGAGGCGCGAGCGAACCCCGACGCTACTCTCGGGGAGCGCAGTACCGATGGTTCTCCGGGCCCGTGGTCATTTGACACCGAAGTCGCCCCCAGTCGCCGGAAGGACAGGAGTAGGAGTGCCCGTGGTCGCCATGATCGAGGTAGCAGATGAACCCGCAGATGGGGCCTTCATCATCGCTTAACGTGCACTTCAGGTAGAGATCGGGGCCGACATATCCACATCCTGTGTTTGGTGTCTCGCAACGCTGCGTGCAGAAACCCATGGCGTCGGGGTTCAGGTCACGGAAGCAGAGTAGCCCTTCTTCACAGGGAAGATCGTCGTCACAGAACGCCCCGATGGGTTGTGGATCCGGGTCCTCCTCGTGCTGGTTGTCCTCGAGCTGGTTGTCCTCGAGCTGGTTGTCCTCGGCCTGGTTGTCCTCGAGCTGGTTGTCCTCGAGCTGGTTGTCTTCGAGCTGGTTGTCCTCGAGCTGGTTGTCCTCGGCCTGGTTGTCCTCGAGCTGGTTGTCCTCGTGCTGGTTGTCGTTGTCAGGAGCTTCTACCTCGTCTTGATTGATGGTCTCATCGGTGTCTCCGCAGGCGCTGATCCCCCCCAGGATCAGCGCCACGAAGAGTGCGAAACAAAAGAGTCTCCGTGGCTGAGTTCTCATCATTCGTCTCCGAAGATCCCGACGACCCGAAGAAGGGCCTGGTCGGCGGTGAGAATCAGGTCCTCGCCAGCAACGGTGACCCCGTTCGTGAAGTACATTCGGGCCTCATCGAGGGGTGTAAACTGGGCGGAGCCGCCCCCAACGACGCCGAGCTCTCCAACGATCGTGGTGACCGAAGCCGCAGGGATATCCACGTGTCGGATCGAGTAGTTCCATCGGTCAGCGACGAGGAGTCGATCGTCATCGACGAGCGCGATGTGGGAGGGAAAATCGAAGGTGGCGTCATCACCAACACCGTCGAAGGAGTCCCGGACGCCGACGTCTCCGACGAAGGTTTCTACTTCGTTGGTGTCCAGGTCGATGCGGCGGATCACCTGATGGGATTGGTCAGCCACATAGAGGGTCTCGCCATCGGAGGCGATGGCGAGGCCTGTGGGTCTGTTGAAGACCGCATCGGCTCCGGTGCCGTCGATCACCCAGGGCTCGTCGGGATCGACTTCACCACCACCTGCGATGGTAGTGACCTCGTCGGTGTTCAGGTCTACTCGTCGGACCAGACCACTCCAGTGATCGGTGACGAAGAGGACCAGACCGTCGGGGGTCTCGTGACCGGCAATGCCAAAGGGCCAGTCCAGGAGAGCGGACTCGAGGTCTCCGTCGGTGGAACCCTCGCCGGCGGCCAGGGGACGGCCGACGACGGTGGTGACCTGACTGGTCACGACGTTGACTCGGCGAATGGAGTCGTTCCAGGCGTCGGCCACGTAGAGGTAGGTCTCATCGCTGTCGAGCCAGAGGCCCTCGGGGCGGAAGAAGCGGGCCTCATCGGCCAGACCATCGATGAATCCCGATCGGCCCGGGAGACCGGCGATGGTAGACAGGGTTCCCGTCTCGGTATCGAAGGACCGGATCACGTGGTTGAGCTGGTCTGCGACGAAGAGCCGTGAGCCATCCTGGTTGGCCACGACAGCACGGGGGCTGTTCATCCGAGAGGTACCCGTAGGTCCGTCTCGCCAAACTGTGGGCTCAGGGGCACCCATCACGGTGGTGACTTCCCGGGTCAGGCGATCGTAGAGTCGAATGTTGTTATTGCCGCGGTCCATGTAATAGACCCGCCGGCCATCGGGGTGGGCGAGGATCCCGAAGGAGACCCCGAACCGGGCGTCAAAGTAGGGTCCATCGACAGATCCGGAGACCCCGGACTGCCCGGCGACGGTGGAGACCTCCCAGGTATCGAGATCGATGCGCCGGATAGAGTTGTGGAATCCAGCCACGAAGAGGGCGTCATCAGCTCGAGCCAGCCCCTGGGAGACCTGGAACCGGGCGTCAGCGCCGACGCCATCGACGTTTCCGCCCTGTCCGGGAGAGCCGGCGATGGTGGAGACCTCGAAGAGATTGGTTTCGTCGTCATCTTCGTCAACGGCGACGATCAGGGCCCGGATCACGTTGTTGAAGGTGTCATTGATGTAGAGGATCGACTCGTCTTCGGAGAGATCAATGCCGCCAGGACCGTCGAATCGAGCGTCAGCCCCGACGCCATCAGCGTGGCCCCAGTCGCCGAGCTCCCCGGCGATGGTTTCCAAGACCTGGTCTTCGAGGTCGATGCGTCGGATGGCGTCGTTGCCACGATCGGAGAGGTAGATATATCGCCCCGAAGACTCCATCACCATCCCGATGGTCAGGCGCAGGCGGGCGTCTTCGAGAGATCCGTCGACGGCGTCACACTCACCGGCCTGTCCGGTGAGAGTGGTGACCTCGTTGGTGTTCAGATCCATCTCGCGGATCGTGCAGTTGAACCCATCAGCGATGAAGAGCCGGTCGCCGTCGGGATGGATCGCGATCCCCCGGGGCCCCTCAAAGGTCGCGTCGAAGCCGACGCCGTCGGAGGCACCTTTAATTCCGGCCTGTCCCGCGAGAGTGACGACTTGCTGCGTGAGGAGGCTGAATCGGCGAATGGTCATGTTGAAGCTGTCGACGAAGTAGAGAAACTCGCCGGAGGGGTCGTAGACCCCGTCGAGAGCTCCGTTCATCCGAGTTGCAGTGCCAACGCCGTCATCGGTGCCGACCGAGGTGACTCCAGCGAGGAGCTCAAGGGCGGTGAAGTCCGGGCCCGTATCCGGTGTGGGAGTGCCGATCGTGGCGGAGGTCCCATCGTCGCAGCTAATCGTGGCGGTGCCGTCGGAGTTCTCGTCCACGGAGCAGGCAGATCCGCTGGTGCCATCGACACCGTCGCGGATGACCAGATCTGTGCCGTCGTCACAGGTGACTCGAAGCTCCCCGTTGGATTCTTGGAAGTCACAGGAAGCCGCGTCGTCGGCGGAGGGGGCTGCGATGGTCGCGGTGGTGCCATCGGGGCAGTCGATCCTTACTCGTCCATCGTCCAACTCCTCCACGGAGCAAGAGGTCTCTTCTTGTTCGGTCTCGCCACCGCCACAGGCGGCGAGGCTGAACATCATTCCGACGATGATCCATCTTTTCCACTTCATGGTTGCACTCCTTTGTGCGGTTGTTGATATATGCAAGTTGTTTGCATTAAAGGCTGAGGAGCAACGGCGCGAACTCCCAGGTCTGCTCCCGTTCTTGGGTATCCTCAGTCGTCGTGAATGTGGGTCAGAACGAGATGTTCCGTAGCCCACTCCAGGGCGTTCAGCCCCACTTCGGCTCCGAAGAGCCGTCCATCGTAGTCGTCAGGGACGACATGAATGCCACCCCAGATCCTGGATTGGCCGGACTGATCGGCGGCGTCGAAATAGGTCGCCCATTGGAGACGCGTCTCTTGGGAAGGACCTTGCTCGAATTCGAGATACTGGTTTTGGTGGGCCACAAACTCAGCGAGTCCACCGGGGAAGAATGCGCTCCCCGTGACGCCGGCCAGGACCTCGGCGGCGGCTCGGCTGAAGGTGCTGTGACCGGAGATATAGCCGGGAAAGGCCGGGGTGACGAAGGTTCGGGGTTGATAGGGGCTCCACTCCACGGCACGCTGCCACTGACATGGCGAGGACCGATGGGCGTAGTCGCCAGGAGCTCCGGGCCAGGTAAAGAGTACGATCTCTCCGATATACGGGCGAAGATGCTCGTGGCGCTCTCCGGGAGCTGAAGAGTCCTCGGTCACGACCTCGATCAGACCCTCCACGAGGGGAAGGCCCTGGGGGTCGTAGGAAGGCAGGGAGGGATCGGAAGACTGCCCGCGGGCGCCCTTCCAACGAATCAGGGTAATGGGCCGAGATGTCTCGTAGAGACGCTTGTGCTCCCAGGCTACGATGGCAGCGTCGTGAAGGGCACCGTTGAGGATCAGATAGAGGTGCACGTCGTAGGTCAGTTCGTCTACGATCTCTCCCTGTCCAAACCATCGACGCTCGAAGAGGGGATGGTCCATCGCCTGATGAGCTAAGCTATTCCAATGCCCGGGAGGGGTTTCAGAGTCTGGCCCATCGGCCCAGTATTCGGCGAGGACTCGACCAAAGTCGCTGCGGGGCACCACATGGGGCTCGTAGGGCTGATCGGTGGCGGGGTTGATGGGGTGACCCTGGCCATCATCAAACCCGAGAGTGTTGTTTCCATAGGAACCTGGCGAGATATCCATGACTTCCGGACTGGAGACGTCCAACCAGGAGGTTCGCCGGATCACGTCGACGACCCACTCTTTCATGTCCGGTCCCAGTTCCGGGCGGGGCCCGGGGGTGATATAGGGCAAGTCCGGCCCGGGGCGCTCCAGAGCAAAGGGCGTGACGTCGGCCCAGTGGGGTCCGATATATCCCTGGAGACCGCCGTCGATGGCGATTCCATTCTGGGTCACGGCCTGAGCCAGGTCCAAGACCTGCCAGTTGGTGGGGTCGTTCACCTCGGTGCCGGGGTCGTCGACGACCAACGGAGGTTCCGTGAATTCGTAAGAGGGATCTTGATAGGCCTGGTCTTCCAGAGAGCCGTCGTCCCAGAACGCCTCGATCAGGGCGTTGGCGACATCGATCCCGAGCCGTCCGGCCTCGCCATGCTCGTCGTAGGAGAGGGCGGGATCGTAGCCCTGGTCTTGCATGACCCGGTTCAGACAATCCCGGGTCCGCTCGCCACCGAGAAACTCTCCGTACCGGTGGGTCAAGAGGTGGTGAGCTGCGGTGTTCATGGCCTCCTGTCGGGCGTCCTCCCACTCCTCGGGGGAGATCTCCTGAGGATCGAGGGGATTGAACCCCTCATCGACCAATAAGGGAGGTTGTTCGTCGTCGAAGAGCGCCCATGTCTCGAAGAGCACGAGCGAGAGATGGTAGAGGTTGCGAGCGTGGACCGGCGGTTCGGGGATCTCCAGACGGATGGCGGCCAGGTTTTGCTCGATCCAGCGGCGTGCTGTGGATCCGCCGGCGCCTCTTTGAACGATCTCATCAGGGCAACGGAAGTCCTCGGGATCCGGTTGCTGTGGCTCTGGTGGCTCGGGGCTGTCGAGGGGGCCGCCGCGGAAGAGGACCAGTCCCTCATCCAACTCGGCGGAGATCACGCTTCCTCCGACAGCTACTTGAAACCCGTCGGGGGCTGTCCACACGGCGTGCAGGGACTCCGGGAAGATCTCAGACTCCATCGGCGAAGGGGTCCACTGGCCGCCGGGGCTGCGGGTCAGCACCGTACCGATCCCTCCGACGACGACGGCGTCCCCATCGTCGGAGACGTGGACTCCCTGCAAAAAGGGAGTGTCCAGTAGCTCTTCTACGACCGGTTCGTCTCCGAGGCGGACCACCACGGCGGTGGCGATGCCACCGACGGCGTATACCTGGTCTCCAGATCCGTGAACCGTAAAAAGGGTGGCGTCCGTTTCGACCGGGATGGTCTCCAGTGGCCCGTGGTTGACGCGACGTAGCACGGTCCCCTGGGCGCCCACGAACCACACAGAACCCTCTCCGTCGTCATAAGCCTTAAAGAGGCCCGGAGAGGTGCCCCCCGGCGTGACCGGAAGATCATCGGGAAGGGGAAGAGAGCGCCACCGGTCACCGTCGTGGTGCCAGACGAATCCACTGCGGGCACCGATTCCACCTACGGCGTAGAGATCGCCCACCTCACCGGTGATGCCGAAGACCGTATGGCGAGCCAGGCTCAGGTCATCGATACGCTCGAAATGATCGCCGTCGAAGGTGATCACTGCGCCGTCGTCGCCGCCAAAGAAGGGCTGGCCCGAAGAGGTGACATGAACCCACCAGAGGTTGACGTCGAAGGGCACCTCGTAGGCCACCCACTCGCCATCGAAGAAGTGGAGCGCTTGAGGAGAGCCGTCGAGGTTCGCTCCTACCATCCAGAAGTCGGTCGACGAGTTGCCAGCCACAGACAGGATGGCCGCCGGCCACTGATCGGTAAGGATCGACCAGGGCTCTTCTTCGTCTTGTTGATTCTGGTTCTGGTTCTGATTTTGGTTCTGATTTTGGTGTTGGTTCTGGTTCTGATTGTGGAGCTCCTCTTGGTTTTCTTCTTCGGTCTCACGACAGCCGAGAAGGGAGACGCAAAGGAGCGAGGAGATCAGCACGGCTCGTAGGGACTTTCTAAGCATCGGTAAAGCTCCCGTCCTAATCACAACAGTCACTGAGGAGCCACAGCTCCCGCTGGTAGATCTGGTCGTCGACCTCGACCTCGAGCTGGTAGAGAATCCCTTCCTCGTCCATCGTGGAGGGGCGTCGAGGCGCCTGGAGGACGGCGTACAGGCCCAGCGTAAGCCATTGCTCGGTCTCCTCTTGGAATCGAAATCCTCCCGTTCTGCTCGCCATGGCGAGGAGCTCACCGTCTTCGTGGAAAAACCGGTAGGTCTGGCGGATCTCACGCCGGGTGTCCTCGTCGAGGTCTTCGATGAACGACGGGTCTGCCATAGTGGTGACCCAGATGTGATGGCCGCCCTGAATTCCTTGCTCCCAGGTAATCGGGTCGCCATGGAGCAGTTCCTCGTAGTCGCTTCGGCCCGTCCCGGGCCAAAACGGGCCGGTCCCGATCGCCGGATCACCGAGCTGCCATGGGTCTTCCTCGACGTCGGGGATGTCGGAGTCGGAGTCGATGTCGGTGTCGGAGACATCGGACGGATCGAGGTCGGAGTCGGAGTCGGAGTCGGAGTCTTGGAGCTCGGGAGTGGAGTCGAGCTCTGCATCCTGCACGGGCTCTCCCGTGTCGAGGGTAGGCGTACCGAGATCTTCGGCTCCCAGAGAGCATCCGACGATCAGCACTCCTGTGAGGAGGCCGGTTTTCCAAAAGCGTTCCAATAGTGGTCCTCGAGAGCTTGGTGTGCTCAAATCGAGGGGACCCTAGTTTATATGCAAACAATTTGCAATTTCGTTTTTGGGTTCACGAACCGAGACGTTCCGATGTCCATCGCAACACCCAACATCTCTTCGTACGGACTCGGCGGTTCGCGGGATCTGTGGGTGGGAGGGTTCGGAAACGAGCCGCCGCCTGAGCGTCAGTTCACGATGCAGACTCCCAGATCAGCGGCCCCGCTGATCCCGCAGAGGCCGGAGCAGCACTCGTCGCTGGATGTGCACTCCATGTAGGCCGGCTGACAGGCGAGGAGACCACAGACTCCGTCGTTGCAGGTCAGGGGTGCACAGCAGTCGCCGTCTTCTTCGCAGTCACCGTCGGTGCTGACGCACACGGGGTCAGGATCGGGGTCAGGGTCAGGGTCAGGATCGGGGTCAGGGTCGGGATCGGGATCGGGGCACTGTCGACTCAAGGTGGAGGCGCGACGGTCGTAGTGGATGAAGACCTCGTTGTTGGAGTCGAAGTCTTGGGTGTAGAGGCTTCCGTAGATCCGGATCTCGTTATTGGAGTCGAAGCCTCCGGGAACGGCGTAGATCAAGCCGCCGAGATCCAGGGGGTTGTTGGAGGAGAACCCGCCGTCGCCCCCGACGTAGAGGCGCATCAAGGCCGGGTAGTTCGGTGAGCCAAGGCGGATGGGGTTGTTGGTGGTGACGTCGCCGGCGACGAAGACGTCGAGTTGAGCGTCGGGGGTCAGAGTGATGGTGAGTTCGTTGTTGGCCGAGACATCGCCGCCGATGAAGAGGGCCGTGTTGCCCGTGGCGACGACTGTGGTCGGGCTGTTGGTGTTGATGCCGTCGAGATAGTACCGGCCACAGGGCAACTCCAGGCGAACCCCGCCAGTTCCGAGGAGGACATCGGAGTCGAGGCCGATCGCGTCGTTGTCGTTGTCGGACTCGTGGGCGGCGACGATGGCGGCGACGTCGATGCGGTCGTCCTCTTCACAGGCCACGCATGGAGAGCTCACGGAGACGTTGGTTTCGATGTGAGAGGCGTAGTTTACATCGTCGCTGATCGACGAGGAGTCGTTGGTGAAGAGGGTGCCGCCGATGTTCAGGGTGGAGCCGGACGAGATGTTGCCGACGACGTAGGCGTTGCCGCCGATCTCTCCGCCGTCGACGGAGAGGTTGCCGCCGGAGTAGAGGCGCTGCTCTGCCACGACGGGGTCGTTTACGGAGATTCCCTGGCCGCCGGCGGCCCAGAGGGTACCGGTGACGGAGAGCGCTTCGTTCGCGTTGACCCTCCCGTTGACGCCGATGCCGCCGCCGGGTCCGCCTGGAGTGTAGGGCCCGATGGCGCTGTCGTAGGCGTCGACGTTCACCTCATTGTTGGAGACGAAGTCCTCGCAGGAGCAGATGCCCCACCGAAAGGTCGCTTCGGCGATCTCACCGACGCAGGAGGCTGGGTCTTCGCCGTCGAGGACGATTACGGGGCCACCGTCGGCGCAGTCAGCGGGGGGATCGCCCAGGGGGATGAGGGGCACGCACTCATCGTCGACGCATCCCTGACCGGAGGGGCAGGCGTTGCCGCAGCTCCCGCAGTGGTTGTTGTCCCAGAAGGTGTCCGTGCATTGACCGGCGCAGGCGGTTAACCCGGGAGGGCAGGAGCCCTGGTCGACGCATTGGCCGCCGGAGCAGACCTCGTCGGATTCGCAGGTGATCCCGCAGTCGCCGCAGTTGTCGGGGTCCATGCTGACGGGGATGCACTCTCCGTCGCACTCCCGCTGATAGAGGCCGCAACCGTCGGGGTCGGGGTCGAACTCGCCGGCGTCCGCGTCGGGAGCGTCTGCGTCGGGTGAGTCGGCGTCGGGGTCTGGATCGGCATCGGCGTCGGCGTCGGGGTCGGCCGTGTCGTTGGGGCCGACGTCTTGCGCGCCGGCGTCGCCGAGAGTGTCGCCGGGCTCATCGGAGCAATCGCAGGCCGAGAGGCTGGCGATGGCGAGAGCCGTGAGGAGTACTAGGAGGCGTAGGAGGGGGCGCATTTGGTGCTCGAGTTAGGGGGAGGGTTTCGTAGAAGTATCGCATAGATGTGGTGGGATAGCGAGGTTTGTGACGTGAGAACCAAACCGGTGTGGAGTTCGACGGTGCCGGAGTGAATCCGGGCCTGGTTTGGAACGACTCCGTTCTCCGAAACATTGAAGGTGGAGCGGGGCCTTGGCCCCTGCGGAGCCCCGCTAACTATAGTCCCGGGGCTTGTCCCGGGGTGGACCGTGGGGGCCCTGAACTATGCCTGGAAATGAACCGCCGCCCACCCCGCCGTTCCGGTGTCCTTCGCCGCCCAAACCCGACGCCATCACTCCGCACCCCCATGAACCGGTTCCCGAGCCGGCTAGAAGAGGAACTGGTACTGCAGGCGGATCTGGTCGGAGAAGGCGGTCCCGTCGGGGAGCTCGTGGGTCTGGCGGAGGGCCTCGAGGTGGAGTTTGGAGTCGTGGAGGCGGTGGAGGAAGGTCAGGCCCAGGACGCCTTCGGAGCGGAGCTCTTCGGTGCGGGAGAGGTCCGGTTGGGCCAGGGAGTACCGGGCGGCGATGAGGAGTCGCTCGGGGAGGAGGAGGGCGGCGAGGTGGGCGGTGAAGCCGGCGCCCTGGTAGGTGGACCACTCGGGGTCGGGGTCGTCGGGTTCGACGTCGGCGACGAAGAGGGCCATGTGGAGGGTGAACCGGTGGAGGTGGACCAGGAGGTCCGTGGTGGCTGCCGTGGTGTTGGCGGCTTCGGGGAAGCTTTCGTCCCAGAGGTACCACTGGCGAGCGCTGTTGCGGTGGGCGTAGTAGGCGCCGATGGCGAGGTTGATGTGGAGGTCTTCGCTGACCGTAAGAGGGGTCTCGTCGAGGAGGAGGTCACCGGTGATGGCGGCTACGCCGCGGCCGGAGACGAGGTGGCCCGTGGAGAGGGAGACCGGCTGGTTGATCCCCTGGCCGCTGAAGACGCCGACGCCGAGGTTGAACCGCTCGCCGAGGACGCCGTGGAACATCACGCCGATGTCGCGGCCCGTGGGGGCCTCAAACGCGTTGTTGGCCGTGGAGCGCTCGACGAAGAGGTGGCGCGTCGGGGGGGCGTGGCGCTCCCAGTTGAAGGGGACCGTGAATTGGCCGGCCCGGAGGCGGAAGTTCTCCGTGAGGCGAAGGGATACCCAGCCATCGCGGAGTGTGGCCGTGCGGGAGAGGTCGGGCATCAGCCGGGTCTGGATCAGGCCGTCGTAGAAGGAGCCCCGGAGGTCCGGTTGGAGGCGGCGAAGGAAGAAAGAGCTGTGGTCCGGGGCGCCGTCGGGCATGGCGTAGACGTACCGAAGCTGGAAGCGGCCCTGAAGGGTCAGGGAGTGCTGGCCGTCGTCGGTCTCGAGGGTGAAGCTGTCCTCGGCCGCCGCGGGGGCGCTGATGAGGAGGATCGCGACGAGGCTTGTGAGGCTTATGAGGCTCGCGACGAAGAAAGGGCGAAACATCATGGGGGGAGTCTCTGCTGAGTGTCCCGGTGCGCGATGGCACGGGCGATATCCTTCATCAGGTGGGGGCCCTCGAAGATCATCCCGCTGATAAGTTGGAGGAGATCGGCGCCGGCGTCGAGTTTTTCCAGGGCGTCGTCGGCGGAGAGGATGCCGCCGCAGCCGATGATAGTGAAGTCCGGGCCCATGCGTTGTCGGGCGTGGCGGATCAGCTCCGTGGAGGGGTCGCGGCAGGGCTTTCCGCTGAGGCCGCCGCGGTACTCTTCGGGCGCCTCCTCGCGGTGGTCCAGGGTGTCGTAGTCCTTGTTGAGGTTGCCGATCACGACGCCCTGAAGTCCGAACTCGTGGACGATGTCGAGGAGCTCGTCGAGGGCGTCGAGCTCGATGTTGATGGGGAGCTTGGCGTAGACCGGGCGGCCGGGATCGACGTCGGAGAGGGTGGCGAGTAGCTGTCGGAGGCGGCCGGGGTGGGTGAAGTTCTCGCCGCCGTAGACGTTGGGGCAGGAGATGTTGATGGTGTAGTAGTCGCCGAGATCGGCGGCGACGAGCTTCTTCAGAGAGGTGTGGTAGTCGTCGATGGCGCCTTCCAGCGTGGCGCAGCCCTCGTCGTTGGTCATGGCGATGCTGATGCCCAGGATGAGGCCCTTCTGAAGGGGCCGCTTTTGCAGGCGCTCGATGATCACGTCGACGCCTTCGTTCTTCAGGCCCTTGTAGACGATCAGGCTCTGGGAGCGGATGGCCCGGGTCATGCGGGGAGGCTCGTTGCCGGGGCAGGGCCGGGCCGTGACGGAGCCGACCTCGACGCCGCCGAAGGCGACGCTGTGGAGGATCTGGGTGAGGCGGGCGTTGTAGTCGAAGCCGGCGGCGAGGACGACGGGGTTGGTGTAGGTGATGCCGTCGACGGTGCGGGAGGCGTCGTGGCGAGCTCCGTAGAAGAGCCGGACCAGCCCACGGCCCGGGGCGAACCGGCCGCAGAGCTCGCCGACCCTCACGAAGAGGTGGTGAATGGCCTCGGGATCGAAGAGGAAGAGGACGGGCTTGAGGACTTTCTTGTAGAGGAAGCGGAGCATTATCAGTCAGTGCGTGTCAGAGGTGAGAGAGGAGGAGCCGGGCGGCGTTGTGGCCCGAGGCGCCGATCACGCTGCCGGCGGGGTGGCAGCCGGCGCTGCAGGAGTAGACGCCGTCGATGGGGACCTGGTTGGGGAGGCGGTCGGCGAACCCGAAGGTGTTGTCCACGTGGTGGATGTGGCCGCGGTACATGCCGAAGTGGTCTTCGATGGCCCGGGGGTGGAGGGTGAAGGTGTCGACGACCAGGTCCGAGGTGCCCGGGGCGAACCGGTCGCAGATGGAGAGGAGGTGGTCGACGTAGGCGTCGGCTTCTCGATCCCAGGAGGAGCCCTCGATGGTGTAGGGCACCCACTGCACGAAGAGGGCCGAGTTGTGGTGTCCGGCGTCGTCCTGCAGGGAGGGGTCCACGGGGGTGTGGAAGTACCACTCAATGGGAAGTCGGGGAGGCGGCCCTCCTGGGCGTCTCGGAAGGCCCGGCGGAGGGCCTCGATGGGGTCCTCCTGGGGGAGGATGTGGATCGTGGTCGCGTGTTGGCCCCGGTCTTCGGGGAGGCAGGTGAACTTCGGGAGGCCCTTGAGGGCCAGGTTGACCTTGAGGGTGTGGCCGTCGCGGCGAAGGTCGTCGACCCGGGCTCTATAGGGTGCCGGGAGGTGGTCGCCGAGGAGGTCGGTCATGGTAAAGGGGTCGGCGTTGAAGACCAGGGCGTCGCAGGGGTGGTGGGCGCCGTCGTCGGTGCGGACCCCGCAGACCCGGGCGCCGTCGAGGAGGACCTCGCGGACCGGGGAGCTCGTGGAGATCGTAGCGCCGGCGGCCGTGGCGGCCCGCTCCAGGAGGGACGTGAGGGTGCCCATGCCGCCGCGGAGGATCATCCAGGTGCCGTCGGCGCCGGGGAGGCGGCACATGTTGTGGATCAGGAAGTTCATGCCCGTGCCGGGGGTGTCCCAGCCGCCGGTGAGACCCGAGAAGCCGTCGGTGACGGCGTACATGGCCTTGAGGAGGTCGCTCTGAAAGCCGAACCGGTCGAGGTAATCAGCGGCGGTGCCACGGCAGAGGGCGACGAAGGTGTCGCGGAGCTCGGGCCGGAGGAAGGCGTCGGCGGTCTCCTCGATAGAGAGTGGCTGCTGCAGCCAGGTCGGTGCCAGATCCTCTCGGAGCATGGCGAGCTCCCGATGGAGGGCCTGGTCGGCCTCCCAATCACCGGGGGAGAAGAAGGAGAGGAACTGGCGTTTGACCTCGGCGCGGTCGCTGCCGAAGAGGAGGAATTCGTCGCCCAGAGTGGGGAGGAAGTAGTGGGGATCCCGGCGGAGGATGGGCAGGTCGAGGCCCAGGAGGTCGACGAGCTCCGGGGGCATCAGGCCCAGCAGATAAGCGCCGGTCGAGGCGCCGAGGCCCGGGGCGTTGGGGAAGGGGTGCTCCGTGCGGACCGCGCCGCCGAGGACGTCGCGGGCCTCCAGGACGTGGACGTCGAGGCCGGCCCGGGCAAGAAGGGTTGCTGCGACGAGGCCGTTGTGGCCGGCGCCGGCGATCACGACACGGGTCATCAGGTGCCTCCCGGGGTGGGTTCCTCGGTGGGATCGTCCCGGACGTAGACGAGGCCCCGGTCGCCGTCGACGGTGATCCAGTCGCCGGTGGAGATGGTCTCCGTGGCCTGGCGAGCGTTGACGACGGCGGGGATGCCGTACTCTCGGGCGACGATGCAGGAGTGGCTCAGGGGACCGCCGAGACACATCACGACGCCCGATGCGGCCAAAAAGAGGGGCGTCCACCCGACGTCGGTGTAGGGGGCGACGAGGATCTCGCCGGGGTGGATGCGGGCGTCCTCCGTGGTGGGGTCCAGGATCACGCGGGCCGGGCCGGAGACCCGGCCCGGGCTTCCCGGGAGGCCTCGGATCTCGACGAGGGAGCCCGACTCGTCGTGGATCACGCGGTCCGAGAGGGGGGAGTCTTCCTCAGCGACGATGGTGTTGCCCCGGAGGATGAAGGTGTCCGGGGGATCCGACTGAGAGCGGAAGTGGTCGAAGAGAGCCCGGCGGACCAGGACGAGGGTGGGGAAGTCCCGGGCCGTGGCGGGGTCGACGAGCCAGGCCTGGAGCTCCTCGCGGGTCAGGTAGAAGACGTCTTCGGCGTCGCGGAGGCATCCCGTCTCGTGGAGGCGGCGGCCGCACTCCAGGAAGAACCGGCGGTAGATCGAGAGGGAGTCGACGACCCGATCCCGCATGTATTCGCGGCGGCGGGCGTTGGAGCGGGTGAAGGAGAGGATGCCCTTGAAGAGGACGCCCAGGCCGTCGGGGAGGGCGTCGTCGATGAATTTTCGGGCGCTCTTTTTGGTGCGTTTGCGGTCTCGTTGGACGTCGATGGAGCTCGGGAGGTGGGGGGCGAGGACGAAGGACCGGAGGACGTCGAAGAGGAAGCTCGAGTCCTCTCGCCAGCGGGGGGTGGCGAGCTCGGCCTCTCGGGGGGCCCGGTGTCCGTAGGTGGTGCGGAAGTCGTCGAGGAGCTCGAGGAACTCGGAGACCTCGGGGTGGTGGCCCTCGGCGATGAGGGCGTCCAGGGTGGAGTCGCTGTCGTTGTCGGTGAGGATCCGGCGAAGGCGGATGGAGCGGCGGATCATCCGGCCCATCTCGAGGAGCGCCAGGCCCGGCTCGGCGCTCTTGACGTCGAGGCCGCTGATGAGCTCCTGCTCGCGGCGGGGGGCCTCTTCGCCTCCGAGGATTCGGAGGAACTCGGCGGTGACGACGTAGCTCATGAGGAAGTTCGAGCTCGTGGTGAGCATGATCAGGCCCGTGCGATCGAAGAGGCCGTCCAGGCGAAGGAGCTCGTCGATCAGGTCCTCCCGGGAGAGAACCGTGAGGTCTCGGTCGAGGAAGTCTCGGACCTTGCTGGTGAAGTACTTGCCCCAGAGGGGGGCGATCAGGGGCATGGAGATCTGGGCGCCCAGGACCCGGGGGATCGTCATGGGGAGCCGTTTGAAGAAGCCCCGGCGGGAGCGGTGCTCGTAGATGTCGCGGACCAGGTCGACGCCGCCGCCGCCGGCCATGGAGAAGAGGCGCTCCGGTTTGAAGAGGGGCTGGCCGCTGGCGATGCTCATGAACTGGGAGAGGTTCAAGTAGATGCGGCCGCGGAAGGAGCGGACGAGCTCGGCGTCGTCGGGGACGGTGAGGCCCAGGGTGCCGAAAGCCTGCTCGAAGCCCTGGCGGCTGAAGTCCTCGATGATGCTCCAGGTCATGGGGGTGGCAACGCCGGGGAGGGCTTCGCCGACGTTGGTGTTGGTCCAGACCGTCTGGAGGGGATCGTCCATGGCGTCTGTGGTGATCGGGCGATCCTGGAGGAGGACCAGGCGGGGCTGGGAGGGGTGGTCGTGGTGGAGGACGTAGGCCCACTCCAGGTCGCGGTGGGGGCCGAGGGTGTCCTCGGCGGCCCGGGCCAGGGAGGTGAGCTCTCGGAGTTGGACGTCCGAGAGGAGGGGGATCTTGCGATCCGTGACCTGCCGCAGGACGTACCCGGAGTGCTTGTCCAGATAGTGTGTCTCGCCGCCGCGGCCGGCGACGACGACCTCGCCGGTGCCCCGGGCAGCGCTGACGACGACCTCGGAGGCGTCGTCCGTGAGGGGGTTGGTGGTGAAGAGGACGCCGGCGACCTCGGGGTCGAGCATCTCCTGGACGAGGACCGCCATGGGGGGCAGGGTGATGGAGACCCGGTCCTGGGCGCGGTAGAGGAGGCTCTCGAGCTGGAAGTGGCTGGCCCAGACGGCGCGGAGGGCGTCGAAGAGGGCGTCGGGGCTGTCGACGTCGAGGACCGTGGTGGCCTGCCCGGCGTAGCTCCGGGACTCGCCGTCTTCGTCGACGGCGGAAGACCGGACCGCCCATCGGCCGGCGCCGATGAAGTCCATCTGGGCGGTGATCTCCTCGCGGAGGACCCGGGGGAGTTCGGCCTTGAGCAAGCGGTCTCGGAGATCCTCGAGGGAGGTGGCCGAGAGGGTGAGGTGATGCAGGACGTGCTGGAAGGTCTCGGTGGTGACGCAAAACCCGCGGGGGGTGGTGAAGCCCGAGGAGAGGAGGCGGCTGAGGCCGGCGGCCTTGCCGCCCACGAGGTCGCGGTCGAGGTCGGGCTGCAGGCGCAGCGTCCACCGAGCCGGCGCCGGGGGCGGCTGCAGCTCGGGGGCGGCGCGGAGGTCGCGGGTGGGCTCAGCGGATCTCGTCATGGACCCACTCGGCGTACGCCTGAGAGACCTCCGCGGTGTCGAGCCCGAGGATCTCGGGCACGTCGTAGGAGTGGAGCTCGGCGAGGCGGTTCATGAGCTCCTCGGAGCGATCGGGGCTGGTCTTGATAAGAAGCGTGGTCTCCATGTCTTCGCAGATCTTCCCCTCCCAGCGGTAGACGCTCTGGACGTTGGGGATCAGGTTGACGCAGGCCGCCAGGCGCTCCGTCACCAGGGCTCGGGCCAGGGCGGGGGCCTCTTCTTGCGAGCAGTTGCAGAAGAAGACGCGGAGAGCGGTCATGAGGACTCCTCGTCGAGGGAGAGGGTGCCGGCCATGTACTGGAAGATCAGGTGGTCGACGATCTCCTCGGGCTCGGCCTCCCCGAGGGTGTCGTAGACGATGCGCTCCATGATGACTCGCTCGACCATCCCGACGGTCATGGTGGCCAGGATCCGGAAGTTCATCTCCGCGATCAGGCCCCGGCGGTGGAGGATAGCATTGAAGTCGGTGAGCATGGCCAGGAGGGTGTCGTAGGTGTGGCGGACGAGCTCGTTGAACTCGGGGGCGACGGCGAGGCTCTCTCGGAAGAAGATGGCCGTCATCTGCTGATTGTCGAGGAGGACCCGGGTGAGGAGGAGGCCGACGCGGCGAAGCTCGGACTCCAGGATGTCCCGGGAGTCGATCTCGGCGGGCTCCCAACTGGCCACGGTGGTGACGACGAGCTCGAGGAAGTCGCTGACGAGCTCGCCGAAGAGCTGCTGCTTGCCCTCGAAGTAGAGGTAGAAGGTGCCCTGGGCGACGCCGACGCGCTTGACGATCTGGGAGACCTTGGCGGCGTGGTAGCCGTGCTCGTAGAAGACCTCGATGGCGGCGTTCTTGAGAGCTTCCTCGCGACGATCGCGGCGGGTTTTTCGTCGTTGCTGTGCGGACATGCCCCGTCCTTTTTCCTGGCTGGGGGCTCAGAAGTCGCGGAGGACCTGTGAGCCGATACGTTCCAGGGAACCATCGTTATCAGCCGGATCGACTCCCAGCAAGTGAACCATGAGTTCGTAGAGGTCGACGAGCTCCAGGGTGGGGGCTCGGTGATCCTGGCGGAAGTCGGGGCCAGCGGCCAGGAAGAAGCCACGCATCTCGGGATACTCGGGGTCGAAGCCGTGGCTTGCGGCCATGAGGCCCGTGGAGTTGAAGTACTGAGTCGAGGTGATGGTGTAGGGCATGTCGGCGATCATCACGATCTCCGGCAGGCGTCGGTGCCGGAGGTGGTAGTGCTCGGGGAGATCGTCGCGGCGGAAGACCTGATAGTGGTCTCGCCATTGTTGGTGTTCGTCGAGCTGATGAAAGATCAGGTCGGCGAAGCCCGCCCGGGGGCTGAGCATGGCGACAGGGGTCCAATCGACGACGAAGACGTCCTGCAGGTCGATGATCTGGTCGAGGAAGATCACCTTGTCGGGGTCGAGCTCGACCATGCCGTGGTCGGAGACGATGAGGAGGTTGATGTCGGGCCAGATGCCCGCGTCTTCGAGGCCGTCGATCAATCGACCGAGCTGGGCGTCCATGTCGGCGACGGCGTTTGCTACCTGTTGAGAGCGGGGCCCATGGGAGTGGCCGGCGCCGTCGGGACGGGAGAAGTAGAGAGTGGCGAAGTGGGTGGGATCTTCGTCGTCGGTGAGCCACTGCAGGACCTGGTCGACGCGGTTGGAGTGGGGGATGGCGGAGTTATAGGCCACGTGGTTGGTAGGCCGGTAGCCGCCGACCTCGGCCTCGGAGCCGACCCAGAAGAAGGTGGAGGCCTTCAGGCCGGCCTTCTCGGCGGTGACCCAGATGGGCTCGCCACCCCACCAATGAGACTGCTCTTGGGAGTCGGCGTCGAACATTCGGAGGGTCTCGCCGCGGTCCGGATCGTAGACGGTGTTGCTGATGATGCCGTGGTTCTCCGGGTAGAGACCGGTGACGATGCTGTAGAGGTTGGGGAAGGTCTTGGTGGGGAAGACGGGCTTCAGGGATTCGGCGAGGACCCCGGCTTCGATGAGGCGGTCGAAGTTGGGGGTGGAGCCGTAGTCTTCACCGAGGTACTCCGGTTTGAAGCCGTCCATGCCGATGAGGAGGACCGGGTACCGCGGCTCCACCTCGGCGTGGTTGTCGGCGTTGCTGGCAGCGTCGGAGTCGGGGTTGTCGGCGTCGGAGTCGGGGCCGCCGTTGAGGTTGGGGATCTCCGGGTCCGGTGTGTCGTTCTGGGCCGGCTCGGGGGCGCAGGCGAAGAGCAGTAGGGGGAGGGTGAGGAGGAGTGTGGGGAGATGTTTCATGGGGGTAGTGTGCGGAATTGGCGGGGGGGATGCAAGGTGCTCTGGGTTGCGGCGGTGGTTTCCGGACGGAGTTCAGCACCCTGGCGGGTTGGTTGGTTGCGTTGTTGGCGGGTTTGCGGCGAGGGACATTGGAGTGTCGGGGGTTGCGGCGAGGGGGAGCATCGGAGCGTCGGGGTTCGCGGCGAACCCCGACGTTGCGATGCCCGTCGCCGCCAACCCCGACGTCACGATGCCCGTCGCCGCGAACCCGTACGCCACGAATAATGCCGCCGCACCCCGGCGATGGGGCACTTATCGCCGGAAGATGGCGAGGTACTCGACGTTGCCGGCGGGGCCGTGGACGGGGCAGTCGAGGCCGTCGAGGAAGGTCAGACCCAGGGATTCGGCGGTGGCGATGATGTCGTCGATGGCCTGCTGACGGGCCTGGTCGTCGCGGACGACGCCGCCTTTTGCGAGGTTTTCGCGGCCCACCTCGAATTGAGGTTTGATGAGGGTAAGGAGGTGGGCGTCGTCGGTGAGGAAGGTGAGGGTGGAGGGGAGGACGATCTGGAGGGAGATGAAGGAGCAGTCGATGACGGCCAGGTCGCAGAGGTCGTCGACGGCGTCCCGGGGGAGGTGGCGGATGTTCTGGCGTTCCAGGACCACGACCCGGGGATCCTGGCGGAGCTTCCAGGCGAGCTGGCCGTAGCCGACGTCGACGGCGTAGACGCGGCGGGCGCCCCGTTGGAGGAGGCAGTCCGTGAAGCCGCCGGTGGAGGCGCCGACGTCGATGGCGATCAGGTCCGTGGGGTCGAAGCCGGTGTGGTCGAGGAGGGCCTCGAGTTTGAGGCCGCCGCGGCTGACGTAGGGGAGCTCGTCGCCGCGGAGGTCGATGGAGGCCGAGACGGAGACCTGGGTGCCCGCTTTGTCGACCCGTTGGCCGTCGACGAAGACGTCGCCGGCCATGATCCGGGCCTGGGCGCGGGTGCGGGACTCCACGAGCTCCCGATCCACGAGGAGGCGGTCGATGCGGTCCTTCTTGGGAGACATCAGGAGTCGTCGGCCAGGGCTTCGGCGTCGTAGCCGTAGATATCAGCGAGGAAGTTGGCTCGCCCTTCGTCGTCGACGCGGACCGTGTAGTACTCGAGGTACACCGGGATCTGGCGGTCGAGGAAGATGGGCATGTAGTCGCCGTCGGCCAAGATGCGGTCGATGTTGACGTCTTCGATGCCGCCGAGGCGGAGGAGCTCGGCGGAGAGGTCCAGGGGGTCCTGGACGCGGATGCAGCCGTGGCTGAACCCGCGGACGTCGCGGTTGAAGAGCTCCTTGGCCGGGGTGTCGTGGAGGTAGATGTTGTCGTAGTTGGGGAAGATGATCTTCACGTCACCCAGGGCGTTGGCCGGACCGGGGAGCATACGGACGTACTCCCAGGTTCCGATACGGACGACGTCGTAGCCGTTGGCTTCGTACCAGGAGGGGACGTTGTCCATCTGGGTGTTCTCGACGTCCACCAGCCCGGTCTCGCGGTCCAGGTAGGGGAACCGGCCCCAGAAGCGGGAGTCGGCGTCTTCGGCGTCGCCGTAGAGCTGCTCCTTGAGGCGGTTCATGGCCTCGAGGTTGAAGACCCGGCGGGATTCGGAGCGGTCGGCGCCCTCGATGGGGACCCGGCGGGTGTTGGTGTACCGTTCCAGGGCCTGAGCACGGCGTTGGGCGCGGCGTTCTTCCTCGGTGAGCTCGGGCTCGGGCTCGGCTTCGGGGGCGCTGTCCTCGGCGGACTCTTGCGAGTCTGCGGCCTCATCAGAGGCGGGCCGGGTGGGTCGGGTGGGCCGGGCCGAGGGGGCGTCATCGGAGAGGGCGGCGACGGCGGAGACCCGGGTGGGTCGGTCGCGCTCGGCCTGTTCGATCAAGCTGGCCAGGCGGGAGGCGTACTTCCCTTCCAGAGAGGCCCGGACCTCGGGGAGGATGCGAACGGCCCGGATGCGGTCCGTGACGTTCCAGTAGGGGTTGAAGATCACCCGGTCGATGTAGGCGGCCATCGGGGTGGGGGTGCGGTTGGAGTACTCCTCCTCGTGGGTGAGGGGATTGACGGACTTAACGTTGTCGCCGACGACGGTGCGATGTCGGAGCAGGCGCTCCTGCTCGTGGTAGAGCTCGACGGTGAAGTCGGCGACGTTGACGAAGGTGTAGGTGGGGAGCTCGTGGCGAACATTGGTCTCGCGCCACCGCTCGATGTTCAGGCCGATCTGGGCCAGGCGGCGCTCGGCGGGGATGTTCAGGCTGAACCAGAAGATGTTGTGGGGCCGGCCGGAGACCTGCATCTGATGGGTCTCCTGATAAGCCTCGATGGCCTCCGTGAGGAGGTCGTCGTAGGAGTCGTCGATGGGAGCGTCGGCGGGGTAGTAGCCCTCGGCCTGGAGGCGGCGCTTCAGGGCCTCCACGGTGGCGTGGTTCTGGCCGGGGCGGAGGTTGTTCTGGCGAGGGACCTCTTCCCAGCCGCCGTTGGCGACGATCTCGCGGTAGCGGCGGTGCTCGGCGACGAGGCCGGCGTACTGAGGCTGCAGAGGGGGGATCTGGGCGACCACGGTGGCCGGGTCGTCGCTGTCGAGGACCTCAGCGAGGGTGTCGCGGATCTTGCCGTGGAGGATGTAGACCTTCTCTTCCTCGGCGATGGCTTCGGCGAGGTGTGCGGTCTCGCGCCAGATCTGCCTGGCGAGGAAGGCCCCGCGGGCGGGGTCGGGGCGGCGGCCGGAGTTCTCGACGTCGGGCTCGTTGTAGAAGTCCCAGTGTCGGGGGTGGATGAAGATCTCTTTGATGCGGAAGTGACGCTGCTCGCGGGCGTACCGGGTCAGAGCGACGGCCAAGCGATGCTCGATCTCGGCGGCGGCCTCGGTGATACCCTTGCGCTGGTCCTGGTAGTCTTTCAGGGCCTGCTGGAGGCGCTCCCCGGCGGGGGTGTCCTCGACGACGGTTCGGGTGAGGGCCGGGAAGTTGTCGGCGATGAGGTCGAAGTCGGTGAGGGGTTGTTCGACGAGCCAGGCCTTGGCGGCTTGCTTCTCGGCGTCTGTGGCTTTCAGGGCATCGAAGTCGGAGATGCCGGCGCGGCGCTCCTCGAAGGTGGCAAGCGCCGATTCGATGGCGTCGAGGCGGTAGGGCTCGGGGTCGAGGCGGTGATCGACGAGATCCTGGAGGGCGTCCCAGATGGCCTGGCCGGCGGGGGTGAGGCCGTCGTCGTCAACCAGGGCCGGCTGGTACTCCCGGGCGGCATAAACCTCTTTGACCAGGCGCTCGAAGGGAGGCTCGTCGGTCTGGGTGCCCTCGGCGGCCCGGGCTGAGGCGGACAGGCGCTGGGAGAGGGCCTCGCTGGCGGCGGCTCGGCTGGCCTCGGAGCGCATCTGTTCGTCCACGGTGGGAGCCCAGTCGTCCACGAAGCGGGCGGCGTCCTCGGGATCAATGGTCGGTTCGCTGCAGGCCACGGTGGTGGCGATGGCGGCGATGAGGAGGAGGCCAAGAGAGGGTCGTAGCGTGAGTCGAGACATGATCGAAAATCACTCGCAGAAGAGACGCAGTTCACCGAGAGGAACCGTAGTGCCCCGACAAGTATAGGGCAAGAAGGGCCCGGCGTGTAGAAAACGAAGCGAGAAGGGTTGTAAATTCCCGTAGTGAAAGGGGTAGTCACTGGAAGGGCGAAGAGAAGGGTGGTAGTCTCGAAGCACAGATTTTCTAAGCCAGTTACAGCCATTGCAAAACGTATCCCCACGAGGAGTGAACATGAATCCGGGAGTGAAGAGGTTCCGAGGTGTGTCTCGAGGTGTCTGGGCGGTGTGGTTGTTGGTGTTGTTGATGGCCGTGGGGTGCGGTCGGGACGATGTCGGCGAGTACGAGAATCAAAACCAGGATCCCAACCAGAATCAGAACCAGAACCAGAATCAGAATCAGAACCAAAACCAAAACCAGAACCAGAACCAGAACCAGAATCAGAATCAGAACCAGAACCAGAACCAGGGGGAGGCCTATACCGTCGGGGGGGTGGTGCAGGGGCTGGAGCTGCCCGGGTTGGTGCTGCAGAACAACGGCGGCGATGATCTGACGATCAGCAGCAACGGGACGTTTACTTTTGCCACGGCCGTAGCCGACGGAGAGGCCTACGATGTGACCGTAGCGGCGGTGCCGGACTTTCATGAGTGCGGGGTCACGAACGGGTCGGGGACGATCGACGGGGCCGACGTGACGAACGTGGTGGTGGAGTGCGAAGTGCCGGAGATCGAGGGGGCGTACTTCGCGGTGACCATCGATGTGGCGGCGAGCACGTTGGCCGTGGAGGAGGGGGAGACGGCGGTAGTGGTCGTGGATGTGACGAATATCGGCAACGAGCTGGGGAGTCAGGACATCGTCTTCGAGATCGACGGAGAAGAGATCGAGACCGTCGAGCAGCTCTTGCCCCCTGAAACGTTCGCGACGAGGACCTTCGAATGGGAGACTACCGTCGGCGATGCGGGAACCTACCAGATCAGGGTGTTCAGTGAGGACGACAGCGACTCGGCGACCGTGGAGGTCGTCGAGCCCGATCTCTCACCGTTCTTCACGGTGACCCTGAATCAGACCGACAGTGAGCTCGATGTGTTGGTCGGCGACGACGTCGTGGTCGTTGTGGAGGTGGAGAATACCGGTCAGGAAACGGGGACCCGGGACATCGTGTGGACCATCGATGGAGACGAGGTGGCGACCCACAGCGCTCTGGAGCTCGAGGGGGGGGCCAGCGAGACCGTGGAGCTGAGATGGACCACCACGGCCGATGACGAGGGGAGCTTCACCGGAGAGGTGTCCAGCGGCGACGACGCCGCGACGGTGTCGGGGACGGTAAGCCTGGAGCCGGCGTTCTTTGGTGTCGCCATTGTGGAGGAAGACAGCGAACTCTCGGCGGTGGAGGGGGGATCCGTGGAAGTGGCGGTCACCGTCACCAACGATGGTGGGAGCGAGGCGACCCAGGAGATCGAGCTCGTCATTGATGGCACCGTCCGAGACACGGCGTCGGTGACCCTGGACAGCGGCGATGACGAGGTCATCACCCTGGTCTGGCAGACCGCCGCCGGAGACGCCGGAACTTACACGGCGGAGGTCTCCAGCGAGGACGAGTCCGACACGGTAGACGTGAGCGTCTTTGCGCCGGCCTTCTTTGCCGTGACCTATGAAGCGGGGTCGAGCACGACCTCCGTGGACGAAGGTCAGGAAGTGATCGTCGTGGTGACCGTGGAGAACACCGGTGACCTGACGGATACCCAGGAGATCGAGCTGATCATTGCCGGGTCGGTCCGGGACTCTCAGACGGTGACCCTCGATGGTGGAGAGGATCAGACCGTGACCCTGACCTGGCAGACCCAAGAAGGGGATGGCGGGACCTATTCCGCGCAGGTCGTGAGCGACGATCAGACCCGAAATGTGGTGATCACCGTGGCTTCCGAAGAGCCGTCCCCGGCGTTCTTCTTCCTGGAGATCGACGCCGTGGCGAGCACCACGGCGGTGCAGGAGGGGCAAACCGTGGCAGTGGTGGTCACCGTGACCAACGCTGGCGATGAAGCCGGTACTCAGGACATTGTCTTCGAGGTGGATGGCCAGGTTCGAGACACGATCTCCGGTCTGGAGTTGGAAGGAGGGCAAGATGAGACGATCACCCTGGAGTGGTCGACTGTGGCAGGAGATGAGGGGACCTATTCGGGCACCGTCTCCAGTGACGACGACAGCTCATCGGTGACGATCACGGTGATTCCCGAGCCGGAGGACCCCGTGTTGAGTGGTCAGGCCACGGATGCCACCGGAGTGGAGTCCCTGGAGGGCGTGGAGGTGTCGTTGATCGATCCCGACACCGGCGACGTGGTGGCTTCCCAGGTCTTGCCCGCCGATGGATCCTTTGAGTTCGTCGATCTCGAAGAGGGGACTTACGAGTTGGTCCTTTGGGCGCCAGGCCTGGAGCCCAATTACCACGTGGCGGAGACCGACGGGACCGGAGCCGTCGAGGTGACCCTGACGGCGGGGTTGAACGTCCAGAATCTGACCATCGACTGGATTCGAGAGACCACCATTTACATCGACGGGGGGCTCTTCGATTTGCTCTTCAGCGATCCCGACGAAGACCTGATCGTGGCGTTCCCGGGCTGTGAGCAGCAGGCCGACGGCTC
>SKON01000012.1 GCA_007120035.1 Myxococcales bacterium
CAGAACCAGAACCAGAACCAAACCGACCCGGAAGACCTCGAGGAGATCGCGGCCTCCGTGTCTTCGTCGCTTCGTCAGTTCCTCGGCGCCTACAATTCCTTCCTGCGGGATGAGACCTGCGCCTGCGACTTTGATTCCTCTGGCTTCGACTCCGTCGAGGAGTGCGAAGACGAATTTGTGGTCTCCGAGGAGGACTATGATGCTTTCGAGGAGTGCATAGAGCAGGCGTTGCTCGAAGCATCGGCTCCGCCGGAGGGTACGGGAGAGCTGGTGCAGTGTGTGGTCGAGGCGGTGGAGAACGTCGATGTCTGCGTGGCGCTCTTGGACCCTGACGTCTGTGAGGAAGACACAGAGGCCGAGTTCTTCGAATGTATAGAAGGGGTCAACGAGGCGGTAGACGCCTGTGAAGATCTGGCCTCCGCTGAGGTCGACGAATGGTTTGATACCTATCTCGACGAAGGGGCCGAGGATTGCCTCGACTTGTTGCCCGGTGGTGGCCCCATCTAATCCAAACGGAGAACTCTATGAGCTACCAAGAATGCCCGGATCCCATCCTGGGAGACGATAAGAGTGTCGACGCGATCGAGACCGTGATCGTGCCCAGGTCCCGGGATCTCGGTGGCTTCGAGGTGCGCCGGGCCCTGCCATCCCGTGAGAAGCAGATGGTGGGGCCCTTCATCTTCCTCGATCAGATGGGGCCGGCGGAGTTCGTGCTCGGCGAAGGGCTCGATGTCCGGCCCCATCCGCACATCAACCTGGCGACCTTGACGTACCTCTTCGATGGAGAGGTGTTGCACCGGGACAGCCTGGGGACGAAGCAGATCATCTGTCCCGGCGAGGTGAATTGGATGACCGCCGGGCGGGGGATCGTTCATTCGGAGCGGATGGATGAGGGCTACAAAGGACGAGGTGCGGAGCTCTTTGGGCTGCAGACCTGGGTGGCCCTCCCGGAGGCCGAGGAGGAGCGGGACCCGGCGTTTGAGCATCACGACGAAGCCGACCTCCCCGTGATCGACGACGGCGGGGCTCACGCCCGCCTCGTGGCCGGCACCGCCTGGGGCCACACCTCGCCGATGACGACCTACAGCGACACGATCTTCGCCGACGTGACTCTGGCACCGGGCGGGTCGCTCCCGGTGGACGCCATCCACGAGGAGCGAGGCATCTACACCGTCTCGGGTACCATTCGAATCGGCGGGGATTCCTTCGGGGCCGGCGAGCTCTTGATTTTGCGGCCCGACCACCCCGTGACCGTGCGAAACGAGGGCTCCGAGCCGGCGAGGTTCGCCCTGGTGGGTGGCGCTTCCATGGAGGGGCCTCGGTACATCTGGTGGAACTTCGTCTCCTCTCGGAAGGAGCGAATAGACGAGGCCAAGGAAGAGTGGCGAAAGGGCCGATTCGATACGGTGCCCGGAGACGAAGAGGAGTTCATTCCGTTGCCGTAAGGGGCGGATCCGATTGGAGGGCAGTCGATGGATGATGAGTTGGCAGAGGTTCTGGAGATCTTCGCCATAGTAGGGGTGGGGTTGGCGGTGTTCTCCGTGGTCTTTTCCGTGTTCCTCTACTGGTGGATCTTTCGGAGACGGGCCAAGATCAAGGACCCGGCCCCCGGGGTGTTGGAGGTCACAGGGGCGCCTATCGCGGTGTCGAACTCGAGGTACCAGACGGCCCAGATCGCGGGGGTCCTACACGCCGACGAGATCCCCTCCCGGGCGGTCCTGGTGAAGGACCTGGTGAAGGTCTCGTTACTGCCGTCCCCGGGAGATAAGGTTCCCGTGATGTACTGCCGGCGCGATCCGGACCAGGTACGCATCCAGTGGAAACAGGTGTCTCCGACGAAAGATCGGGCTCTGCTTTTGGCAGAGAAGCGAGCTGAGCTCGCGAACCTCGAGGCTCGTCTCGGGAAGAAAGTCAGCCTTGGGGACAGAGCCACTCGCGGGGATGAAGCGATGGCGATTCTCGAGGCCCGATATGGAGAGGAAGCGAGGAAGCTCGCGGACCCGAAGGACTCAGAGTGATGGGACGGTCGCGCTAGCACGACCGGTTGCAGGAGGCGTCGTGGCCCCCGGCGCAGGCTTGTTGGTAGAGCGTATTGGCCTCGGCGGCGTTGCCCCCCTGGCAGACGAGGGTGGCAAGCGTCCCCTGGGCGCTGGCGTTGCCCGGATCCAGCGCCAGGGCGCGGCGGGCGGCGGCCTCGGCTTCGGGGGTGCACCGGCCGTGGGTGACGCAGGAGTGGTAGCCGAAGAGGCGGCAGGCGTTGGAGTCGTCGGCGTCGCATCCGGCCTGCAGGTAGAAGAGGTGCTCGTCGGGGTGGCCCCGGTAGGCGGCGGCGAGTCGGCGGCAGGCCAGGGCGTCTCCTTCGACTAAACAGGGCTCCTCGAAGTGCTCGTGGGCCAGTTCGCGGCGCCGCTCCTCGCCGCGGAGCCGAAACCGCACCCGGTGGCGGGCCTCGTTCTCGCTGAGAAATCCGTTCAGTCCGATGCCTTCGCCTAAGGGTGCGTAGATCAGGCGGTGTTCGTCGCCGACGGGGATCTGGAAGGTCGTGGCACCCACGCCGAGGAGGTCTGTGATCACCGGGCATTCGGAGCGGAAGTCGTAGTTCTGGACGGTGTGCTCAAAGGGGGTCTCGATAAAGCAGGGGTACTCCGAGCAATCCACAGTGGTGTCCTGGGAGAAGATGCTCGGACACTCCTCCATCAGGGTGTCCACGGCGGCCTGGACCCCCTCGGGTTGGTACTCGTCGTCGAGGAACTCGGGGAATCGGAGGGGCCGATCCAGAGCGGTGCGGTCTACCATGTCCGAGAGATGCTCCACGAGCTCTTCGTTCTCGCTGTACCGGCGGATGGCGTCGGCGTGGGCCTGGCGGACCATGGCCAGGGTCTCCTCACAGGTGTGATCGTCGATGTCAGCGTCGATCTCTTCGAGCTCGGCCCGGGTGTCGGCGGGTTTGTCGGGTTCGGCGTCGTCGATGGCCACGTAGGCTTCGAGGTCCTCGCCTGGGAGGCCCGTGTCCGGTGGGGAGAGGAGGTAGAAGCCGCCGGCGCCAACGGCGAGGCCGACGAGGAGTCCGAGGAGAGCTTGTTTCATGATCGACACAGTTGTCGGGATCGTTGAAGCCGCGAACGAAGGCTTTGATTCTGACGGATTTCTCGGCGGATGCGCAAGGGACGTCACTCGAAGGGTCACTCGAACCTGCCGACTTGTGGTGGACTCGGTCCCGTGAGACTGTATCGGCGTTCATGAACTATCGAGAACTACCCCACGAGGTATCCCATGCGAATGTTAGCCCTCTTGCTTATCGCCCTTCTCTCCGCTTCCTTCGTCGTCGGCTGTGATGACGACGAGGCCCCCGCGACCCCGGAGCCCGCCGCCGAGCCCGAGCCGGAGCCAGAACCCGAACCCGAACCCGAGCCCGAGCCCCATCCTCTCTGGGGTGATTGGACCGGCGCCGACGAGCTCGCCATGCTGCAGTCCCAGACCTGGGAGCAGGGGGCCGGGACCTACCTGCAGACCGTGGAGTTCGATGGCGAGACCTTACGGCTGACCCAGTTCGGTCAGGAGACCGAGGAGTCGACCGTCGAGATGGTGCGGCCCGGAGTGTTGGCCCGGACCACCGAGGAAGGGGGAGGCACCATGACGGTTTATCACGCCTTCGCGATGGAGGGGGACCAGTTGTTCCTGGGGATGGGGATCAGCGGCGCCGTGATCGACGGCCGGGCCTTCGTGGATCTCAACGGAGCCGTGATGGTGGTCGATGACGGCGAGTGCAAGGTCCACGAACAAGATCGGCTCGGGAACTTTGACCTCGATGGCGAGGAGATCGAGTGCGACGTGCAGGAGATCGATGGGCAAAACGTCTTGACCTTCACCCGTCCTGACGGCCGGGAGATCTCGGAGAACCAACGGGTCTGGATCGGTGAGACCTCAGTGACCGATGTTCAGGTCCGAGGGAGTCTCCTGAGGGTTCCCGAAGGCGACTGAACTCGACGACGGATCTCTGGCTCACTGGCTTATCGGACGGCGATCTCCACCACGGCGTAGTCCGAGAGGGTCAGGGCGTCGATGTGGCCCGAGTGTCCCCGGTCGGTGATCACGTGAGCGTGGATCGAGGTGGTGTGGTCCACGACGACGCCCGTGTGGTCCGTGGTGTAGATGCCCACGATCCGCACGGGCTCTCGGGTGGTCTCGAACTGGTGGGAGAACTCTTTGCGCTCTCCGCAGGACGAGGGCTGGTCTTCGTCTTCGGGGAAGAGGTCGGAGTCGGTGACGTGCCACTCCACGGTGCCCAGGGGGTCGGTGATCCGGAAGGAGAGGGCGCCGTCGAGGTCGGCGGCTTCTCGGTAGGCTTCCAGGGAAGACTGCAGGGCAGCTAGGTCGGGGCCGGTGATGGAGTCGGCGGTGCGCCACTCCGAGACGGCGGCCCCAAAGAAGAAGGTCGCGTCTCGGTCCGTGACGTCGGCCAGCGGTGTCGATGAGAATCGCGGCTCCTCGCCGGCGTCGGCGAAGAAGACCCGGTCGTCCCAGAGGGTCGCCTCGCCGGTGAGGCCGCCCAGGGCCCCCAGGCCGTGGGTGGGGGCAGGATCGGAGTCGGCGAGGTCTTCGAAGGTCACCGTGGCGGAGTAGTCGCCGTGGAGGTTCACGTTGCGGAGCGCGCCGTGGAGGATCAGCTCCGGCGGCGCCGGGGCGGCGAGCTCGGCGGCCTCCGTGGCGGGCTCTTCGAGGGGCTGACCGATGGGCTGATCCGTGGCCGGGGTCGCGGCTTCGTCGGAGTCGCAGGAGGTGAGGGGGAGCAGAAGGGCAAACGCGATGGGGAGCGCCAGGTGTCTCATCGTTCGGGTCTCGTGGGGGGCTTACTTCGGGACGATCCGGCGGGGCCGGCTGTCGGGGAGTGTAGCGCCGCGAGCGACTCTTGCGAAGGGTTGTCGGGGTAGTGCCTACGGAGCCCTGCCGCCTCCGGCGCAGGTGTCCTCCCCACCACATCCCCACTCCCCAAGCCCCGCGCTAGCCTCCCCACACACCGCCGGTTCTTACGCCGAGAGCCGCTACCTTCTGGCATGGAGGTCTACGGAGTTATCGAGGACTTCGAGTTCTGGCCGCACACCCTCGAGAAGCCCTCATGCATCGAGCTCACCACGGTGGCCATCGACGGCAGCCGCAGCGAGACCGTGGAGGTGTGCTCACCGGAGTTCCGCTTCGAGGGATCAGATTACCGGGAGTGGACGGAGGTGCCCGGTGAGGAGGGGCAAGACGACGACGAGGACGTGTCCGCAGGCTGTGCCACGGCGCCTGCGTCTCCGCTGCCGGGGCTCCTGTGGGTGCTACCGTTGGCGGCTCTCGGCCTCCGCCGGTTCGCCGCCTGAACCCTAACCATCAGCAACCCGACAATACAAAGTACCCGTAGCCTCCTCCCTGAACCCCCGCCCCTCCGGGATCACATCGTGATTCCCCACCACCAGCACGCCGCCGGGCCTGGTCCACCGCGCGATCTTCTCCAGAGTCTCCGCTCGCCACGCCTCGTCGAAGTACATAAACGCCAGGTTCCGACAAAACACGATGTCGTAGAGCTGCTCCCCATCAGGCTGCCAGTCCCGGACGTCGGCGACGAAGAAACGGACACCCCGGAGGTGTTCCCGCAATTCGTACTCCTCCTCGGCGCCGTCGAGGACCTCAAACCCCGCCCCAACCCATCCCTCCGGGAGCTCTCGCAGGCTCCCCCCCGAGTACCGGGCTCGTCGCCCACGCTCGACCATATGAGGTGCGGCGTCGAAGGCGTCGACCCGCAGCGAAAGGCCATGCCACGGGGGGTCCTCGTCGAGTTCCCAGCACAGCCGCAAGGTGTAGGGCTCCTCACCACTGGCGCAGCCCATACTCAAGGCGTGGAGGGTGTCCCGGCCCGCCACCCGGGCGCCTTCGGCGAGCCGGGGCAACACCTCGCCTCGCAGGACGTCCCAGATCTGGCGGTCCCGGTAGAAGCGGGAGATGGTGATCCGGCAGCATCGGTCCAGCCGCTCCCATTCGTCGGGGTTCTCCTCCAGGTATCGCCGGTACTCGTCGAGCTCCGCGAGACCGAGGTCTTCGAGGCGAGCGGCGATCCGCCGTTTGACCTGCCTGCGGACCTTCCGATAGCCCCGCCAGCGGTAGCCCATCCGCGGCAGCGCCCATTGCAGAAAGGGGACGAGTTCTTCGTCTTTGATCGCGGGCATGATAGACTCCAGTGCAGGTGGGCGCGGCAAATTATGAACAGGTGAGAGCGAGGAGGAATTCATACCGCTGCACCTGCGCGCCGTGGACGGCCCTGACGCCCCGGTCACGCGAGGAGAGCGGCTGTCCTTCGAATTCGATGCCGGCCCCGATGCTTTCCCACGGGTGGTCGGATTGGAGGTCGAGGGCGGACCCACGGACGGGCCCTTC
>SKON01000161.1 GCA_007120035.1 Myxococcales bacterium
CGGCGCCGGGCTCTTCACGGCCGCCACCTTCATCAACTCCATCGCCGTCTCCCGGCGATACCCTCGCCAGAGTCGCGAGATCCCCTGGTCCCAAAGATTCGCCCGCTTCTTCTCCGGAGCCCTCATCACATAGCTCGCATAAGGCTCCACCTCCCCCGCCATCGCCCGGCTCAGCGGATACGACAACCCCCGTCTCGCATAGGCCGCCACGACCACCACGATCACCGCTACCCCGAATAAGGTCATCCCGATCCAGTTCATTCGGCACTCCTCTCACGAAGTCCTTGGGCCACGTCCAACGCGTCCTCAAAGATCATAAACGTGCATGGCACGAAGAGCAGGCAGATCACTGTCCCGAAGAGGATCCCAAACCCCATGCTGATCGCCATGGGCACCAGGAACGCCGCCTGCACGCTGCTCTCAAAGATCATCGGCAGGAGCCCCGCAAAGGTCGTCGCCGCCGTCAACACGATCGGCCGAAACCTTCGACAGGCCCCCAGCACCACGGCCTCCTCCGCCGAGGACCCCCGCTCCCGGTATCCGTTGGCCGTCGCCATCAAAAGCAATGAAGCGTTCACCACAATTCCCGACACCGCGATCATCCCCATTACGCTTAAGAAGCTCAACGAATACCCCAGCAAGAGGTGCCCCATCACAGCACCGATACAACCGAAGGGGATCACCACCAGGATCACCACAGGCTGTACATAGGACCGAAACGCAAACGCCAGGAAGATGTAGATACCAAACAACGACAAGAAGAGTGCAAAGAGCAACTGATCCATCGCTTGCTCTTGCTCTTGCTGCTCCCCCGCCACATCCCACTCCAACCCGGGATAGGACTCGACCAGACCCGGAAGAACCCCACGCCGAAGGGTGGCCATGATCTCATTGCCCGTCACCGTCCCTTCCTGCAGCGACGCGTTCACGTGCACCACCCGCCGACCGGCTTCCCGATCGATCGCCACCGCCCCACGGCTCCGCTCAATCGTCGCCACATCCAAGAGCGGCACCTCACCGCCGGCCGGGGTCCGAAGGATCATCGCCTCGATATGCTCCTCGGACTGGCGCTCCTCCAGGGGGCGCCGCACAAACACCCGCACCTCATCGCGGCCCCGAAGCATCCGGACCGCCTCCACACCGAAGAAGGCCGACCGCAGCTGCCGCCCCAGCTCCGACTCCGTCAACCCCAGGCTTCGAGCCTCCGGTCGCAGCCGGATATCCAATTGCTCCTTTCCTCGCGCCACGCCGCTGTCCACATCGATCACCCCCTCCAGACCGCTCAGCGTCTCAGCCAACTCCTCCGCAGCCCGCGATACCAACGCCGGATCGGAGTGGATCAACTGCACACTCACAGGGCGCCCCGCGTCCAACCCCGAGGAGTAGTTGAAGACCAGCGCCTCCACACCGGCGATCTCTCCCAACCTCTCACGCCAGGCCTCGCTGAACTCCGCCGTCGTGAACCCCCGATCATCGGCGCTCCCCAGATCCACCGACACCCGTCCCACATGGCTGCGGGCCCCCACCCCGCTTCCCAGGGGCCCCGCGTCCGCCGCCGCCCGTCCGTGCTCCACCAAGATCCCCGGGATCTCCTCCTGGCTCGTCCCAAACTCCCCCAGCGTATGTCGGGCCGCCTCCATCGCCCGATCGACTACCCCATGGGTCACCGACGCATCGGTCCCGTAGGGCAGCCGTATGTCCACATAGGAGACATTCCCCTCCACAGGCGGAAAGAACGAAAACGACATCCGCCCCGTGACCACCACCGCCGTGATCACCATCAGACAGGCCACCCCGGCCGCCATGGTCAGATACCGGTACGCCAACACCTTGCCCAGCAGCGGCCGATAGGTCCCCGTGACGAACCGATCCAGAGCGCTCCCAAATCGCTCCTGCACTTTCATGACCCGCGCCATCCACCCCGTCCACTCCGCCGAACGGGACCGCGACAGATGGGCCGGCAAGATCACCAACGCCGAGATCAACGACAACACCAGAAGAATCACCACCACCACCGGGACCGTCTGAAAGAGATTCCCCGTGGTCCCCGGGATCGCAAGAAGGGGCAAGAACACCGCCGACGTCGTCAAGAGCGAAATACACAACGGCCCCGCCACCTCGTTCACCCCCAGCACCGACGCGTCCTCCGGCCCCCGTCCTTCCTCCCGCTGCTTGTAGATCGCCTCTCCCACCACGATCGCGTAGTCCACGATGATCCCCAGGCAGAGGATGAACGCGAACATGCTGATCATATTGAACGACACCCCCAGAAAGGGCATCACGATCAGGGCCCCCAGAAAGGAGATCGGGATCCCCAGGGTCACCCAGAACGCCAACCTCACGTTCAAAAACAACCCCATCACCAACAACACCAGGATCAACCCCAGGTAGGCATTGCGTACCAGGAGATCGATGCGCTCAGCGAACTCCTCGGACTCATCCTCCCACAGCGCATAATCCACCCCCGGGGGCAGACCGTCCCGCGACTCCTCCAGGTACCGACGAGTCGCCGCCGACACCTCCATCGGGGTCTGATCCCCGACCCGGGCTACGATCATCCGGGCCGCCTGCTTCCCGTTGTAGTAGGTGATCCTGTTCAGATCCCGAAACCCATCCTGGACCTCCGCGAGCTCCCCCAATCGAATCGTCGTGCCATCCCCGTCGGCCACGACGATAATGTCCTCAAACTCTCGCTGCTCCTCCCTCCGTTCCGAGGTCCGCACCAGGACCTCACCGCCGGAGGTCTGCAACCCTCCGGCCGGAACATCGGCGACAGCCACATTGATGGCGCTTGCGACTTGCCCCAGGGTCAACCCGTGGGCTCGCAACGTCGCATCTCGCACCTCCACGGAGATCTCCGGCGGCCGCATACCACTCAAGCTCACCCGGGATATCTCGGGCTGCGCCAGGAGCCCTTCCCGCGTCCGCTCCGCCAACTCCCGCAGCGAACGCTCATCGACGTCCCCGTAAAGCACCACGGTCAACACGTCCACCCGGGCAGACCGCAGCGATATGTTCGGACGATCCGTATCGTCGGGAAACACCGCCACCCCATCAATAGCGCTCTGGATCTCATTGACCGCTAACTCCGGACTGTGGCCTCCCACCAGCTCCACAGTCACCCGGCCTCCCCCCTCGCTCGCATAGGAGTACACCCGGTGAATCCCTGGGACATTCTGAATCGCGTCCTCCACGGGCAGGATCATCGCCTGCTCCACATCCTCCGGCGACGCCCCCGAATAGCTCACGTTAATGCGGATCTCATGCAGCGCGTAGTCGGGATACACCTCCTGCCGGATGTTCTGGGTCATGATCAACCCGCCGACGATGAAGATCAGCATCAGCAGATTGGCCGCCACCGGGTGGCGAGCCATAAACGCCAGCGCCCCCCCTTGAGCCGGATCCTCCGCGTTGAGCGCGCGCAGTGGACGAGTGCTCACTCACCCTCCGGAGGACTTTCCTCGTCCTCTGCAGCCGCCCCTTCGCTCTCCGTTTCGTCATCCTCCCGATCCTCTTCCTCCCGCTCTCCCTCGTCCTCGGTCTCCTCCACCGACCGCTCCTCCGGCTCTCCGTGCTCCACCGGTTCTTCTTCCGTCACTTCCTCCCCTTCCGGCTCCTCCCCGAACTCGTCCTCCTCCCCCACTTCCTCCGGCACCTCCGGGATCCTCGGCTCCAGTGGCGATTCTACCGCCTGGTCCTCTCGATCCGCCGACACTACCTCACCTCGACTCGGTGAAAAGTACCCCTCCGGCGCCTGCTCCACCCGCAACGCCATCCCCTCCACGGGCGCCGCCAACCCACTGACCACGATCCGCTCTCCTTCCTCGATCCCCTCGGCCACAGCGATCGTATCTCGGGTTCGCCAGACCGTCTGCACCTCCCGCAGCTCCAGACGGTCGGACTCGGTGGCCACATACACCCACTGCCCATCATGAAGCGCCTCCCGCGGCAGCTCCACAACGTTCCGAGGATGGGCCCCCTCAAACTCCACCGACACATAGGACCCCAGCATCAGCGGCTGCTTCCTCAACGCTGGCATGTCGGGCTCTCCCTCGTCCGCGGCCAGCGAAAAGGGATCGACCACCCGCACCAGCACTCGCGCCATTCGACCCGCCGGATCGAGATCCCCAAGCAGCCGTATGATCTCTCCCTGGTGCTCTACCACACCGGCAGCCCCATGATGCCGCACAAACGCTCGCGATCCTCGGTCCCCATCTCGCCCCGGAATCGCCAGACTGTTCAACGTATCCACGGGCACCGACACCTGCACCCAGAACTCATCGAGCCCCACCAACGTGGCCGCTGCCAATGACGGGGTCGCAAGCTCCCCCACCTCGACCGACGCCTCGGTCACCAGCCCCGCAAAGGGCGCTCTCAGGCGAGTCCGCTCCAGATCCAGGAGCGCCCGCGTTAACTGATGTTGGGCTCGATCGATATCCAACCTCGCTTGTTGCAACTGAGGCTCCCGTAACGCCAGCGGCGGCGGCTCCTCGTCGCCCGACCCAAACCGCTCCCACTCCTGCTGCGCCACTACCTGCCGCCCCTCCTCCATCGCCAGCTCCGCCTGCGCGGCCTCCACTCCATTGCGAGCCTCATCGACGGCCAACTGATAGTCCCGAGGATCGATCCGCAGCACCGTCTCCCCACGCTGCACCACACCTCCATCGACCAGCCCTGGATGACGCTCCACGATCCTCCCCGACACCTCGGGTCGAATCGTCACCCTCCGCGCAGGAACCACCGTTCCCTGGGCCACGATCCGAGGCGCCGAAAAATGCACCTCCGCCTCGATCACCTCCACCAGCTCCCCTGACTGAATGCGAGGAGTGATCTCCACGTCGGACCGCGAAAAGAAGAGCACCCCTCCGATCACCACCGCCAGGAACAACAGCGCCACCGCTCCGACCGTGTTGACCGTCTTTGTCTGCGGTTCCTCTTCCCTCATTCGTCGATCCCATCCTCAAACTGCGCCTCTGCCCACGGCCAGTATCCACCCGCCGCTCGGCAGAGCTGAATCCTCTGTGACAATAATAGCCGGCGCTTGTCCAATTCCGCCAGTTCCAGATCTTGCACGCTCTCCAGGGCCGTCAACACCCGCAAATAATCAAGGATCCCGGCACGATACTGCACCTCCGCAAGACTCAACGCCTCCCGAGCTGCCTCCAGCTGTCTTCGTTGGGTCTCCTGAATCGCCTGAAGGCTCTGGCCCCGGGCCAAGGTCTCCTCCACCTCCCGTATCGCTGCCAGGAGTACCGCCGAGAACTCCAGCAGCTGCCGCTCCCGGGCAGCTTCCTGCTGATCGATCCGCCCCTGAATCCTCCCCCCTTCAAAGAGCGGCTGCGACACCGCCCCGGCGGCGGTCACGAAGAGAAACCGAAACAACTCCTGCACATTCGCCGCCTGCACCCCGATGCTCGCCGACAATTCCAGCCGGGGCAGCCGCTCCGCAAGCGCCGCATCCACCCGGTAGTCCGCCGCCACGACTCGGAGCCGCGCCGCCTGCACATCGGGCCGGTACAGGAGCAGGTCCGCGGGGACCGCCTCCATCTTCAGAGGCTCCGCGTCGGGCAGCATGCCCGAGGTCTGCACCTCCACCTCAGACCGGGTCTCCCCCAGGAGGGTCGCCACCGCGCTCAGCACCAGTCGCTCCTCAAGCTGCGCCCGCACCAGTGACTCCCTTAACTCCTCGATCGCCTGGCGCTGCTGCACTACGTCGATCGCGTTGGCCATGCCCTGGGCATGCCGCAGCTCGGTCAGCTCCAGGAAGGTCGTCGCGTTCTCGATCTGCTCCTCCAGCAACACAAGCTCCGCCCGGACCCGCTCCAACTCGAAATAGTGCTCCGCCGTATCGGCGGCCAGCGCCAACCGGAGGGCGATCAAATCGTGATCCAGGGCCTCCAGATCGATCTCGGCGGCCTCCACCTCGGCGGCCACCCGACCCCAGAGATCCACCTCATAGGACATCGGCGCCGAGATCTCGTAGTCCTGCTCGACCCCTGTCGCCCACCACTCCACCTCAGCCTCCGCCCCGATCCCCACCGACGGATATCTCCTGGCGCGACTCTGCCGCAAGAGCGCCCGGGCCTCTCGCACCCGCACCTCGGCAATCCCCAACTCCAGATTCTGACTCAGCACCCGGTCCACCAAATGGGCCAACCGCGGGTCCCCGAAGTCGCCACACCACCCCCAGTCCTCCCCCGCCCCGGCGCTCACCTCATACCAATCATCAGGCAACACAATCACGGGCTCCACATCCTCCACCCGATGGTGCTGCACACACCCCGCCATCACACCGACCAACAGCACCAGCGCTACCCATCTTCGTACTGCCCTCTGATGTCTCAACGGCCACTCCTCATCACCGATCCTGACGACCCGAAAAAACACC